>NZ_CP151837.1:1534714-1841657 GCF_046736275.1 Luteolibacter sp. AS25
GAAATGGCCTCACCGTGGAGGATTTCTCCGTAGGGAAGAGAGGCTTCGATGCCGTGGCCGATGGTGTGGCCGAAGTTCAGTAGCGCCCGGATATCCTTTGTTTCGAATTCATCGGCCTCTACTACCCGGGCTTTGATCGAGATGTTTCGTGCCAGAAGGTCCGCAGGGACGTCTCTCGTTTCCGGATCAATGCTCATCAGGTCGTCCAGCATGGAGCCATCGCGTATAGCTGCATGCTTGATGGCTTCTGCAAACCCTTCGTTGAACTCGCGGGGTGGGAGGGTCTTGAGTGTCTCCGGATCCACAAGCACAAGTTTTGGCTGATGGAATGCTCCGATGAGATTTTTTCCTTCGGCTACGTTTACACCGGTCTTTCCGCCAACGGAAGAATCCACTTGGGAGACGATTGTCGTAGGGATTTGAACGAAGGGAATACCCCTGTAGAAAATTGACGCCACAAAACCGGCGAGGTCTCCGACGACGCCGCCACCCAAGGCGATGACGATAGAGCGGCGGTCATGACCTGCGCGGATCATTTCGCGGCAAACTCCTTCGATTTCCGAGAGGGATTTAGAAGATTCGCCCGCAGGTATGGTGTGCAAGGTTGGTTGGTTTTCACCGAAACCATCCAACAATGCCTGTGCGTGATGTTCTGCGACGGTCTCATCGGATATGATAGCAGGTCTGAGATGGGAGAGGTTTTGCTCGGCGAGGAACTCGGCGACCCGGGAGAGCAATCCTTTTTCTACAACTACCGGGTAAGAGCGGTCAGCTAAGGCAACATGAACAGAGGGCATGGGTGAAATATCGATGAACTTTGGGCGAATCTCCAGCGCTGGTCCTTTGGACTGCTTCCGCGATGGATTTTCTACCGTAGAGCTAGCATGGGGTATGGATTACCACAAGAAATCTACCACCTGTATCATGGAGTTTGCCTTTCGGGTGAGGTGACATCTCAGTTACACATGAGGAAATTATTCGGTGAATACTGCTGGGGAGAACTATTTGGCCAGTAAGCCCCCGCCAAATTTTCCTAAATAGTTGTTGCATAATTGGCGCTTCGGCAGCACATTTTTCGGGAAACCTGACAAAAACAGGTAATTTACTAAGGATTATGATTCCCGAGAGTTCGCCGTTTTCAACCGATCAGCGCAAGTCGCTTGATTCTCTTATTTCTAGCTTTAATTCACTCCAGCGTGGCTGGCTTAGTGGGTATCTCGCTGCTGGTGCCGCACCTGTTGCTGCCGTAGCGCCTGTATCCGCAGGAAAGTTGACTGTTCTATATGGAACGGAAAGCGGTAACTCCGAAGAGCTCGCTGACCGTGCGGTCAAGCAGGCCAAGAAAAAGGGGTTCAAGGCGGTGATGAAAAATATGTCCGAAATCGCTCCTGCTGATCTGGTAGGAACGAAGAATCTTCTGGTGATCGTATCCACCTGGGGCGACGGGGAGGCACCTGAAACAGCTGTCGCATTCCACAAGTCATTCATGTCCGAGGATCTGAAGCTCTCCGGAACCAAATTCTCGGTTTGCGGACTGGGTGATACCTCATATGAGAAATTCTGTGAGATAGGAAAACAGTTCGATGCACGTCTGGAGCAGTTTGGAGCAGAGCGTATCGCGCCGCGTGCCGATTGCGATGTGGACTACGAGGAGGCCTTCACCGAATGGTTCGAAAAAGCAATTTCCACACTGGCTCCGGAAGCTCCGGCTGAAGTAGTCGGCGGACTCGCTCCCGCGCCTGTGACGTCCGAATACGGAAAGAAAAATCCATTTCCTTCGGAGATTGGTGACAATGTTCTTCTCAATGGAGAGGGTTCGGCAAAGGAGACAATCCATGTGGAATTCTCACTTGAAGGCAGCGGTATGAGCTATGAGCCGGGAGATGCTTTGGCTGTCCTGCCGATGAACTGCCCGCAGATGATCAAAGATATCCTTAATGCTGCGAAACTGACCGGCACCGAGGAAGTGGAAGTGAAAACAATCGGAAAGAAACTGCTCGCTGATGCGTTGCGCGAAGACTTCGATATCACAGCGCTTTCCAAGGCTGTTCTCAAAAAGCTTCAGGCGGCTTCGGGTTCGCTGAAGCTGGCGGAATTGCTGGAAGAGGGAGCCAAAGAGCAGCTCAAGGAGTATATCCATGGTCGTGAGATCGTTGATGCTATCATCGATTTCGCACACGACGGTCTGCCTGCGGAGGCTCTCGTTTCTGTTTTCCGTAAGCTCCCGGTTCGCCTTTACTCAATCGCTTCAAGCCCGCTGGCTCATCCGGATGAGGTTCATCTCACCGTGGCTGCCGTGCGTTATGAAACGAATGGCCGCAAGCGTAAGGGTGTGTGCTCCACATACCTGATGGACGTAGCCAAGACCGGTGAAAGCGTTCCGATTTTCGTTCAGCCGAACAAAAATTTCCGCCTACCTGCTAGCGATGAGACTCCAATCATCATGGTTGGTCCGGGCACCGGGGTTGCTCCTTTCCGCGCATTCGTGGAGCATCGTGCTGCTACGGAGGCAAAGGGTGAAAGCTGGTTGTTTTTTGGCGACCAACATTACACCTACGATTTCCTCTACCAGCTGGAATGGCAGGATTACCTGAAAAGCGGCGCTCTCACCAGGCTTGATGTGGCGTTCTCACGTGACCAACCGGAGAAGATTTACGTGCAGGATAAAATGCTCCAGCACGGCGAAGAACTTTACGAATGGCTTGAAAAAGGAGCCCACTTCTATGTCTGTGGCGATGCCACCCGAATGGCGGCGGATGTCCATGAAGCCTTGGTCTGCACGGTTCAGGCCTATGGCGCAAAATCCCGCGAAGAAGCGGAACAATATGTCGAAGCGCTGAAGAAAGAAAAACGCTACCAGCGCGACGTTTACTAAGAATTTCCAACCCGAAACATCAGAAAGAATTTTACCATGGCTGAAGAAAAATTAGCAGCAAACGAAGGGATTAAAATCCGCAGCAACTATCTCCGCGGCACGATCGCGGAAGGACTTGCGGACCTTTCCACAGGCTCCATGTGTGAGGACGATCAGCAGTTGCTGAAGTTCCACGGGACATACCAGCAGGACGATCGCGATTTGCGCCCAATGCGCCGCAAGCACAAGCTTGAGAAGGCTTATTCATTCATGATCCGCATCCGCGTTCCCGGTGGTGTAGCTACTCCCGAGCAATGGCTCGAGACCGACCGGCTCGCGACTCAGTTCGCAAACGGAACGATCAAACTTACCACGCGCCAGGCGTTCCAGTTCCACGGCATCATCAAATCCAACCTCAAGCGGACTATCGCTGAGATCAACCAAGCTGCGATGGATACCATTGCCGCATGTGGAGATGTGAACCGGAATGTGATGTGCAATCCGAATCCATACCTCTCGGATGTACACGCGCAGGTTCTGGATGTTTCACAGAAAATTTCCGATCACTTAACACCTGCTACCCGTGCCTACCACGAGCTGTGGTTGGATGGTGAAAAGGTGGAGACCAGCGAAGAAGATTTCGAACCGATCTACGGAAAGACTTATCTACCACGTAAATTCAAGATTACCGTCGCAGTTCCTCCGTCGAATGATGTGGATATCTACGCGAACTGCCTCTCATTTATCGCGATCGTGGAAGCAGGGGAGCTCGTTGGCTTCAACGTGGCTGTCGGTGGCGGCATGGGGATGACTCATGGCGATGAAAAGACCTATCCTCGCACTGCTGATATCATTGGCTTCTGCACCGTCGACCAAGTCGTCGATGTATCCGAAAAAGTTGTGATGGTTCAACGTGACTTCGGCGATCGCACGGAACGCAAACATGCTCGGATGAAATACACCGTAGACGACCACGGTCCGGAGTGGATTCTCAACAAGCTCAATGAATATCTGGGATATGAGCTTGGCCCTGTCCGCGACTTCGTTTTCGAAGACAACGGTGACCGGTTCGGTTGGGTAGAAGGTGAAAACGGTAACTCACACCTCACTCTATTTATTCAGGGTGGTCGGGTGCTTGATACCGATACATATCCGATGCGCACAGGTCTTCGTGAAATCGCGAAAGTGCACGAGGGCGATTTTCGTCTGACTGCGAACCAAAACATTATTATCGCGAATGTTTCTCCGGAGAAGCGTTCTGAAATCGAAAAGCTGGTAGAGCAATATGGAATGAAAGATAGCCACGAGAAGAGTGCGCTGCGCCTGAACTCCATTGCCTGCGTCGCCCTTCCTACTTGTGGTCTCTCCCTTGCTGAAGCCGAACGTTACCTTCCTTCGCTCCTTGGTGAGTTGGAGGAAGTCATCGAAGAAGCCGGCCTGCGTCACGATGCGATCACAATCCGTATGACTGGCTGCCCTAATGGTTGTGCTCGGCCTTATATTTCCGAGATCGGCTTCGTGGGTCGCTCCCCCGGTTGCTACAACGTCTACCTCGGTGGAGGTTTTGCAGGGCAGCGCCTATCGAAAATGTATCGCGAGAATTTCCCCGGCGAGAAAGTGAAGGAGCTTTTAGGCCCTATCATCCTGGATTACGGAAAGAACCGTAATGAAGGCGAACGCTTCGGCGACTTCTGTATCCGTGCAGGATACGTCTCCGAGACGACGGAAGGAAAAGATTTCCATAAAAACATCAAAGAAGAGGCACGCGTCTGAGGCGGTGGCTCCATAGCGTGCAATTGTGCGCACAACTCATATGATTAAGAACGCTGTTAGAAACAACTCTGATGCACCGTTGATCGACGGTGTAAGCCAGTTGTCCGATGCGCTCTCCGACTTGAATGCAGGTCAGCGTCTGGAGTATTTGAAGGATACGCTGGGGGATCGCCTGATAGCGACCACCAGCTTCGGGCTTCAGGCTGCCGTAATGCTTGAATTACTATACAAGCACGCTCCTGAAGTGCCTGTGGTTTTCATCGATACCGGTTTCCTCTTTCCTGAAACTTACCGGTATGCGGAGGAGTTGATGAAACGCTTCCCACTAGATTACCGGGTATACCATCCCAGGATTTCCGCGGCCCGCATGCAGGCTGTATCGGGAAATTTATGGGAGCAGGGCAAAGAAGGCGCGGATCAGTATGGATTGATTACCAAAGTGGAACCCATGAACAGGGCGATACAGGAAACAGGCCGTGATGTCTGGATTAGCGGGCTCCGGCGCGCTCATTCACAGACAAGGGAGACACGGACTTTCGCAGAAGCTCAGAAGAAGACGCTAAAAGTCTATCCAATCCTGGATTGGGCGGATGCTCAGGTGGATATTTTCTTTCACCAGAATGATCTTCCGCGCCATCCGCTCGCCGAGCAGGGTTACGTCACAATGGGCGATTGGCACAGCACGACGCCTTCCGAAGACGGATCTGCCGAGGGGACACGCTTCAATGGAGAGAAGTATGAATGTGGATTGCATCTCGATTCCGGTACTTCTGACTTTCAGATCTAAGAATCTCTGTTTAATTACCCCCAATTATTTCAACCCAAAACTCCATCCAACATTATGAATATCTGCGATAGCATGGTTTCGACCATCGGAAACACTCCTCTCATCCGTCTCAATCATATTACCAAAGGTCTCGAGGCGGAAATTTGTGTGAAAGCTGAATTTTTCAACCCTCTCTTCAGTGTTAAAGACCGTATCGGTAAAGCAATGATCGAAGCGGGTGAGCGCGATGGCCTTCTGAAAGAAGGCGGTCTCATCATCGAGCCGACCTCGGGCAATACAGGGATTGCACTAGCATTCGTGGCACGTGCCAAAGGCTACCGTTGTATCCTTACTATGCCGGAAAGCATGTCCGTGGAGCGTCGGGTTCTGCTCAGACTGCTTGGGGCAGAACTGGTCCTAACACCACGTGCCAAAGGCATGGGTGGCGCCATTGCAATGGCCAAGAAACTTCTCGATGAGACTCCAGGTGCGTTTGGACCGGGTCAGTTTGATAACCCTGCCAACCCACAGGCTCACCGCGATACCACTGCTGAAGAGATCTGGCGTGATACAGATGGCGAAATAGCTGCTTTCGTTGCAGGCGTTGGCACAGGTGGCACTATCACTGGTGTTTCAGAGGTTCTGAAATCCCGCTGCGATATGAAAACTTTTGCGGTTGAGCCTGAAAATAGTCCGGTGATCTCCGGTGGCCAACCTGGTCCGCATATGATTCAGGGAATCGGCGCTGGTTTCATCCCGGGCAACCTGAATGTCGATATCATTGACGAGACGATTCTTGTTTCCAACGAAGATGCATTTGCGACCGCTCAAGCACTCGCTCAGCAAGAAGGTTTACCTGCCGGTATCTCGACTGGTGCGAATGTCTATGCAGCCATGCAAATTGCCAAACGTCCGGAATTCAAGGGCAAGCGAATCGTTACGGTTGGTTGCTCCTCAAGTGAGCGTTATCTCTCCACTCCGCTCGCTGAGAAGATCAGGGAAGAGGTGGCTGCGCTGCCAGTGCACGAAATCTAGTCCAAGGTCGACAAAGCAATTGGCCATAGCTAAATTGCTTCGGAAATCATGAAATTTTTTGTCACTTTAGCTTGGCTTGGGCTTACCTCGGCCCTTTTAGCCGAATCCAAATTCGCGGTTGTCAGAATCACTGATATCTACCGCGACCTCCCTTCGACTGCTGAGATGCAGAGGAATATCAAGGAGCAAAAAGAAGGAGTAATGCTTGATAAGCGTGCGGAGCTGCTCCGTACGACTATCCAGTCCCTTCAGTCCCTTCAGGTGGAGCTCCAGGAAAACAAGGACCAGCTGGATACCGAAAATGGTAAAAAAATGGTCCGCGCCTACGAGATCAAACGTCAGGAGGCACAAACACTTCAGGAGGAATTCGAAAGGTTCCGGACCGATGAGGACAAGCGTATCAACAAGGAAATGGTCGAAGCCATGAGGAGTTCACTCGAGCGAATCAATGCTGCGGCGCAGCAGATTGCCGAGGAACAAAACTACACCGGTGTGGTGGATATCTCAGGCAATAGTAACACAGGCGTGCCATTTGTCCTCTACGTCAGCGAAGAGCAAAAGGATATTAGCGACGAAGTGATCGATCTGCTGGGAGAGAAGGCGATCGGTGATGAGGAGCCGGCTGAAGTCCAAACTGAAACAAACAACACTGGCGCAACCACCGAATAGGCTCTAAATATAATTATCTTATGGAAATCAGAGACATTTTTAACTTCATGACCCAGCCTTTCGTCTTGGGTCTTCTTCTCGGACTGTTGTTCGCGGTTTTTGTTCTCAAGAACTCGATCACCACGAAGATGCAACTCAAGCGTGATAACAAGCGTATCGAAGGTGAGATGAAGGACCTCCAGTCCCATCTCAACACCCAACTCAAGATTACCGCTACAGGTAGCGACTCCCTCACAAAGGAAATTGAAAAGCTGAAAACGCAGAATGAGAACCTACGGGTCACTCTCGCAGCTCTACAGAACAAGCCTGATAAAAACGAGCAACGTCATTTCCGTATGCAGGAGATGGCCATCAGCACGATGCGCGAACAGGCACCCGGATTTGCCGGAGCCTGGGAGAAAGCAATGAGACAGGCGGAGCATGAAATGGACGAAGCGGAGTCCGGCCTCACCAAATTGGTTCGCAAGGTTGTCCCTGGTCTCAGCTACTCGGGTACGCGTCCGACTGCAACCGAGGCACAGGTGATCGACAATAAGTCCGATCACGACTGATTCTGTTATCTAACGTGACTTGTGTAACCCCCTCGGAAAGCTACTTTCCGACCGTCGATTGGTAATAATTTCGGGGTGGCCACCGCTCGACGTCTCAAGGAAACCGAGGATTTGGAGCGACGGCGGCCCAACTGACATTTTTAAGCCGGTAGTGGATGATAGTCCGCTACCGGTTTTCTTATTTCTCGATTTTTCGTTCAGGCATTGGTCCAGCCATTTTCATGGAGTTGGAAGCTCCGGGTATATGAGGGCTTGAATCTATCGAGATCCCAACGCCAAAGCTCAATTTCTATGGCATCCTTTTCGAGTGTGATCAGATGAAAGCCGTTGGGTTCACCCTTCAACCGGGTGGAGCATATCGACGGGGCCTGAGAAACCACCAGGCTTCTTGAGTCACTATTTGGTGAGGGAAACAGTGCTGTCTTCGATTGGTGAAAATGTCCGGCAAGAACCAGGTCCACCCGTGATCTCTGTAGGAAGGAACTGACCATGGGCATAGGTGATACGAGTGCCCGAGCCTTTTGTCCGGATCCTAGAACAGGATGATGCATGGCAAAAACCCTAAGCTGATCCTCCGGGAGATCCGCAAAAAATGTGCTGGCGGCGTGCGCCTGCATAGGGCCTAAAAATCCACGTGACCAGTCGAGATGTAGCCCGAACGGGGTGGAGGAGTTTGCACTGCACAATGCTCCCACATTCCCAAGCTTTGCCGAGGGTTCTTCCACCTCCGAGATGTATTTCCTAAAACGCCTGAACGGTGAAAAAAAGCGATCAGCGAGTTGATTGAGGCCCGGGACGTCATGGTTGCCAGGGAAGGTAAGGAGCGGTTTTGGTAGCTTGGCCAACCATGTCTGTGCCGCCTCAAATTCCCATTTCCTACCGCGCATGCTGAAGTCTCCGCTAACTACTGTAAGATCTGGCTCGAGATGCTGTGCAATCAGAATGGCCGCATTTGCCACTCTTTCGTCCGAAGCCCCGAAATGGGGATCCGAGTAATGTAGAAGTCTGAAAGACATGTTTTCTAGGTTTTTTTCGGTCGTAGAACCCGCAGGGCCTTCGGAAGGATCCTGAGTTCACAGGGGAGTTTGATCTGAATAATTTCTCCGTCAATCATAGCAGGGATAGTTCTTTTGCTACCTACCTTAATAATAATTTTTTCAGCCTCAGCTTGTATCATTTTTTCAGTTTCCAGCAGAGTGCCGGTCATGAACTTGAATGCTGCTTTCAACATTTGGCTACGGCTAAGGTGCGCTGAAACATATGCAGTGAGCAGGCCGGAGGAAAGGTCTTCGCGGGCGGGGAGCGTGCCGATATTTTCCTCATAGCTTCCAGGAGAGAACGCTGCTAGGCGGGTTTTCTGCTGGATCACTTCCTTATGTCCCGATGTCTCCAATTCCAGGGCGGGCGATTTGATCGCAACTGTCGCTACCTCGTGGATCACACGAATAGTTTTTTTCCACCAGGATTTGCCGTGGAAATCTTCTCTCGACTTTGCGAGGGCGGGGTAGAAACCGATCACCATCGCACAAAGACAGAGCTCATTTCCCACGGATAACAGGTCGATATCAACGATGTCCGCATCAACCAGTTTCTCTGCCGCAGCGAACGGATCGAGAGGTATGTTCAGATCCCTGGCCTCGAGGTTGAAGGTCCCAAGGGGGAGGACTCCCAAAGGTTTCCCCGTATCTTTCAGGAAACGCGCTGCAGTGGTAACCGAGCCATCTCCTCCTCCGATAATGATGGCACCTGAATCAGAGGATGCTGCTACCTTTAGCACGTTTTCCAGCTCTTCAGGGGCTACGACTGTTACTTTCGTATCGTGTCCGGCTTCGGAAAATATTCCCTCCAGCTTCGCTACATTCTCGGCTTCCCGGAATATTCCGGAACCTGATTCCCGATTTATAATTATTTCATAAAACATCCGATTATTCGCTGACCCTCTTCGGGTTATAGAAAATGGAATCTGTGTCATATCCAAGTTCTTTGGCCTTGGATATTTGGGTAGTGAAATCTTCAATACCATCCGCTGGATCCTTCGAGAGAAGCCAAAGAAATTTGTAATCGGGTGATCCGACCAAGGCGCGAGTGTAGGAAGAATTTACATCGAGGATCCAATAATCCCCGGCAAATAGATTGGCTGGGAATCTGTCGAAGCGAACAAGAAGTTTGCCTGGGTCCGACACCTTGGGCTGAGTAGCTTTCCCTTCGATTCCGGTTTCTTTTCCTGAAGGTTTCAACCCTTCGTTTTTCACACTAATTGTTCCGTCCGCGTTTTTTCCGTAGGTTGCCTTTGCTGCCACGAGACCGCGCTCAAAGGTGTTAGGGAGGCGTCCGATCTCATGCCATTCCCCTGTGTAGCGTTCCGCATCAAAGCTGGAGATCGTTTTCGGGGCAGGCCGGTTCGGAGAGCACGAGACCCCGGGAATTGCTGCGGCGATCAAAAGTAAAAATTTCGAGAATATCTTCATAGGTCTATACGGGAGACTTTTGCAGCCATTGTGCCAATGGCTTCCTACCCTCGTTTGCTTTACGCTGTATGCAACCGCAAGCCATGAGTGCAAACAGATGGAATTGATTTATCTGCAAAATGCACGACCATAGCAGAATTACGCAGTCTGAAGGGAAGCTTGCGGAAATGCGTATCGATGCGATTGGATATTCTCCCATTATGAAACCCGAACATTTTCTGGAAATAAAAGACACGGTGCAGGTTCTTGATGTGCGCCTTCAGGATGACTACGAAGCGTGCCACTTGAAGGGTGCCGCGAACAATTGCGTTCATGAGGTGTCCTTTGTGGACCGGCTCGTGGAAGCGGCCCCGGAGAAGCGAAAGCTGACTGTGATTTATGGAGAAAACTCGAAGAGCCACGAGGCTGCCGCTGCTTTCGAGAAGATGCTCCGTGCGGGTTATTCAGACATACACATTCTCGAAGGCGGAATTGAGGCGGCAATTAGAGCTGGGTTGGATGTCATACAGGGAAGATCCGCGGAGGATGCACAAGCTATTAGAGATGGGGTTTATCTGATCGATAAGGAGTCATCGAAGCTATCGTGGACGGGGAGAAATCTACTGAACAAACACACCGGAACTGTGGGTCTCGCCCACGGTAAAATGAAATTCGAACAAGGATGCCTGACCACTGGAGAGTTCCTGATAGATCTGGCACGTCTGGAGTGTGACGACTTACTCGGAACCGATATGCACGATGTTCTGGTTGCGCATTTGCACAACGATGACTTTTTAGACCTTGAGAAATACCCCGATGCTCATTTGATCATTACGAAAAGTGAGCGGATTCCTGATGCAGGCATTGGCGCGCCGAATCTTCACATCAAAGCGGGTTTGATGATCAAGGGGCAGACGCACCCCATCGAATTAGATGCCGTCAGTGGAATCACTCCGGAAGGAAAACCAGCGGCTCAGGCGGTTTTCAGCATTGATCGGACGCGATGGGGTATCATCTATGGTTCAGGGAAGTTCTTCCACCGACTGGGAGGTCATCTGGTAAATGATCTTATCGATTTCGAGGTGAAAATCGTAGGAACCGAATACTTAGGCGTAGTGTGAGAGGATCGGCTCGAGATTCTTTCTGGTTTGCTCCGGCCAATTTTCCTTGGGCGTGAAAATCGCGGCAGCTAGCGAGCTATGCTCCGGCCAGTTTGGTTCCTCCGGAATCATCGGGATGATGGTTTGGATGATGTCTTTGGCCAAAGAGGAGTTAGCATGGAGGTTTTCAATTACCGAAGCCACGTCCACGGCAGCTTCGTCGGTTTTCCAGCAATCGTAATCGGTGACTAGGCAAAGTGTGGCCATGGCGATTTCTGCTTCCCGGCACAGGCGTGCTTCGGCTGCATTTGTCATTCCTATGAGGTCAAATCCAAGCTGACGGTGCATCTCGGACTCCGCGCGGGTTGAGAATGCCGGGCCGTTCATGGCTGTGTAGATTCCGCCATTGTGAAGTCGGTTCGTGTGTTGAACGGATGCTTCGAGGAGAAGATCGCGCATTTGCTCCGAATATGGGTCCGCGAAGCTGACATGGGCGGCTATTCCATTTCCGAAAAACGTATGTTCGTGGGCGCGGCCGGTACGATCCACCAATTGGTCCGGGACAACGACATCGCGCGGTGGCATTTCCTCGCGAAGGGAACCGACTGCTGTGATTGAGACGACCCATCGAACGTTGAGCGAGCGCAGTGCCCAAATGTTTGCACGGTGGTTGATTTCATGGGCCAGCAGGCGATGTCCTCTGCCATGACGGGGGAGGAAATATACGGTGCGACCGGCCAGTCTCCCCTCAATGATTTCGTCAGAAGGATCGCCAAAAGGAGTTTCTATTTTGTGGCGAGCGATGACTTCGAGCGATTCGATTTCGTAGAGGCCGGAGCCGCCGATAATAGCTAGGGAAGGGGACATGAAATTCTTGGAGATTGAAACTGAGAAGCCCCCACGGAGTTAGGGGCGCGGGAGGATCGCAGATGATCGGGATCGATGCAAAGAATTGTGTGCCTTGTTGTTATTTTCTCATAGTGAGAAAGCGAAGACCTGCGAGAACTTATCCAGCGGAATTCACTGCGCTGTCTTGCGTCTTCTATTTCTGAATCGCCTCCAGGATAGAGCAAATCCAGACCAGATCAGGAGGATGGTGCTGGCTGCGGAGAGTCCTGCGAGGGTCTGGCCGGGCATTCCGCCGGCTTCACCTGTATGGATCCAGCGGATCCATGTGCGGGCCTGTCTACCCGTGGAAAGTGACGAGAAATCCTCGATTTGCTCAATTTCTCCTGATTTCGAATTCACTCTAATTTCCCTACGTTTGTCGGGGCGGCCGCGATGCATGTCCGAGATGGAGACGGTTACGAATTTCTTCGGCGGGATATCCATCTGGATGGTTTGCCATTCGGGGAATTCGGCTTTTGCGGTGGCTAGGGCCTGATCAAGGGAGCGGGTATTGATTTCAATTGCGGGACCTTCAGGTTTCCCGTGGCCGCGTTTCTTCTTACCGTGCGGCGGTGGCGTTTCTCCCACGATTTTGTAGACCAGATCGCTGGCCCATGGAAAGGCGATGACTGTGCCGCAGGGCACGATTACAAGGAGTGGAAGTGCTGCCCAGATACCGGCGACATTGTGCAGGCGCCAGTCTCTTGCTTTACCTTTGAGTCCTCTTTTCCATAGTGTGATGGATCGTAGGGTTTTAATTGTCCATTTTTTGGGCAGCCAGATGAAGATGCCCGAAATAATCAGAAATAGGAAAATCAGGTTTGCGATGCCGACTATTGTCTTACCCACAGGACGCGCCGCACCCTCCAATCCCAGCCAACGGTGAAGGCCGACTACTGTGTGGAAGAATGACCGGACTGCTGTATTTCCTTCACCAAGTGGTATGCCGGTGTAGGGGTCGTAAAATTCGGTTTTTTCCCTACCGTATTTGAGTGCGACCGGTCGTTGAGGATCTTTTTCAAAGAGGATACCGGAGAGCGCCGGATCAGCTGTTGAAGGGAGCAGTTCTCCAATTTCCAGGGAGGAAGAAGTAGGTTCACCACTAATCTTGAAATCATCCGCCCAATCGGTGATCTGCCGTTCGTAGGCTAAAGTAAGACCGGTGACTGCCATCACCAGCACAATGCTGCCGGAGAATATTCCCGCTACGAGGTGCAGCCAGAATACGATTTTTTTCAGTGTTTTCATGATCTATATCTCCGCCGGATGCCGGAGCAAATTTCGGTAACTGCAGGTTGTGTCTGGCTTTTCCAGCCTAAGGAACAACGAAGGTCTAGAAATCTACTCAGGCCCGCCGGATCGATGATCTGGCGGGCCTGAGCGACTTGATCGCTGGTCGGTAATTCAGTGCCTGAATTTACCTTTCAGATTAGAACGTGATTTCTGCAGTGAGAGTAGCGGAACGGCCGGCACCCGGGATGTAATGGCCACCACCGACACGGTCGATGTAATCCTGGTCCGCCAGGTTGTAGACGTTCAGGCGGAGGCTAACATTTTCGTTCATTTGGTAGCCTACCAATGCATCCAGTGTGACGTAGCTATCCGCGGTGCGCATGCGGGCGACATTCGTGGAACTTGTGCGCGCACCTACATAGTTTGCGCCGAGCCCGACCTGGAAACCTTTGGGAAGATCGTAGACCGTCCAGAGGTTGAAGGAATGGGTAGGGGTATTGCTGAGGCCTACGCCAACTTCACTGGCATCCTGTGAGGATGTGATTTCACCATCGAGATATGTGTAGCCACCAAGCACACGCCATTGATCTGTAAGTAGGCCGGTGAATCCAGCTTCGAAACCTTGAACGCGTTGTTCACCGTCAAGGACGATAATTTCCGCGGCATCAGTCGGGTCACTGGTGCGGGCGTTGATTTTATCGGTCCGGAAAATGGCTGCGTTCACGAGGAGACGATCATCAAGCAGGTCCCATTTGGTGCCGAGCTCGATGGTGCGGTTTTCCTCCGGATCGGTATTAACGTTCGCGCTGGATGTCTCGGAATCACTGAGTGTGAGGCCTTCTGCAGATGGGTTGAATGAAGTGCCGTAACCGAGGTATATGCTGCCGTTTTCACGAGGCTTGTAGTTTACCGCAGCACGATAGCTGAGCATTTCATCACTACGGCTGAGGCTGGTGGTGCCGCCGCCGTCCGCGTCGGAAGCGCGCTCTTTATAGTCCACATTGAAGGATTCCCAACGGAGGCCGCCGGAGAGGATCCATTGTTCATTCAGCTTAACTGTGTCGAAAAGCGAGAAAGCAACGGTATCGGCTGTGGCTTCACGGACTTCACCTGTATAGGCGAGATCGGCGGAGTAGCCGTATGGACTAGGGTCGTATAGATCCGCGTCCGGGAGTGAGGCGGCGTTGAGGTCTTCACGGATTTTATTTTCGGATTCCTCACGGCTGAGTTCCATGGAGCCGATGAGTTCGTGCTCTACGGTGCCCGTTCTGAATTTGTAGGTAAGATCCGTTTGGTTGGAGAGGATGGTGTCCGTCTGATCACGGTTTTTCCAATCCGTGCGGCGGATTTCGGAGCCGGCTACCGCAGGATCGTTGAAACGCGGAGCGGTGACGCTGAGGTCCAGATGGTTTCTGCCGTAGCGGGAGAGATTTCTGATGGAGAGGTCTTCATTGAAATCGTGTTCGAAAATAGCGGTGAAGATATCAGTCTGTGTTTCTTCGAAATCACGGCCAAGCAGTCCATACCAGTTTTCATCATCCACAGGAGAAGGGCCGTCATCCAGCCAAGGAATCCCGTAGTCAGGCACATTGTCCTGCTCGAGATGGAAGTAGCTGAGAGTGAGGCGTGTATCGGTGCCAAGTCCGAAGGCGATGGAAGGAGCAATGCCCCAGCGATCCTGGGTGACTTGATCACGGCCTGCGGTGTCTTGGGTGTGAAGCATTGCGTTCATGCGGAAGGCTGCGTTCTCGATGGCACTGATTTCCTGATTCACATCAATGGTCGCGCGGCCATAGCTGGCAGTGCCGCCTCCGAGGAGGATGCTGGACTCATTGCCCAGATGCGGAGTTTTCGAGGATAGGTTGATCGATCCACCGGTCGAACCGCGTCCTGCATTGGTGGAGGAGGGGCCTTTGGTGACCTCTACTTGTTCAATATTGAAAGGGTCGCGGCTGTATCCGCCAAAGTCACGAACGCCGTCTACGAAAAGGTCGGTGCGGGCGTTGAAGCCGCGGATGGAAAGATTATCGCCTGGTGGCACACCACCTTCACCTGCCTGGATGCTGATTCCCGGAACGTTCTTAAGCACGTCTCGCAGGCTAGAGGCACCTTGCTCTCTAATCACGTCCTCAGTGACAACATTCACTGTTTGCGGCACGTCCAGAAGGGGTACCGAGTATTTGCCGGTTTTAAGCTTCTCCGGCTTATAGAGGGTTTCCTCTTTGTCTCCCTGCACGATCAACTCGGGAAGAGTATCGGCTGTACCATCCGCATCGCTATCGGTGGATTGTTCTGCGGGGGCAGCACCTGCGGTAAGTTGGCTGAGTGCCATCAGGGTGCCTGTCATTGCCAGAGTTTCGTAACCTCTTCCCCGGAGGGTGTTGGTCGTGGATTGGTGTGTCTCGTTCAATTTCATGAGTTACTTTGTAAAGATGAGACTGAGTCTCATTAACGAGAGTGCGAGTCAATTTTATTTTGGATAAACTCTCGAAGCGATGGATTGATTCCTGTGCGTAGGTCGGGCAATGCTCCGACGGAACCGCGTGAGCGTGGGGGAAAAGACGACTAACAAAGATGGATGTAAAACGAGGAAAGAGAGAGGGTTACGTACTGGATAACCAAGGTAAGGAAATGAAGATTCCGGAAGATTGGGCGCTACTTCCACCCGGAGATGCGGGGCTGACACGTAGGGTGAAAAAGGATGGTCCGCACTGGGTCGTCAAAGAACTCCATCGGAAACGAATGATCTCGAAAGGGGTGTGGGCACCGGCGGAAAGGATTGATTTTTTCCGGACCGAGCTGGAAGTGGAGCGCGAAGATCCGGCCTATGAAAAGAAGCTGGAAGCGGGCAGAAAGCGCCGTGAGAAGCAAGAAGTGGCATATGCGGAGGATTTTGTGGGAGCGGTGAAAGCTTTTTTGGCTTTTCACGAGAGGCATAGAGACCTTGGGGAAAGGCTAGCCGGATTGATATCCGCCCATGCTACACCTGTGGGTAGTGGAACGGTGGCACGGACAAAACGGATTCCGATCGAGCGCCGGGCGGAAGCCGCGACGATCGCATGGTTGAGACATCAGACAACCTCCTACGATCACATGAATATCCCTAGGATAAAGGGTGAGCGCCGCGAGGTGCGCAGGATGTTAGCGGAAGAATCCCGTAAACGACTTTCCGGGTATAGGAAAGGTGTGGAAATGGGGCCAGGATGCCCGATTTGGAGAGCAATTTCCGACTAAACTTCGTCTGGACTATTGAACTCTTTTTCGTGGCGTTCGAGTGTCTCGATGAAGAGGTTTTCGACCTTGTTCCGAGCCCACGGGGTTTTACGAAGAAATTTCAGGGTGGACTTCACCGATGGATCATTCGCAAAGCAGCGGATGCGGATGCGGTCGGCAAGTTCGTCCCACCCGTATTCCTCTACGAGGCGGGTGATGATGATTTCCAGGGTGTATCCATGAAGCGGATCATTCGGGTGGGAGTTCATGTGTGGACTCAAGCAGTAGCCGCTTCCAATGCACCTGTGCAAGACGATCCTGCGCCTGCGGTGCAGCCCAAGCAATGATTGGCGGTCAGGATTTCCTGCTCAGCCATGGATTCCGGGGTGACGTCCCATAGGAAAAGCTTTTTCCCTTCCTGTTGCTGCTGCATGAAGAGCATTTGATTGAAGTCGCAATCGAAGACTTCGCCTTTCCATCCGATATTTATGGTATTGCGGCACATCAGGCCGTCCACTGTATCGGGATTAAAACTGTCTGCCAGCAGCTGCATGTAGTAGTCCCACTGTCCTTGTTCACGAAGGTCCACCGCAAAGCGGGCTATCGGTAGATTGGTGATCGCAAATAGGCGGGTGAAGACGATACCAAAATGCTTTTTGAGTTCGCGTTTGTAATCGGCCTCCAATTCGTCTTGGTTTGGCGGGAGTTTTGCGCCAAATGGGTTGAATACGAGGGTCAGTGGTAGAGTGGTGCCATACCCGACTGCGTTCAGTTTTTTAAGTGCGGAAATACTCTTATCGAAGACACCGTCACCACGCTGAGCATTAACGTTTTCCGCAGAATAGCAGGGAAGGGAGGCTACAACCTCCACTTCGTGTTTTGCTAGAAACTCCGGCAGGTAAGCGTATTTTTTCGTCTCGATGATTGTGAGGTTATTCCTGTCGATCACGTGTGCGCCAACGGAGCGTGCGGTTTCCACGAAGTAATTGAAGAATTCTGAGATTTCCGGAGCGCCGCCGGTGATGTCGACTGTGGCGGGTTTGTGCTCGAGAATCCAGGCTCCAACCTTATGAGCAGTCTCCTCATCCATCATTTCCGTGCGGGTCGGGCCTGCGTCAACGTGGCAATGAGTGCAGGTCTGATTGCATTTGCGCCCGACATTGATCTGCAGGGTGTCGAACATTCCGCGTTTGAGTGGGACTTTATTGGTTTCGAGGAGGTCTTGAAAAATGCTCATTCTTAGTATTTAGAAAAAAATCGACTTCAGGTGGATACGATCTGGAGAAGCGTTTCTATTTTGGATAGATGTTCTGGAGGGGGCGGTTTCTAAATTCGTAGTGGCTTTAGCAACAGTCGGTTCCCGGTTCGCAGCAATTTGAAGCCTCGGTAGTTAGATCGTATTCCAGACCTTTCGTTTCCCGGGCACTGCGGATCGGAGTGCGTGAACAGTCGAAGGGTATTGCTTCATCAATGGGAATCTCCGTATGAGGCTCGATGAAAGTGAAGAATTCCGCGTAGGGGGCTTTCTTATAGAGATTGTAGGCCTTTTCGCATACCGCATAACGCTCACCACGCTCCATGGCATGGCCGTCGTCATCCAATACTTTTTTGAATGGTCCGTTATAAACGACTGCTTGATTTCGTTCGATACACGGTCCCTGTTTGCCTTTCCAAGCCTGGATGGTCACGGATCTGAATTCGATTCCTTCCACCGTCTGCCAAGGATCCTCATCCCGCTTGAGAATTTCGATTCCGTAGAAGCCGGCAGCTTCAAAAGCTTCTACGAAGCCTTTTTCCGTATATGCACCACTGATGCATCCGCTCCATAGGTGTTCATCGTCCTGAAGATGCTGCGGAATTTCCTCATCCGAGACGATATCCGAAATGACTGCTCTTCCTCCGTTTTTAAGCACGCGGAAGATTTCTTCGAAAAGCTGCTTCTTTAGTCGATTTTCGACGAGATTCAGGACACAGTTTGAGACTACCACGTCAATCGTGTCGGAGGAAACCAGTGGTCTTTCAGAGCTGAGATCTGCAGTTAAATCTTCGAGTTGCAGGAATGAATTGGCATCTTTGATAGGCCTTTTCTGGAGTTCCATCTCCAAGGCTTCAAGGTCGAGAGCCAGATCCTGGATGCGGCCTTTCCTGAATTCCACATTCGAATGCCCTATGTTCTCAGCGACGATTGGCGCATTACGCCGAGCGACTTCAAGCATGTCGTCCAGCATATCGACTCCGATTACCTTACCGGTCGGGCCTACAACTTGTGAGGCTATGAAGCAGATTTTTCCGGTTCCAGAGCCTAGGTCCAGAACAGTCTCACCCGGGAGCAGGTATTTCGATGGGTCTCCGCAACCGTAGTCTTTTTCGATTACCTCTGAAGGAATTGCTTTGAGAAATTGTGGATCGTAATTTACCGGGCAGCAAAGTGCTGCCTCCGGGGCTGCTGCGGCGGCTGAATAGCGTTCGCGGGTTGCGGTTTCTGACATATTTTTTAGACTAGGAGAAGTTTTCAACGAATACACTGATTGTGATTCGCGGGCGTGGAATTAATTCCATAAAGTTATATGAAGGGAGTTTTTAGGCTCCATTGGTCTCCTCAAGTAGTGGAAGAGCGATCGGAAGTAGGATCGTTGGCCTGTTTTTCCTCTTCGGTCGGTTCGGAGCTTTGCAGTTCGGATCCCTCCACGTAGGCATCCTCTTCATTGGCCTTCAACGGAACCTTGTTGGGACTACCGTTCTCCGCACGATCCAGATCGGACTTATCGATTTTTTCTTCTGAATTTTGTTCTGACATTCAGGAAGATAGCGCGGAGCTGAGTTTTAGCAATTCAGCTTAAGACTGCGCGGTAATGTTCATGAAGTCTTCGATCGCCTTGGATGGATCATCCGAACGCATGAGGGTCTCGCCGATGAGGAGTGCATTCGCACCCGCACTAAGAGCGCGGCGGGCGTCTTCGTGGGTTTTGATTCCACTTTCAGAGACCAGGATTACATCATCCGGTGCTTCTTCCGCGAGTAGCTCGGTAGTTGCCATATCCACCTCGAAGGTTTTGAGATTCCGGTTATTGATACCAATTAGATCAGCCTCAAGTTCAAGTGCCCGCTCCATTTCCGGGAGGTTGTGGACCTCTACCAGCACGTCGAGTTGGAAGGATTTTGCTTCGTGATAGAGGCGGCGCAGCAAGTCATCGTCCAGGGCTGCCACGATCAGGAGGATGGCATCGGCACCGGCGATCACGGCTTCGTGGATTTGAATTTCGTGGATCGTAAAATCTTTTCTCAGAAGCGGAATCGGGGAGAATTCGGAAATCTTTGACAGATAGCCAAGGGAACCTTGGAAATATTTCTCGTCGGTGAGGATGGAAAGACAGGACGCACCTCCGTCGATATATCTACCGGCCTGCAGGATTGGATCGAAGTTTGGATCGATGAGGCCCACGGAAGGCGAAGCTTTTTTTACCTCGGCGATAAGGGCTAGATTGTCCGGGCCGCGGTCGAGGGCGGCGCGAAAACCGCGGAACTCGTTGCGCTGGAGCGCTGCTGCGCGAAGGTGTCCGGCGCGTGGTAGGAGGGCTTCCACTTCCTGGTGTTTCGTGGCGATGATTTGAGCAAGTTTATCAGACATAAGGCGGCTGGCTATGGGTAGAGGGATAGGGAGGAGGTGTGGAGAAATTTTTTCCTAAAAATGCTAAAAACTTCTTGAACGAAATCAGCGGACAGGTAACAACCCCGCACGCGGAAAAGACGCGGGCGTAGCTCAGTGGTAGAGCGCCACCTTGCCAAGGTGGATGTCGTGAGTTCGAATCTCATCGCCCGCTCCATTTTCTTCAGATCTCCACCGATTCGGTGGTTTTTTGGTCTAGAAAAGGGGGTTTATTCTCGTATGCGCAAAATAAAGCGGGCGTAGCTCAGTGGTAGAGCGCCACCTTGCCAAGGTGGATGTCGTGAGTTCGAATCTCATCGCCCGCTCCAGTTTTATTTCAGTCCACCGGTTTGGTGGGCTTTTTTTGTGGATGGTTCCGGCAGTTTTTACATGGGAACGGGCTTAATCCCTGAAATTTCTAACTTGTGCGAAGGCACGCGGATTGGTGTTGTAGATACTATTATGTATTTATGGTCGAAGCTTTCAGGAGCGCAGTGGATTGATGCCTGGGAAGAGCGTTTTGCGGGCAACCCGAATTTCGTGATGGAGTATATCAAGGGAGGGAAGTCCGTGAGGCTCCAGATCTATTGCGATACCAAGAAGGCTGCGGACGAAATTTTCGAGCTGTTCGGAGGATCTGTCAGGAAAGTGAAAAACGCTGAATGGCAAAAGGCACCGGCAATACCGAAGCCTCTGAAGGTGCGCGACGTTTTTTTAGTTTCAGCGGAGACGGAGGAAAAACAACTCAATGCACTTCAAAAAGAGTTTCCGAAAAGAGAGCTAATGATTATTCCCCCCGAGATGGCATTTGGGACCGGGGATCATGCTACAACCTCAACCTGCCTCCGTTTTCTGGTGGATATTTCCAGGACCCGAAAGAATGAGAAATGGTCAGTTGCGGACCTTGGTTCAGGGACTGGTCTTTTGGCGATTGCTGCTTCAAAGCTGGGTGCCAGCGAGGTCTGGGGTTGTGATTTCGATCCTTTTGCCGTCGAGGTCGCGAAGCGCAATGCGCAGCGAAACGGAACTCCGGATATCACCATGAAAGAGCAGGATGTTCTGAAGTGGAAGCCGAGGAAAAGTGGCTATGACGTGGTGCTGGCAAATCTGTTTTCCACTGTGCTCCTTGAAGCTTGGCCGGTGATTGCCAAGTCGCTTGGAAAAGGGGGAGACCTGGTGGTTTCGGGAATTCTAGCTAGTCAGGCATGGGAAGTTTTCGAAGGAGCCGCGAAGGAAGGAATCGGTTTCTCCAAGGTGGTTAAGAAGGGGAAATGGGTTACTGCCAAGGGCGGCTGGTTCTCGGATATCGAAGGGAAATCTTCCTGACATTCGCTGGGAATCGAATACGCGAAATTTGCGCAAAGCCAAGGCGTAAGCGCTTGGTCCTATCCCCGGCGGCGTTTTGGCGTGAGCTTGATACGGCCGGCAAATAAAATGCCCACAATCAGGCAGATGGTCATCCCGATGACAACTGCTGTAGGTGCGCCGAATAACTTCGCAAGCGCGCCCATCATAAGGCCTCCTACAGAACTCATGCCGAGAAAGCAGAGGGAATAGAATCCCATTATTCTGCCGCGTAAAGCATCCGGCGAGCGAAGCTGGGTGCCGGTATTCGCGCTGGCTAGGAAGATAATCATGAAAAAACCGGAAATCACGAGCATCGCGCAGGAGAGCCAGAAAATTTTGGAAATCGCGAAAATACTTAGGAAGACACAACAGCCGAAAAGTCCAAAATAGACGAGGGTTCGGCGCTCGAATGCCTTACCCTTGCTGGCCAGAGAAAGTCCGCCGATCAAAGCTCCGAGGCCGTTGAATGCCATGAGTATGCCGAAGGCTTTTGCATCCCCATGCAGAACATCCTTCGCGAAAACCGGCATAAGCACATTGAAGCTCATTCCGAACATACTGAACGTGGAGACCAGAATCATGATTGCCCGCAACGGTGGATCCTTTGCGATGTAACAATAGGCCTCACGGATTGCCTGAAGAAACGGTGGGTTATCCGTGCGTTTCTCGAACTTGGGTAAATCCAGCTTCGAGTAGCTGAAGATGACGGCAATGTAGGACAGTCCGTTTACGAGGAAACATCCGGCCATTCCGACGATCCCGATCAACGCGCCCGCCATAGCCGGTCCGGCGACCCGTGCGAGATTAAACATCGAGGAGTTCAACGCGATTCCGTTGATCAGATCCTCCTTACCCACCAGATCGACCACGAAAGATTGGCGCGCGGGAACATCGAATGCGTTTGCTATGCCCAATCCCATCCCAATCACGGCAACATGCCATACCTCGATGACTTTCAGATAGACCAGAAGGGCCAGAAGGAGGGCGAGGATCATCGATGCCGACTGGGTGAAAATCAGGATCTTTCGCCTGGAAATGCGATCGGCGACAATTCCGCCCCAGAGTGCCAGCAGGGCGAAGGGGAGCATATTTGCAAACCGGATAAGGCCGAGCGCGACAGAGGAACCACTGAGCTCGTAAACCAGCCAACCTTCCGCTGTAGTCTGAAGCCAGGTCCCAATCAGGGAAATGACCTGACCGCCGAAGAAGATCCGGTAGTTCCGGTGCGAGAAAGCGCTGAATGCCTCGATGAATCCCGGCCGGCCGACTGGCTGTCTCCTGAGATCCGCGGATTCCGTATTTGGAATACTTGCAGTTCCTTCTGGGTGGCGTTGATCAGGCATCGGGAAATCAAAGTCGCCGCTAAAAGGTGATTGTCCAGTGCCAGCGGAAATTTTGATTTAGTGACTGGCAGGAAACGGGAGGGAGGGTTTGAATGACGCATGTTTACAAGGATCTTTCAGGCATTTCTGGTTGCCGTGTGTGTTTCCGGTTGCGTCGACCTTGCCGGCGAGGCGCAAAGTGCCGATGTCAATACCAGAGTCCTCTCTGCGGTCCAAAGTATGCCAACCGGCGGTGGGTATGACGGGAGTGACGCCACGAAGAATCTTCTCAACGGGAGTTGTGCGTGGAGCGGTGGACTGATTCGCGTGGACGCAGGCATTGCGAAACCTAGTTTCTGCTCGGGGGCCACTTATCTGGTTTTACTGAAAGCGCTGGGCCGCGGCGATGCAGCACTTTTACCTGAAATTGACCAAAAAGATGGTCATGGCGTTTTCGGTAGGTGGAATTCAAATGGACCTGGTGCGGCGAAGCTGGTCGCAGATCTTGGAGCGGGGATAAATTTCACCTCATGGGATGAGGCTATTCCCGGGGATTTTCTGAAAATCTGGTGGACTGACAAAATTGGCGGGCGGGAGCGGGGGCATTTGGTTGTTTATCTCGGGCACGATACCGAAAGGGTGAGATTTTGGTCTAGCAACCAACCCGGTGGATACGGGACAAAATCAGTGGAACGGGGAAAGTGCCGGAGGGTCCTTTTCACAAGGATTACGACTCCATCGAAGTTTTCCGGTGCGCGAAGGCTTTCTGAAAGCGATCCGTGGTTAGAGAAAATGCTTAGGGAAGATTTCCGCTGGGAAGAGGTGGTGGAAAAATGCCGCGTGCAGGAGTGATGGGCGATCTGCCTTGGTAGGATCCAGAGATAATTCGAGTGTGTGAAGCGGGGATTTTTCTACTGGGTGGGGACCTGCTCTTTTCGGTTTTTCCGGATGATTTTCTCGGTGCCGATCTCCTTCGTTGGCTTGATTCTAGGTTTAGAAAGCAGACCTTCTGCAGCTATGTAGCTATCTTCCCTGAAAATGGTAGAAAGTGGGCCGCAGGTTTCCTCTTTGATGGTTCCTTCCTTGCGAAGTTCCGAGAGGATCCAGGATGCTTTATGTATGTTCGGGCGATTGGTATCGCCGCCGTGAAAGATGTGGAAGTCTTCACTGTTCATACTTCCTATCCCTGATTGAAAAACCGGTCCGAGGCTGTTTTCCAAAACCGCCGGAGAAGATCCTACATATTCCCTACGGGCCAAAATGGAGATAAGTTCTTCGCGGAATTCCGGCGATTGACAGAGGCGGCAGGATTCCATCAGCGCTGCCACCGTTGCCAGCATTCTGGATTTGTCGTCATCGCCGAATTCTTCCGAGACCATCAATACGCTTTCCGGGTGATGGCTGGCCAAATCAGCAGAAGTGGCGGGGCACCAACCCTGATTTGATATGATCGACTCTGAGTTCCATGGCTCCGCCGCGCAGTAACCGTCGATATGCCCAGCTTTCAAATGACGGGGCATCAGGTAGGAGGGGAGCCAGATGATTTCCAAATTTCGTGAGGGTGTTACCCGGTTGCGGGATAACCAGGAATTCAGCATTGAAAATTGTGAAGAAAGCCGGTGGGGAACGGCCAGGATCAATGGGCGGTCTTTCTTCCACTTATAGGTCAGGTAATCGTTGAATTTTTCCCCCAGGCCAATTTCCTTGTATCCAATCTCCTTGGAAATGGTAATGGCATTGCCCTGGAGATTAAAGACCAGTGGAACGGTGACACCGCTACGCATCATGTTCAGGCCCAATCCGAGGCAGATCGCTATACTGGCAGGACTTTGTGCTGCATCGAGTTGTGCATAGCTGATTTTATTATGAATTGTTGCCCAGCCCAGTTCTCTGCTGAGATTTATTCTAAGGCCGTGCTTTTTGAAAATGCCTTTTTCGTAGGCAACAACGATAGGGGCACAGTCAATCTGGGGCACGAAGCCGAGACGGATAGTTTGAGGCCCGAGAAACAGGGGACGAGATGGCATGCTGCCTATTTAACCACTGTTAGACACAGCTTTCCCTAACATTAATAGAGATTTCAATCATATTTAAATCATTTCATAATGAGTGTAATTCATACACTTATTCGAAGGCTAAAAATCGAAGAGGTTCATCTGGGGAGAGTTTGCCTCCGGCATGGAGTCTTCCAGTTTCGTGGTCTTGGGTTTTGGGTGTTTGTCCTTGGCCGTTGGTTTGGTGGAATTCATTTCCAGGTGGCTCAGGATGGACTTTGCGCGAGCGAGAACCGGTTTCGGTAAGCCGGCGAGGCGGGCTACCTGAATGCCGTATGATTTATCCGCGGAACCGGGGAGGATCTTGTGGAGGAAGATGATTTCCTCGTTCCACTCGCGGACGGCCACGTTGCAGTTGACTACTGCGTCCCTAGTATTGGCGAGGTCGGTGAGTTCGTGGTAGTGGGTGGCGAAGAGGGTGCGGCATTTGGTCTCATCGTGGAGGTGCTCGGCGACGGCCCAGGCGATGGAGAGGCCATCGAATGTGGCGGTGCCGCGGCCAATTTCGTCGAGGATGACGAGAGATTTTTCGGTGGCGTGATTGAGAATGAGGGCGGTTTCCGACATTTCGACCATGAAGGTGGATTGTCCACGTGAGATATCATCGGAGGCCCCTACGCGGCAGAAGATGCGGTCAGTGAGGCCGATGGTAGCAGAGTCTGCGGGGACGTAGGCGCCGATCTGTGCCATGAGGGTGATGAGCGCGAGCTGGCGGATATAGGTGGATTTGCCCGCCATGTTAGGGCCGGTGAGGATCTGCAGGCGACTGGATTCCGGGAGGAGTTCGGTATCGTTCGGGACGAATTTTGTATCGGTGAGAGTTTGCTCCAATACCGGGTGGCGACCGTTTTCGATGATGAGTTCAGTGCCTTGTGTGAGAGTGGGGCGGGTGTGTCGGTGGAGTTGTGCGGTTTCCGCGAGAGCGCATAGGGTATCGATCTCTGCGATGGCGGCGGCTGTCTCCTGTAGCTCCTTGAGGTTTTCTACAACTGCCTGGCGAAGCTGGAGAAAGAGTTCGTATTCGAGTTGTTTGGATCGCTCCTCTGCGCCGAGAACCTTGTTTTCCATTTCCTTGAGCGCGGGTGTGATGTAGCGCTCCGCATTGGCCATGGTTTGCTTGCGGGTGTAATCGTCCGGAACCTTTTCGATGTGGGTTTTGGTGATTTCGATGAAGTAGCCGAAGACGTTGTTGAATTTGATCTTAAGAGAATCGATGCCGGTGCGTTTGCGCTCATCTGCCTGGAGGCGTGCGATCCAGTCTTTTCCGCTGCGGGAGGCGCTGCGGAGCTCATCGAGCTCGGCGGAATGGCCGTCGCGGATGATGTTTCCGTCCTTGATCTGTGCAGGGGGCTCTTCAACCAAGGCTGTTTCCAGCGTCTCAAGGAGATCTGGGAGGGGGTGTAGCTTTGTGACTACTGCGGTATGATCTTTGAGGAGAGGTAGGAGGATTTCCTTGAGGGGTGGTATGTTCTGGAGGGAAACGGTGAGGGACTGGAGATCTCGCGGGTTTCCCGAGTTCTGTGAAAGGCGGGAGGTAGTTCGCTCGATATCACGGATGTTTTTGAGGGATTCGCGGGCTTTGGAGAGGAGGAAGGGCTCGGCGAGGAGCGAGGCGATGGTTGCCTGTCGCGCGGTGAGGGTATCGAGATCACGTAGCGGGTGAAGTAGCCAGCTGCGAAGCAGACGGCCGCCCATGGGAGTGGCCGTGCGATCGAGAACGGCGAGAAGTGTGTGATTTTTCCCTGAGCGGGATTCGGTTAGGTCGAGATTCCTCTGTGAGGCGGCATCGATGAGGACGTGTTTGTCGTTTTCCAGAACACGGGGCGGGAGGAGGTGCTCGCAGGGTCTACGTAGCTGGTGGACGAGGTAGTGAAGGGCGGCGCCCGCTGCGGATGAAGCGGCGTGGAGTTCCGCACAGCCGAAGCCATCGAGTGAATGGACGTTGAAATGGTTTTTCAGAAAATCTACCGCGTGCTCCGGGAGGAATGTGTAACCATCGTATGGAAGGGCGTGTGGGTGGTTCGCAGAAAAATCCGATATCTGATGGTCGGGGATGATAATTTCCGAAGGGGAGATTCGGGCGAGTTCGTCGAGGAGAAGTGCGGGCTCTGTAAATTCCGCGATGATGAACTCGCCGGTGGTGTGATCGATGGCGGCCAAACCATGGTTTTTGCCGGTTTTCGAGAGGGCTACGAGGTAGTTCGGACGTTGGTCATCGAGAAGTGTGAGATCATCAATGGAGCCGGGAGAAAGAATCCGGGCGATTTCCCGTTCGACGATTTTACCCGGCTGTGGAGCCGAGGTTTGCTCTGCGATGGCGACACGTTTATTGGCTTTCAAGAGCCGGGCAATATAGTTTTGTGCCGCGTGGTAGGGGACGCCGCACATAGGTGTGCCGCCGCGCTTGGTGAGAGCAACGTTCATAATCGGCGCGGCGTTTTTCGCGTCTTCGAAGAACATTTCGTAGAAATCGCCCAAGCGGTAGAAGAGAATGATGTCAGCTGGGAGGCTTTTTCTCATGGCCAAATATTGGGCCATCATTGGTGTGGGAGCAGACATGGGCGGATGCTGAGTGCTCCACTTTTAAACATCAAATGATAAACTCGAAACAAGAGTTGGATTCGGGTTGTGGTTTTTCCTGATAAGGTGAGGATACCTTTCGTGAAAGATCAAAGGAAGGTGCGGGATGTGGTGTTTGCAGGGATAGATTTCGAAGGGGCTGGTGCTCAGCGTGGTAGAGAGGATTGGCCGGTGCAGATTGGAATGGGAACCTGGTCGCTCAAGGATGGCTTTGATAATTTCCATGTTTCATATCTCAAGCGTGAGGGGAACGTGGACTGGTATGCGAAGAAGATTCACGGAATCGAGGAGAGTGATCTGGAGGGGGCGCCGAGTCTGTTATCCCTATGGCCGGAAGTGAATTCCCGCCTGGGAGATGGCGCGGTGCCAGTGGCTCACGCGAAGGGCACGGAAAAGAAATTTCTAAGGGTATTCCCGGGCAATCCGTTCGATCCGTGGGTCGATACGTTGCTGTTATCGCGGGCTTCGATGCCGGATCAACCAAAGCATTCACTTGGGATACTCTGCGAGGATATAGGAGTGGCGGACAAGGTGCGCGAACTGGTCCCGGGAAGAGGCTGGCATGATGCACTTTTCGATGCCGTTGCTTCGTTGGTTTTACTTGAATGGATGGTTAAGCGATTCGGATTGGAAGATCTTCCTTTGTGGGCGCTTGTTGTTCCAAATACCGGTGCGTGGTATCGCCTGAGACAGGCTGCGAAGTAGTATTTCCGTTAATTTTCGATGTTCAGGAAAATTCTACAGATCGTTTTTGCGGTTATTGCGGTCGGAGGAATCATTTTCCTGGCGACCAGAGAGCCTAAACGTCCGGACCTTCCCAGGTGGGAGGTTCAGAAAAAAGAGATGCGCCGGGCGGAGGCGAATCATAAGGCCCGGGAACGGAAAAATCAGGATGCGGCTTTGGTGAAATCCTTGTTGAAACAGGGACTGGCAGACCGGGTGTTTGATTTTGCGGTGGTTGCCGAGGCTGCATCCGGAAAGAAGGTTATTCCCCTGGAGAAAATGGAGTCCGGTGAGCGTGTGAGAGCAATAATTGAAAATGTGCTGGGGAATGTGATGGAAGATATGAATTCGGACACTTCGCCGATCCGTGGTCTCCGCCGTATCAATGAGGGTTCCCGGTATTTTGAAGACGGTTTGATTGCCGGGCTGAATGAGCAGGAAGGGATTTTGTGCGAGGTGCCGAAGACCGTGGCGGGCAAATCCCAACGTTCAGGCTACCCTGATCTGAAAATTACGGATGAAGAAACCGGTGAAGTTTATTATCTTGATCCTAAATTGATGGAACAGGGCTCGGAGGATAGTAGTTTTCGCTCGTTTTACTTCGAGCCCAAGGGTGAAACCCTGAAGATCACGGATGACGCGACCCATTTATTGGTGGGTATCGAACACGACGGGAAGGATGGGGAGTGGACGTTTCTCGGTTGGAGGTTTATCGATTTGAGTAAATTACAGGTGAGCTTGAAGGCTGAATTTCATGCATCGAACCGTGACATGTATGAAGGCGTGGCAAGAAAGGAGGATGGTGAGTAATGGCTGATTCAGTTTCCAAACGGACGAGTGGCTCGGTGGCGATGGATGACTATCTTGAACAGATCCTGCATCTCATCGAAGATAAAGGATATGCACGTGCGGTTGATATTTCTACGAATCTTGGAATTTCCCAGGCGAGCGTAACCAATATGCTCCAGAAACTGGATGCCGAGGGCCTCGTGAAGCACCAGAAATACCGGGGCACAACGCTCACCGAGAGGGGAATGCGGATCGCCGGTGCGATCGTGGAGAGGCATGAAACGCTTACCCGTTTCCTGCGACTATTCCAGCTGGATGAGGAGACAATTTACCGCGATGTGGAGGGAATGGAGCACCACGTCTCGCGCTCGACACTGGGTGTCATACGAGCTGTAGCGGACGCCCTGGAGGGTAATCCGGAGTTCCTGGATCTTGTAAAAGAGAAGATCCGGAACGACGAGGAAAGCTAACCCTCAGCAGGCTGGGGGAATTCCGAGCCAGATTCAAAAAGATGAAGTTTTATGAACTTCTTAATGGCGTTTTGGACAATGCTGTAGGAAGCTATTCGATGGATGGAATATACGTTCCATTCACCCTTAATTAACAAAAAACGAATAAGAATCATGCAAACTGCAAACGTAAATTTGCCGATCACCATTACGGTGAGGCACGAAGAAGTTACCGACTCTCTCCGCGAATACGCTCAGAAGAAAATCGAAGGACTCCACCTTGATTATCCGAAGATCATCGAGGCGAAGGTGATCTTGGACGTGCAGAAGAACCGGCAGATTGCGGAAATTATCCTGTTTTGCACAAACCACATCACGATTGAGGCTGATAGCGAAAGCCGCGACATGTATGTCTCGCTCGACGAGACAATTTCGAAAATTTCCAGGAGGATGCGTAAGCATAAAACAAGGCTTCTGAAGAAAAACCGTCCTCACCGGAATGAGTCTATCCGTTATCTCGAGGAAAGGTATTTCACCGAAGATGCGATGGATCACCCGGAAGAATCCGAGCACGATCCAGAGCCGTTCATCGTTCATCCGGACCGTTACGCGGTGAAAACCATGTATAAGGAAGATGCGATCATGGAGTTGGAGCTCAGCGAACGTCCGTTCATTCTTTACAAAGGTGCCCGTAGAGGCCGGTTAACTATTATTTATCGTCGGAAAGACGGTGAATACGCAGCTATGGATGTAACTCCTCCCGAGAGTTAAGGAATCCAGTCATATGTTTGAATCGAAGGAGTGGCATTTCGCCACTCCTTCTTGCTTTCAGGGTGTTAGGTTTTAGGTTGGTAAATTGAAAATTCTACTTACAGGGGCCAACGGATACATCGGCATGAGGCTTTTGATTGCGCTGATGGATGCGGGTCATCAGGTGTATGGGATGGTTCGGAACCGGGGGCGGTTCCCTTCCTCCCGATTTGCTCCATTCCTTGAAGACGGTCGTCTTCGTTTAATCGAGGGAGACATGCTGGTGGCGGAAAGTCTCCCCGATGTCGATGAGGCCTTTGACGCAGTCTATTATCTGCTTCATTCGATGGGAGCTGCGACTGACTTTGAAGAAAGAGAGAAGACTTGTGCTGAGAATTTCAATAAGTGGATGGAGCGGGTGGAATGCGCGAAGATCATCTTTTTGGGTGGTCTTGTGCCACAGGCAAGTTTGTCCAAGCATTTGCGTTCCAGGGAAACAGTAAACCGGGTGTTAAGGACCGGTAGCATGCCGGTTACCACCCTGAGAGCCTCGATTATCGTGGGTTCCGGATCTGCATCCTTTGAAATGATCAGGGATTTGGCAGAAAAATTGCCGGTAATGATTACTCCACGATGGGCGAACACCCGATGCCAACCGATCGCGATCCGGAATGTGGTCGGGTATTTACTAGGATGTTTGGACGAGGATCAAACTACCGGAGAGGAACTGGATATTGGAGGGCCAGAGGTTTTGACCTACAAAAGTTTACTTGAGCAGTATGCCGAGGCCCGTGGTTTGAATCGCTGGATTATTCCTGTTCCATTTTTGACTCCGCGCTTATCGGCTCATTGGCTGCACCTGGTGACTGCCACGACGATGTCGTTGGCCAAGTCATTGATCGAGTCGCTTACGAATGAGACGATCTGCCGGGATAACCGGATCGAGAAATTGATTCCTCAGAAATTGCTGACTTACCGGGAGGCGATCGACGTGGCGTTCGCGAGGATTGCTCAGAACAAAGTGCCTTCATCGTGGATTGATTCACTCTCTTCCGGAAATTTAAGTCCTGATTACTTCAAGTCGATTCAGGTGCCCGAGCACGGTATCCTGCGTGATCAGCAGAAGGTGGATTTGACAGTGGATCGGGAGCAGGTGATCAACGCTGTCTGGCGCATCGGAGGGCGAAACGGATGGCCCTCGATGAACTGGGCATGGAAGATCAGGGGGGTGATGGACCGCATGATCGGTGGTAGTGGCATCAGACGTGGTAGAAGAAATCCGGACACCTTGTTTCCCGGAGATGCGCTGGATTTCTGGAGGGTAGTTCTTGCTGACCGCAATAGTGACCACTCGTCGGCGCGTTTGATACTTTCAGCAGAAATGAAAATGCCAGGAGAGGCTTGGTTGGAATTCGAGATCACGGATAGCCAACTGATTCAAACTGCAACGATGCGGCCTAGAGGGCTTTTCGGAAGAGTATATTGGTTTTCGGTTTTGCCGTTTCACCTTATGCTCTTTCCGCAGATGGCCAAGCGGTTGGCGGCCGGATCCGCAGGTGGGCTACAGGAATGAAGAGGGAGTGCGCTTTATTGCGCTTTCTCGAAAAGATCCATTAGTATGCCGGGTGTGAGCACTTCCTTGGTAATGATTGGTTTTTCACCGGGATTTATCAGGACGTTGACCGGGATGGCAGTGCGGCCCAGTTCCTGAAGTTTTGCCTCTATAGTTGGATCGGGGCGGGTCTTGTCGGCTTTGAGAAAGACGATGCCTTTTTCCTTGGCCAGGCTGAGGACATCATCGGTATAGGCTACTTTCTTGTTTACCTGACAGGTTACGCACCATTGGGCGGTAAAATCGATGTATACCGGGGTGCCGGATTCCATCAACTCATCGACCCTTGCCTGCGACCATGGTTCCCAAAGATCATTTGGCTTCGGAGGGAAGGCCAAAACGACGCCGGATATGGCAAAGGTGGCGGCTAGAATGATACCGGTAGCTCTCGCTTTGCCTGATTTATGGGGCAGGAACCAGCGGCCATAAATCCAGCCAGCTGCTGCAATCATACTGAGGCCAAGGAGGGGCATCAGCAGGTATTCCTGTCCGATAAGTCCCGAATATACCCAGAGTAGATAGGCCACGGTGGCAAAGAGAAGAAAGGACATGGCTTGCTTGAATGATTCCATCCACGGACCAGGGCGGGGGAGCTTTTCTACAAATCGGGGGAAGAGGGACAGGAACAAATATGGGAGGGCTAGCCCGAGGGCCATTGCTGCGAAGGCAGAGAAGAACTGGAGAGCTGGCAGGGCCATTGCCGCACCGATAGCTGCGCCTAGAAAAGGGGCAGAGCAGGGGGTAGCTACGACCGTTGCGAGGACGCCTGAGAAAAATGAACCCGCGTGTCCTGATTTATTCTGAAGTTTCCCACCGACTGATGTTGCGGAAGTACCTAGTTCGAAAAGTCCGAACATATTGAGGGCGAGGATAAACATCAGGAGCATCAGAACGAGAACCACCCATGGATTTTGCAATTGATAGCCCCAGCCGATTTGATCTCCACCTGTTTTGAGCGCGGCGGCACGGACAACGAAAAGAATGCCGCTGAGCACGCCGAACGAGGCGATAACCCCCATTGCAAAGGAGACCCCATGAAGCGCGATTGAGCGACGGTCTTCACCTGCCTGTTGGACAAAGCCCATGATCTTCAGTCCTATCACGGGAAACACGCAAGGCATGAGGTTTAGAATCAATCCGCCGATAAACATTCCCCCAAGAATTGGGAGAAGGCTGGAAAACGAGATGGGCCGGGCAGCGGGAGCCGCAGCCGTTTTTTCTGTAATCAGAATGTTTTCTCCTGCCGTTAGGATTCCTGATAGTTTGTTATCTTGCCTGATGGGTTGATCCAGAAAGTCCGTCTTTTTTCTAGCGAGATAAATAATGGTATCGTCTCCATCGGTGGCGACTTCACCCTCCATTGAAAGAGGATTCAGATATGGCTGATCCGGGATGAACTCAGTGGGGGGCGAGGTAAGGTTTGATAAGCGGATGGATAGGAAGTCAGATCTGTTTTCATCCTCCGGAATTTCCACATCAAATGATCCGGTGAATTTGAGGGGTATTTGGCTCCTGGCCTGCGTGAAAAACTTCTGACGGGAAGTATCGGTTTTCGCATTGTTTTCGATCGGGAGGGAAAGTTTAAAATCGGCGTTCTCATTGATGCAGGATAGTTTGCAGATCTGCCACTTCGCGGAGGCAGCAATTTCAAACTTTTCCCCGACGGGAGCTGATTCCGAGGGTGTGATTACGACGAGAAAGACAGGGGATTCCGTGTAGATGAAGCTTTTACCTCCGTAACCTTCCTTTACCTGAGGGACAGGCCAATGAATCGGACCAGCAGTTGCCCCCTCCGGAAGTTTCCATGTGATTTGCGGGGGTAGTTCCACTCCACCCGAATTCTTATAATAGCTGTGCCAGCCAATAGGATGCTCCAGCTTCAACGCTACAGTGAAAGGTTCTCCCGGTTCTACCGCAGAAACCTCAGGAACCAGTGTGGCCACGGAGGCCACCTTTTCGGCTGAGAGGAATACCGTGGAAAATAGGAGTAGGAGAAGGGTTCGCATTTGGAGTGATAGGTTTGTGTCTCTTGTTGGGAGTGTCAAAGCTCCACTTTCATCCCAAAAAGAAAGCCGCAGGGATAAATATCCCTGCGGCTTCAAAAGAAATTTAATAGATCTGCCGATTAACGGTATCCGTATTGTTCTTGGTCTCTCGCATTTCCGTAGACTGCACCGGCACCAGCACCGGTGGCTCCACCGATAGCCGCACCTTCAAGGCCACGGCCGGATTGATGACCAATGATACCACCCGCTGCCGCGCCAATAAGGCCACCTGTTACAGCGCCTTTTTGTGTGTTCGGTCCGTTAGGGGCTGCACAGTTGCTCAGCGAAATTGCTGCGATGCCGGAGGCGAGGATAATGGATAATTTTTTCATGATTATATTTTTGAGATATCTAAGGGATAGGCTGGTATGACGGGATTTCAAGGCGATTATTCAATCGATTCTGCAAAATTCTCAGATTTTATTCAGTCAGTTGGTTGATAAGTTTTCGGTTCACGAATTCGAGAATACCCATCTCGGAAAGCTCGCGACCATAACCTGAGTTCTTGGTTCCTCCGAAGGGGAGTTCCGCCTGGGATTTGGTGGATCTATTGATGAAAACCATTCCTGTATCGATTTGCCGGGCCACCTCGTGCGCGCGCTCGATGTCGGTTGTGTGGACGGAGCCACCGAGGCCGTAGGAAGAGTTGTTTGCGAGTTCGATAGCCTCAGCTTCGTCCTTGACCACGTGAATTGTGGCAACCGGTCCGAATAACTCCTGATCGAAGGTGGGGTTCTCCGGAGTTACTCCTGTGAGAATGGTGGGATTGAAGAAAGCACCAGGACATTTCGGACGATCGCCTCCCAGGATAGCTTTCGCGCCAGCACGGATTGACGAGGTCACCTGTTCTTGAAGTTTTACTGCAGCCCGCTCTGTGGAAAGGGGACCCACCTGGGTTTCTTCATCCATCGGATCGCCCATTTTCATCTTGGCCATTCCTTTTTTCATTCCGGCAATGAATTTCTTAGCCAAGGGTTCGACGACGATAAAACGCTTGGCGGATACGCATGACTGACCGGTGTTGACCATGCGGCCTTTGATTGCTTTCTCGACAACTTCCGCAAGGTTGGCCCCTTCGAGGATGATGAATGGATCGTTTCCACCGAGTTCAAGAACGGAGCGCTTGATGTTTTTACCTGCTATCGAGGCAACTGAAGCACCTGCGGGTTCACTGCCAGTCAGGGAAACTCCGCGAACCTTCTTGTGGGAGAGAATCGGCTCGATGAATTCGGTGGGGATAAAGAGGTTTGTATAAACTCCTGACGGGAGGCCTGCTTCGAGTAAAAGTTTTTCGATCATTTCCGCACATTGCGGCACGTTGCTGGCGTGTTTCATCAAGACCGTATTCCCAGCCATGATATTAGGAATGGCAAAGCGAATGACCTGATAGAAAGGGAAATTCCAAGGCATTACACCTAAGAGGACTCCGAGAGGTGTATGCTGAACATAGGCCCTTGCTCCCTCGACATCGATAGCCTGGTCTTTCAGGAATTCTTCGGCATTTTCGGCGTAATACTCACAGATTTTTGCGCAGTATTCGATTTCGTATTGGCTTTCCGAAATCCGTTTACCCATTTCCAAGGTTATGATCTTCGATAATTTCTCAGCATTTTCGCGGAATATCGATGCGAGTCTCACGATGATATCCTTGCGTGATGAGAAACCTAAATCCTTCCATTTTGCATAGGCGTCGTGGGCGTGATCTACTGCAGATAGCGCCTCTTCTTTAGTAATTGGCTGGTAACTCGCGAGTTCTTCTTCGGTAGCTGGATTGATGGATTTCATAAAAGCTGTAAAAAATATTAGGAATAGAGAAACGGCTCAAGGTCAATCCTTGAGCCGCCGTGAAAAATGCCGGGTTCTGGCGGAAAGAGGTTAGGCAGTTTGGAGCCTATGTTTACCTTCTGCAAATTCTTCCACCGCCTTTGTGCAAAAAGCCGGAATATCATCGGGATTACGGCTCGTCACCAGTCCTTGGTCGCAGTACACTTCCTCGTCTACCCATTTGCCGCCAGCGTTTTCGATGTCGGTTTTGAGCGATGGCCATGAGGTGAGCGTCCGCCCTTTCAATACGTCTGCCTCAACCAATGTCCATGGTCCATGGCAAATGGCAGCCACAGGCTTGTGCTGTTCAAAGAATGAGCGAACGAACGAAACCGCTTCTTCGCTGCCCCGCAGTGTATCGGGATTGTGAACGCCTCCCGGAAGAATCAAGCCATCGTAATCGTCGGCTTTTACCGAATCCACGGTATTATCCACCTTGAAGGTGTCTCCCTTTTCGAAATGATTGAATCCCTGTATCTCACCTGATTTCAGCGAAATTACGTGAACTTCTGCGCCAGCACTTTCAACTGCTTCTTTCGGCTTGGTGAATTCAACTTGTTCGAAACCGTTGGTAACAAGGATTGCGATTTTTTTATCCGATAAATTGTGTTTGGTCTTCATCCATAAACCCAAAGCAATAAGAATACCGACTGATTTTCAATGAGTTACAAAGAAACTGGCGTGGATTTTACTGCGCATTGCACAATGGATATTGCAACAAGCAAGGTAATGTCCGCGACACGGGTGGCGGTGCTAATCGCAAAAAACCGAATTACGCAGGAGCAGTTTCCAGTTCTTTTTGCGGGAGTTTCGGAGCAAGTGGAGAAAGCCCGAGCTTGGCCAAGAGAACTTGATCTTTTTCGACGCTCGGGTTCTTTGCTGTGAGAAGCTTATCTCCATAGAAGATAGAATTGGCTCCGGCGAAGAAACAAAGGGCTTGAGCTTCATCCGAAAGACGAGTGCGACCTGCGGATAACCGAACCTTTGCCTTTGGAATCGAAATACGTGTGACGGCGATCATGCGGACAATATCAAAGGTATCGACCTGTGGATTTTCCGCCAGGGGAGTTCCCGGCATAGGCATGAGGGAGTTGATCGGCACCGACTCAGGCTGGGGATCAAAGTTTGAAATGACTTCGAGGAGGCGGAGTCTATCGGTGATGGTTTCGCCGAGACCAAGAATACCGCCACAACAGACCGACATTCCAGCGTCCTGAACGTTCTGGATGGTCCGGAGACGGTCCTCATAGGTGTGTGAGGTCACGATGTTCGGATAATGCTCAGGGGAAGTATCAAGGTTGTGATTGTATGCGGTGACGCCGGCTTCCTTAAGTTGTTTTGCCTCTTCCGGGCCGAGTTCACCAAGGGTCACGCAGACTTCCATACCGAGCTTAGAAACATCCTGGATGATATCAATTACTTGATCGAAGCGCTTTGTGCCACCACGTACTCCACGCCATGCGGCACCCATGCAGAACCGTGTGGATCCTGTTTCCGCAGCGACTTTCGCGCGCTCAAGAATATCGCATTTCTCCATCAGGCGTTCGGAATCCACCCCGGATTTGTAACGTGCCGACTGGGCGCAGTATGAGCAGTCCTCAGAACATCCGCCGGTTTTGATGGATAGCAGGGTGCAGAGCTGGACTTCCGGCTGGTCCCAATTGTCCTCGTGAACCTGACGCGATTTCTGGATGAGTTCGAAAAACGGAAGTTCGTGGAGGGCTTTGAGTTCGGTGAGATTCATTTGATGTAAATTTTAGAGAAAGTTGGTAAGAGGAGCGGTTAGCGAATCCAGCCGCCATAGCCCTTCGGCATTTCGCCGCGACCAACCATGGTGTAGACGGTTTTGCCGCGGGATCCCTCAAGAGAGAGACCGAGTTTGCTTTTCCAGACCGCTGACATGGATGAGCCGGTGTGGCATCCCCAGGATTTGCAGTATGCGCTTTTCGCGAAAATGGAGGAGCGAAGTTTTGGCAGGTCGCGCTCGTGGAGAACGGCTACGGAAGCGCCCATGATCTCGTTTCCATAATCAAACATGAAGGCGGATTTGTTGGAATGGCCGAAGTAATCATAGGTGACGACGGAGCGGCTGGGGCGGGAATTGATTTTAGAAATGTAGTCGCTTGTGGAATCAAACCAGATCAGCTTGCAGTTCCGTTTTGTCGCCTGTTCCTGTATCCAGGTCGTGTATGGCTTGCCGTCTTCGCGGCCACGTGTGACGTAGCCTGGTTTGTAGACGAGCCAAACGAGAGGTGCTTCCTTGCCATATGCGAGACGGATTTCCGCCATGCGGAGAGTAGAGGCTCGGACGAAGTTGGCCCACCAGCGGTCATGCTGATCGTCGGGAACTCGGAAGTCCTCCCATTGTCTAAGTGCGGGTCCACCACAGACGATGACGTGTTCGGCTTTCGCGAAACCGGTGAGAAAAATAAACAGGAACAGGATTGTCTTCATTGCGCGAGGCATGGCGGAAAATACGTTGATGGGGGTCCCGCGGTCAATGGGGAACCGATCCGAGTGTGACAAAGCCGCTACAATCTAACGGTTTGGATCAAATCGGAGAATGCGTTCACCCTCGCGATAATAGTTCAGGCGGTCGCGGGCCTGGACCTCAAGGAATGAATCATCTTCGCGAAGGGCGAAAAGTTCGATTTGTTTGTGCTCTTTCTTTGCGATGACGGCTTCCTCCGCTTTTTGGATATTGCTGAGTTCCCCGAGAAGTTCCTCATATTTGCGTTTCTGAGGAACTGCTGTGGCTGCAATCAGGAGGCCGAAGGCAACCGCGAGTCCGATATAAAGAAATCTGGATACACCTTTGAAAATACGCGTTGTGGCTTCGATCCGCGCGATCTTTTCGTGGGTGTATCTTTTCTTTGCCATCTCTGCGGGGATTCAACACTGCGGGTTCCTTAATGTCAAGAATGCCGAAGTTTCTAAATGAAGCGGGTAAGCGATTCAACGGTCGCCTCGTCGAGCTTTTGAGCTAGCTCAATCGTAAGTTTCAACATTGCAAGGTAATCGTCGATATCGATCACCGAGTTGTGTGAATGAATATAACGCGCCGGCACGCCCAGCACCAGACATGGGATTCCAGCATTTGCCTGATGGAGAGCTCCCGCATCCGTACCGCCGCCGCGGCGGACAGTCACCTGATAGGGAATGTTCGCGCTTCGGGCAGTTTCGATTGCCAGTTCAGCGAGGCGGGGGTTTCCGATAGCGCTCGGATCGAAAAGGCGGATCTGAACACCGCTGCCAAGTTTTCCCTGGCTGTCCAGGGGGTTGAAGCCCGGTGTGTCATCGGCAGGAGGGCCTTCCAGAACGATAGCTACGTCCGGTTTTACGAAATTGGCCAACGTGCGGGCGCCTCTGAGTCCTACTTCCTCCTGAACGCTTCCTGCAAAAACGAGCTCATTGGGGTGCCCCGAGTCAGCAAGCTCTTGTGCTGCCTGAATGACACCCGCCATACCGACGCGGTTGTCAAAGGCCTTTGCCATATAGAAATTCTCCTTATGAAGCGGTGTGAAGAGTGACATTGGGGCAATGGGATCGCCGAGGGAGATTTTAAAGTCATCTGTTACTTCCCTGCGCGAGCATGCTCCGATATCAATAAACATCGCTTCCACCGGAATTGGCTGTCCGCGTTCTTCGATAGGTAGGAAATGGACTGGTTTACTGCCGATGACACCGGTGATCTTGTCTCCGTTGCGGGTGAGGATTTCCACACGTTGCCCCAGCATCACCTGGGTCCACCATCCTCCGATGGTTACGAACTGTAGGAATCCATCCAAGGTGATATTCTGGACCATGAACCCGACCTCATCCATGTGACCTGCTATCAATACACGTGGGCCATCATCACCTTCCGCGCATATTACGGAGCCGTTCTTGTCAGTTGCAAGTGGGCCAATGTCTGAAAGTTCGTCCACAAAGATTGCCCTAACCTCGTCCTCATGGCCGGATACGGAATGTGCTTCAGTTAGTTCTTTCAGGAGGGAGATGGCTTTGGCTCGCATGCGCGAATCGTTGCTCAAATGCGTGGAAGTTGAAATTTAATTTTCAGGCACTTTCTCTTGGTTGTTATTGCTGGATGTGGTTGCGCGATCGTGGGAATGGACACACATTACCTGCGTGAAACTGATTCTATCATTCCTAACATTTCTCTTCTGCGGACTCAGCTATGCCTTCGAGCTCCCATCGGCATCCAGTCAGTGCATTGTGGGAATTGCCGATGATTGGAACTCCACCCATGTGACCCTCTCATACTTTGAGAAAAACAGCGCTGGCTGGCAACAGGTCGGTGGAGAATGGAAAGGTCGTTTGGGTAAAACCGGATTGGTCTGGGGCAGGGGAATTCACCCTAGTCCTTCCGGAGCGACTCTGAAGAAGGAAGGCGATGGAAAATCTCCGGCAGGTGTATTTGATCTCGGTGGAGTTTGGGGAGCGGCGGAGAGCGTCAAAAAACATCCAAAAACCTTCTACCATCAGGTAACTTCGCGCGATCTATGGGTGGAGGATGGCGGTTCCAGATATTACAATCAGTTCCTCACCCTTGATCATGAACCCGCAGAGGCTTGGGAGAAGAAAGCTCAAATGAAGCAGAACGATTATCCACAATCGCTGAAGATGTTCATTGCCCACAATCGGCCACCGAACGCGGTGCCTCATGGCGGTTCCTCGATTTTCTTTCATATTTGGAGAAATGGTGGAGAAGCCAGGACCGCGGGATGCACCACAATGGTGGAAGAAAGGCTACGCTTCCTCATTGCAAATGTTGACCCAAGCCGCAGGCCGCTTTACGTCCTGTTGCCCCGCTCGGAATATCAAAAACTAAAACCAGTTTGGAAACTACCATGAATGCTACCACAACACCGGACAGCACCGGACACTTCGGCCAATTTGGAGGAATGTTCGTTCCCGAAACGCTGATGACTCCTCTTCAGGACCTGGCGGCAGCTTACGAGCAGGCAAAGGCCGATCCTGAATTTAAAAGGGAACTCGATGATCTCTTGAAAAATTACGTCGGACGTCCCACTCCGCTGTATTTTGCAGAGCGCTGGACTGAGAAACTTGGTGGGGCGAAAATTTACCTGAAGCGTGAGGATCTGCTCCATACCGGAGCTCACAAGATCAACAATGCGATCGGGCAGATCCTTCTCGCGAAGAGACTCGGCAAAACACGGATAATCGCAGAGACGGGAGCAGGTCAGCACGGTGTTGCTACTGCAACAGTTTGCGCCCGTTTTGGGATGGAATGCGTGATTTATATGGGTCAGGTGGATATGGAGCGCCAGGCACTGAATGTGGCAAGGATGAGGCTCATGGGAGCCGAAGTCCGCTCTGTCACTGCTGGCCAGGCGACGCTGAAAGAAGCTGTAAGCGAGGCTATGCGCGACTGGGTTGCATCGGTGGAAAACACCCACTATATCATTGGTTCCGCGCTGGGTTCACACCCGTTTCCTATGATCGTACGCGATTTTCACCGCGTGATCGGTATCGAGGCTCGCGAGCAAATCCTTGAGCGGGAAGGAAAGCTGCCGAACATGCTGGTGGCTTGTGTCGGGGGTGGATCGAACGCAATTGGTCTCTTTCATCCGTTTCTGGATGACGAAAATGTTCGTATGGTTGGTGTGGAAGCTGGAGGTGACGGAATTATTCCAGAGCGCCATGCCGCTCGTTTCCAGGGAGGGAAACTCGGAGTTCTCCAAGGCACCAAGACATGGCTTTTGGCTAACGATGATGGCCAGATCGAGCTTACCCACTCCGTTTCGGCCGGTCTGGACTATGCTGCGATAGGTCCGGAGCACGCATTCCTTCAGGAGGCTGGTCGTGTGGAATATACATATGCCACAGACGATGAGGCCTTGGAGGGTTTCAAGGACCTTGCCACCACTGAAGGGATTATTCCTGCGCTCGAAACCGCGCATGCGATGGCCTATGTGCTGAAGATTGCAGGTTCGCTTCCGAAATCGGATATTATAATCGTCAATGTTTCCGGACGTGGTGACAAGGATATGGAGCAGGCCATGAAGTATCTCTTCAAGGACGGTAATCCACTGGAATAAACTCAGAACTGCGCAATCTTATGTGAGTATATGAAACGAAAACTCACGACCTTAGGAATAGCCAGCTTACTGCTGGTGACGACCGCTTGTTCACAGACCAAAACCGACCGTACCGCACAAATGGAAGCACAGAAAGATATTCAGCCAGTAGAAGTCCCGATTAAAAACGGAAAAGCGCGCGCCTATTTTGCAAGTGGCTGTTTCTGGTGCGTCGAGGCTGTTTACGAAAGCGTAGAAGGTGTGGATGAATCGATCTCCGGGTATAGCGGTGGACATACGAAGAACCCTACCTACGAGGCCAGCAATACAGGAAAAACCGGTCATGCAGAGGCCGTGGAAATTATTTATGATCCGGAAGTAGTGAGCTTTGCTACCTTGGTTGACGTGTTCTTTGGCTCGCAGAATGTGACACAGGTGAATGGGCAGGGACCGGATCGTGGCTCTCAATACCGTTCAATCGTTTTCTATCAAAATGATGAGCAGAAGAAGGTCATCGAGGATAAAATCGCAGCTCTCAATAAGGAGCTGGCACCGGATGAGGTAGCCGCAGAAGTACTTCCGTTTGAGAAATTTTGGGAGGGTGAGGATTATCACCAGAATTATGAGAAATTGAACCCGAACAATCCTTACATCAGGGGTGTATCGGTTCCTCGTTTGGAGAAGTTCCAGGAGAAATTTCCAAAGATCCTGAAGAAGGATGCCAAACACTGATCTTTACTTAATCAGGATTGGACGAAGCGGGAAGGATGGCACAATCTACTTCAGCTGATGCCTGATCCTATTTACGTCCGAAATGCCTTTGCCCGCATAGCTGATCGCTATGTGATGACCAATCACGTGTTGTCTATGGGAATGGACTTCTGGTGGCGACATGTCGTCACGAAACGGATCAAAGCACTTCGTCCCGGGAAGCTGATGGATGTAGCAAGCGGGACAGGGGATTTGGCGTTGAAAATTCAGGATGAGATTCCCCAGTGCGAAGTAATGGCTACGGATTTCTGCGCTGAAATGCTGGCCCATGCCAGCTCGCGGGGGGTTCGGAAAACACTGGTTGCTGATGCACTGGATTTGCCTTTTGAGACTGATGAATTCGATGTGGTGACCGTTGCTTTCGGACTCAGGAATATGGGGGACTACGAGCTGGCTCTGAAAGAAATGCGCAGAGTTCTCAAACCCGGCGGGCACTTGTTCATCCTCGATTTTTCGTTGCCGGAAGGAATTCTCCGCGTTCCATATCGACTATACCTTCATCATGTCTTGCCCAAGCTTGCGGGTCTCTTAACTGGTGAAAAAGATGCCTACGAGTATCTGGGAGACTCAATCGAGCAGTTCCCGGCTGGGGATAAAATGATCCAGCTACTGGAAAGGACCGGCCTGCGCGACGGCACGGCTGACCCACTCACATTCGGAGTGGTGACAGTATATGAAGCCGTAAAACGTTAAGAACCTTTCAGCAAATCCGCTCCAGGTAGAAACGGAATGCGAACAAGGCCTAGCTGTTCACCTTCTTAACGAACTGAGCCTTGAGAGCAATCGAGAGACCATTCATCTTACAGTCAATTTCGTGATCTCCTTCACGTAGTCGGATAGGCTTCGATTTTGTGCCCGTCTTGAGAGTTTCGGAAGTTCCCTTAAGTTTAAGGTCTTTGATCATTGCGACGATGTCCCCGTTCTCCAAGACGTTGCCGAAGGCATCTTTCACTATCAGCTCTTCAGGAGCCGTATCTTCGACGGAAGTTTCTGATTTCCATTCATGGCCGCAGGTGACGCATTCATTGTGATCGGCAAGGACGAGGATCTCGTCCATTGTGCAAAGTGGGCATTCCATAATTCAAAAATGTTCGTTCAGAAAGAATGGGTGGAAGATCAATGACCTTGGTTTTTCTTTTTCGGTGGCTCCCATTCCCTGCGTGGGCGGGAACGTGGAGAGAAGATGATAGGGATACCGGGGGCCGGATGAGCTTCGCGAAACTGATTGGACAGATACGCCTCGTATGAGTCTTTCATCAGTGCCTTGTCGTTGACGAAGAGCACGATGGTTGGGACAGGAACGACGGTGTATTTTTCGTTCAGCGCTGTGGTAGCGTAGAAGAGTTTGAGACGCTTGAGTTTGTTGTCCGTCGGCGGTGGATTCTTCTGCATTGCTGTCTGCAGAATACGGTTGAGCTTTCCTGTGCCGGGGATGTCCTGCGCACCATTTTTGATGGCAATTGCCTGCTGAAGCACCTTCTGGGTAGCATCTCCTGTTTTAGCGGAACAGGCAACGAACGGTGCGTATGAGAGGAAGAAAAGCTCACGGCGAACGTGTTCCTCAGCCTGCGCGATGCGTTCCTTGTAGTCAGCACCCGGGTGATAGAGATCGAATTTATTAAGAACGATTAGGCAGGGCTTTTTCTCGTCGAGAATGAGCTGCGCGATTTTGCGGTCCTGTGCGGTGACTCCTGCGGCGAGGTCGATGACCAGAACGCAGATGTCCGTGCGTCGAATCGCTTTCTCGGTGCGGATTGCGGAGAATACTTCAACGGAATTATCCCGCTTGCCACGAGGGCGAAGTCCTGCGGTATCGATCAGAGTGAAATTCTCACCGGAGAAGGTGTAAGGAAGGTCGATCGCATCGCGGGTGGTCCCGGCGATTTCTGAAACGATTGTACGGGCATCCTTGAGAATCGCGTTAATGAGGGAGGATTTACCAGCATTGGGGCGGCCAATAATGGCGATCTTAATACCGACTTCGATCACTTCCTCCATGATTTCCTCTTCCTCGGTGGCGAGAGGTTCAAGGACCTCGTCCATGCGGTCTACCAGCTCGGTGAAGTTTCTGCCGTGCTCAGCTGAAACGAACACGCTGTCCGGAATGCCGAGTGTAGTGAAATCGGAGTGTGCGTTCTCGTGTTTGTCGTGATCGACTTTGTTGAGAACCAAAATAACAGGTGGCTTTGCTTTCCTGAGTTTTTGGGCAAGTGCCTGATCAATCGAGGTGAGGCCTTCCTGTGCATCTACGAGGAAGAGGATCAGGTCCGCTGTTTGCATGGCGATATCCGCCTCGATGGTGACCTGCTCCCCGAAACCGTCATCGAGGGTGGCACCGATACCGCCGGTATCGATAAGCGTGCAAGGTCTACTGGTGATGGAGCAAGGAGCGGCAATCCGATCCCGGGTAACTCCGGGTTGATCGTGAACGATGGCAATTTTGCGGCCTGCAAGGCGGTTGAAGAGCGCGGATTTCCCGACGTTCGGGCGGCCTACGATAGCGACGGTGGGCATACTGGTGGAAAATGTAGATTTGAAACGACCCACTTCAACTGAAGAAGACAGGCATATAAAGAAAAACCCCGCCGAAGCGGCTTTTAAAGGCCGGTTGGCGGGGTCAACTCGAACGGAGATGGCGGAGCGGACGGGGCTCGAACCCGCGACCTCCAACGTGACAGGCTGGCGCTCTAACCAACTGAGCTACCGCTCCATCCCGTTCGGGTGCGGGAAGCTATGGACCGGTCTGGCTTTGTGCAATATCTTTTTTGAGTAAAATTACATTTTTTTCCGGGGCCTTTATGGCACGCTGGTTTCGGTGATATTCGATAGCTTAGATGTGTGGTTTGATCCGGTTGCGCGAGCTGGGCCGGAGGCAATGGCGGTGGATGAATGGCTGATGGGGGTTGTGAAAATTCCTCTGTTGAGGATCTACGGATGGGACGGTGAATGGGGGAGCCTGGGATACTTTTCCAAGTTGGATGAGGCTGTGGCTGATTTTCCGGGGTTACGCTTCGTCAGGAGATGGACGGGTGGCGGTATTGTCGATCACAGGGAGGATTGGACCTACAGCCTGGTGATTCCAAACGGTGGCGGCGGATCCGATCTAAAGCGTGGTGAAAGCTATCGGGCGATCCACGAGGTTCTTTCGGGAGTGCTTTGTAAAGAAGGCAAGCTGAGCGAGCTTGCAGGATGTTTGGAAACTGATGGAGGGGTGTGTTTCAAGAATCCGGTAGAATTCGATGTGATGAATGCCTCCGGGGATAAAATTGCCGGTGCTGCCCAAAGGAGGGGGAAAACCGGTTTGCTTCACCAAGGTTCCGTTGCCTCGGCTCAAGCGGGAGCCGAGAGAGGTAAGGCCTTCGCCGCAAGTCTGGCGCGTGAGTGGAATGAGGTGGCGCTGGAGCCGTCCGCTGAGGAGCTAAGTGCGTTTGTGAACGTCAAATATGGTAACAGAGTCTGGTTGGAGCGGTGTTAAGGTCGCTGGAAAGACCTGAGGGAAAGTGATCGAGTTTCTTTCCCGAGCTTGACCGGTTTCAATGGAAAACTTACCACAGGTCATGCAGCCAATTTACGAGGGGAAAGCAAAGCGCCTTTGGGAAACAGAAGACTCAGATACTTTGAGAATGGAGTTCAAAAATGACGCCACTGCTTTCAACGGTGAGAAGAAAGCCAGCTTCGAGAGCAAGGGTCGTTTGAATAATTCCATCAGCACACTTATCTACCGCTATCTGGAAACCGTAGGTGTTCCGACCCACTTCGTAAAACAGTTGGACGATACGAATGTTATCGTAAAGCGTGTGGATATTTTGATGGTGGAGGTGATTGTCCGGAATGTTTCAGCCGGTAGTTTCTGCAAGAGGACAGGAGTGGAGGAAGGAAAGGCGTTTTCCCAACCGATTATCGAGTTCTCATACAAAAGCGATGAGCTGGGCGATCCGCTGATCAATGATGACTACATCCGTGAGATGCAACTGGCGACTCCCGAGGATCTCGTGCACTTGCGTGAATCAGCTCTGAAGGTAAATGAAATTTTGTCCGGCCTTTTTGCTGAAGTTGGCTTGAAGCTGGTGGATTTCAAACTGGAATTCGGTCGCCTGAAAAGTGATAGCTCGGTGATAGTTCTCGCCGATGAAATCAGCCCGGATGGTTGTCGCCTGTGGGATCTGAAAACTGGCGAGAAGATGGATAAGGATCGCTTCCGCAGGGATCTGGGAAATGTAATGGAAGCTTATGAGGAGGTTCTTGGCCGGCTCAAGGAAAGGCTTGGTGGAGAATGAAAATTTCTCTTCTCATAAAGTCCCTGGCTCCGCTGGTTGCAGTGTTTTTACTCAATAGCTGCGCAGGGACTGACGAACCTCTGGTGGTTTACCAATACACCATGAGGGATCAGACCGCAGATTCCGGTGGGGATCCGATGATAGAGCATGAGAAGAAGCGTCGTCTATTTGGTGCGGTAAGTATGGACGACCGCAGAGAGCGTCTCGGGCAGTACTATACAGTGCATTGGAATCTCCCTGAAGGTTCATCCGGTGACCGGGAGGTTATTTTCCTCTATCAACAAGGGAAGAGTGGAAGCCGCGTGAAAACGATGAAGCTAAAACTGCCTACCGAGAAAAATGACGGCATTCAGGAATTCGCGATAATCGGTGACGATTATTTCGAAAACGGACGGGTGTTGGCGTGGAAAATGAGCCTCAATGTGGGTGGTGAAACTATTGCCACACAGCAATCATATCTCTGGGAGTAATTTTAAATTTCCGGGAGTAATAATACAAAAACAGCGGGGCCTTTTCTATGAGGATTGAGATACTGAACACTGGGACGGAGCTGCTGCTGGGGAACACTCTCAACACGCATGGTGGATGGTTTGGCAGGGAATTATTTCTGATGGGACTGCGGGTGGCCCGTCAGGCGACCGTGCCCGACGGAGATGCGATTCGTGAAGCATTCGAAGAAATGGTGGATCGAGCTGATGCGTTGATTATTACCGGTGGGCTGGGGCCGACTAGTGATGACCTGACTCGAGAAATTGTAGCTGAGACGTTAGGTTTGGATCTTCATGAGGATGAGCACGCTCTTAGGACGTTAGAAACATTTTTCCGGATCCGTAATAAACGGATGGCTGAGGCAAACTTGAGGCAGGCCATGGTACCTGTTGGGGCGGATGTGCTGCCAAATCCGAATGGTACGGCTCCCGGCCTTTATCTTTCACCCCGGATTAATTCGAGATCAAGGTGCGCGATATTTTTACTACCGGGCCCGCCGAGAGAGCTCTACCCGATGTTCCATGAAGAGGTTGCCCCGCGGCTTCGGGCATTGTCAGGGGTGGATGTTCTACCTGTGGTTTCAGAGCTGAAATTCACCGGAGTAGGTGAAAGTGATTTCCATGAGAGCGTGGATGATGTGCTGGCTGCGACGGACGGATTGGAATACGGTTATTGTTCCCGGATTGGAGAGGTGGATTTACGCCTGATTGGCAGTAGCGAGGTGGTGGAAATGTCGAGGAATTTGGTCCTCTCCCGTTTTCAGGATAATCTGATAAGCGATAATGGGAAATCGCTCGAGGCGACAGTTATACGAATGCTATCCGAGCGTAAAATGACCTTTGCTACTGCAGAAAGCTGTACCGGCGGCTTGATTGGACATCGATTAACGAATGTGCCTGGCGCCAGCGAGGTATTCACACATGGGTGGATCACTTATGCTAACGAAGCGAAATCCGGGCAGCTTGGAGTTCCAGCTGAAATGATTTCGAAACACGGGGCCGTGAGTGAAGAGGTAGCCAGCGCGATGGCGGATGGTGCTCTCAAGGAGAGTGGTGCGGATATTTCCGTTTCGGTAACAGGCATTGCCGGGCCGGGCGGCGGAAGCGATGAAAAACCTGTAGGAACGGCTTGGATTGGACTCGCCCGGAAAGGCGGGAATACTATCACTAGGAAAGTTTTTCATCCCCGCAATCGACGGGACTTCAAGGAGTCTGTCAGCCAGTCCGCACTGGAGATGGTGCGAAGAAATCTCCGGGATATCTAGCGGCACCGCTTTTCAGGCGGCAGCCGCTTCGACTGATATAAGCTATCTGCTCGATCGGCGTCTTGAGCTGCCCTGTTTCTTGGAAGAGGTTCTTCTGGAGCCGGAGGATTGCTTGCCCGCGATACGGGTATTGCTTTTCGGAGCCGGTTTTCCGGATGCTCTGATTCCTTCTGTGGTGGGCGGTCCGGCAACTGCGAAGTCCACGAAGCGTTTGATCTTATCGATCGCGACGATTCTCAGAGGTAATTTCATGCCCAAGGCCAAGCGTTGGCCGTCATAGGATGTCCATGCTGCGTTATGACTTTCGAAACGCCATTTCGAGCCAGATGGAAGATCCTCCCGTTTTACGACGCCGCGGACGTTCATGTCCGGGATTTCGACCATTAGGCCCATCGGACGGACATCTGTTATGACGCCGTTGAATGTGGTTTCCTCGCCGGAATCCTTGGATTCGTTGAGTGAAGCGACAAGTTCCAGGTATTCGAGGAGTTTGATCTGCTTGGTCTCTGATTCCGCCTCGGACGAGGTGCGTTCCGTGTCTGAAATATGGCGGGAAATATCGCGCAGTTCATTTTGGGATGGAGTGCGGTCCGGGCTTTTCGGCCTGTTTTGCAAATAGGGCTGAAGGGAGCGGTGAACGATGAGATCCGCATAACGGCGGATGGGTGAGGTGAAATGGGTGTAGTCGGTCTTCGCCAGGCCATAGTGCCCGAGAGGATCGGCAGCATATGCCGCGCGTTTCAGGGATTTCAGGAGGCCGAGTTTGATTGTGTGCTCCTCTGGTGTGCCTTTGGATGAATCGAGCAATGCTTGGATGTGCGAGCGGTTGGTGAGATCACCAGGTTTGTAGCCATGCTGTTTGGCGACTTCAGTATAATCGTCCAAGCGTGATGGATCCGGGTCTTCGTGGATGCGGAAAATGGAAGGTTTCGAGCGTTCGCGGAGAATTTTAGCAACCGATTGGTTGGCGATGAGCATGCATTCCTCCACAAGTTGGTGGGACGCCGTGTGAATGACAGGAATTGCATCACAAGCGCGACCATTTTCGTCTAGCTTGATCTTGATCTCAGACATTTCCAGATCGAGGGCGCCGTTGGCAAAACGGTTCTTCCGGAGGAGTGATGCCATCTTCCAAGCCTCTTTCACCGAGTCTTTCAGTGTGGGGTCAGAACCTTTCGGCGCAGGTTTTCCATCAAGGATTGCTTGTGCCTGCTCATAGGAAAGCTTGGCACGGGAGTGAATGACTGCATCGATAAATTTGGTATTGATGACATGGCCTTCCTTGGAAATCTCCATGACCGCGCATTTTGTGAGGCGGTCCACATCCGGCTTTAGCGAGCAGATTCCATTGGAGAGCTCGGTTGGAAGCATCGGGAGGACGCGGTCTACGAGGTAGGTTGAGTTTCCGCGCTCGCTAGCTTCCTTATCCATTGGGGAGTCAGGTTTGATGTAATGTGATACGTCCGCAATGTGGACCTCAAGTAACCAGCCGCCGGCTTTGGTCCGGGCGATGTAGATGGCATCGTCGTGGTCCTTTGCGTCAGCTGGGTCGATGGTGATAATGAGTTTTTTCCGGTGATCCGCACGACGGGCGATCTCTTCCTCGGAAATTTCCTCGGGAACTGCGCGGGCTTCGCGAAGAACGTCTTCCGGAAATGAAGTGCGGAGGCCGAAGCGAGCGATGGTCGAGAGGATATCAACTCCTGCATCGCCGGGCCAGCCGAGGACTTCGATTACACGTCCATTGGGATCGGATGACGGATTGTCCCAGTTCTCCAGATCTACAACGACTGTTTGGCCGGGCTCAGCTGTGGTATCCCCAATGATATTGATGCGACCTTCGAGGGCTTTGTCATCGGTCTCGACCCATGCAAATTTGGATTTCCGCTTGAAAACTCCGACAATTCGGCCGGAGCGGCGGGAGAGAATTTCTGTTACTTGTCCTCGCATTTCCTGGTCATCCGGAACCGGACCGCGCTGGCGGGGTTTCTGGCTGGGTTGAAGCGGAGTGATCCGGACTTGATCACCATCAAGTGCTGTATCCGTCTTGTCGCGGGGGACGAAGATGCGGGAATGCACGGTGAAATCGATTCCTACGGCCTCGTTGTCAGGGTCTCCGATAATCGGGTAGAAGAATGCGTGGCCGTTCGGAAGGAATTTGATTGAGCCGGTGAGGGAGTTTTTTGAAGGAGTTTTCAGAGTATAAAGGTTTTTTGCCCCAAGTGTGATTTTATCGTCGTCCGTGAGGGTCTTGAGTGCGGTTGAAAGTTTGCTTTTTTCCGTAACTTTTAGTTCCAGTTGGCGGGCGATCTGTGTGCGGGAGAGGGGTTTTTCCGGATTTAGACGGAAGAGTTCTAGGATTTCTTGGTGCATGAAAATGTTAAAGGCTGACCACGGATTTGTGATCGAGAGTAAGGGATGGGGATCGTTTAATAGCCGGAGAGTGAGGGTGGTTTGCGGCTGGAAAACAATATGTTCCAGTGCGACTCCGGGAATCCCAATGAGATATCACTGCGAACAGAGTATTCGCGGGACTTTCGGAATGCAAGGAAGTGTTTTTTATGATCCAACTTACTGGAGCTGTGTGTTTTACGAGAAAGCGGTTCGTTATGGAAATGTGTTTCCCCTCGGATGCTCAACTAATGAAACCTCACCCTGTGAATGGAATTTGCACAGGGGGAAGGTATCAAAGTTTCTCCAAAACCTCTTTGAGTGGCTGTTGGTCACGCTTTTGAAAACGCTCCTGCTTGCACCCGGATAAGATGCAGAGGATCAATAGAACGCTAATTGTCCGGATCATCGGGGACATTAGCATAGTAGTGGATGAATTAAAGTTTGTGATCGGTGTCTACAAGCAGACCCGCTGGAAGAGATCGTTCAGGGGGAGCTGAAGAGCGATATAGAAATCGCCGAATTCCGCGTAGCGTGCGGAGACTTCATCAAAGCGCATTTCGTAAACGATGGATTTGATCTCGGTGGTGTCCTTTGCGAAAAGTGTGACCCCCCATTCCTGTTCGTCGAGGCCGGTGGAACCGGTGATAAGCTGAAGGATGCGGCCTGAGTAAGTGCGGCCTACACGTGCGTGCCCTGCCATCAGTTCACGACGTTTCTCGTAGTCGAGGGAATACCAGTTATCATTGCCGGAACGGCGTTTCATCATCGGGTAGAAACAAATGATCGGCCAATCAGGGAGGGTAGGGTAAACGCGATATGAGCGATAGTGGGCCATGCGCTCGTCAAATTCCTTGAGAGCGGCTTCGAATTCCTCGCTGCCTTCTGTGAGTCCTTTTTCGCCGATAACGGTCTCCGCGGTGTATTGCTCACGGGTGGTGGTGTATTCGGACGGCTCGGTCAGGGAGAAGTAGGAATACGATGGTGTGAGGATCTCGGGGCCAAGCGAGAGTGAGAGTTGCTTCTCATAGCTGTTGGCCATGTGAAGATCCGGAGTAAGCAGCATGAAACCAATATCGGCCCTGGGTGAAACGACCGAGAATGTGAGTAGCTGGGTATCTGGAGTGGCGCGGATTTCCTGGACCAGCTCTGTGAGACGGACTTTTGCCTGGCGCTGTTCTTCGTCGGTCAACATGGACCAGTTTGCGTGGTCGATGTGGTAATACAGATGGAGAACGTGCCAGCCTTCTTTTGGTGTAAGTGGTGTCATTTTATAAAGATAATTTTGAGTTTAGCGAAGCTGGGTTGAGATTTCTGTTTCGACGATGAGATTCAATTTGTCCCGGCCCGCGTTTGCATCGGATGTTTCGAAAATTTGAATAACCCACGGTGGGCTTTCGCCGGTTTGATAGGCTGTGTGCATACCTTTGTCATCAAAACCCGCAGTGGCTGCGATCTCGAGTTCCTGCTTCCCGTTGAGTTCTTTAGTGATCGGGTCGCCAATTGCAACGCCGTTTTCATCACGGAACAATACGCGGATCGCGGAGGATTTTGATGAAACTTTCAGCTTTGCTGCAGGAATTAGCAATGTTCCACGCTTGATGATGTCCCGGCTATCTCCGCTGGTTACAGGCTCCCGCCAGTAGGTTGATAGCTCGTTGATTGTGACGAGTTCACCTTTTACCGGCATTTCGAGTTCTTCTGCTATGAGGGGTTTCGTCGGCACGCTGCTGGTGAAGTGCCAGATGGAAAGTAAGCCAGCTAAAAGTAGGATCACGGCAAGTGAAGCGATGCTTATTTTCTCCACTTTGGATAGAGATAGGCTGGGTTTCTGAACCTCGTCCGGAAGCGTCTTTTCTTCGGGGATCTGCTCGGGTAAATTGGCCGACTCTTGCCCGGAGTCTTCCGTCCGCATATCCTCGATGCGCTTATAAGAGGGCTCTTCGAAGTCCTCCAATTCACCGATGTCATCATGTTGAGGTGACTGCGGCTCTGGCTCTGGCTCTGGCTCTGGCTCTGGCTCTGGCTCTGGCTCTGGCTCTGGCTCTGGCTCTGGCTCTGGCTCTGGCTCTGGCTCTGGCTCTGGCTCTGGTTCTGGCTTCGAGCTAGAGGCTACTTCTTTCGCCGCGGATTTCTTCGGAATGGATTTTTTCGCGGTAGGCTTCTTTTTTTGTGAAATAGCCTGTTTATCCGCAGATTCTTCGACTTCTGAAGACGGGGTTGATTCGACTTTTTCCTCAGTTGCGGGCTCTGGTGCGGATCCGGCTTTTTCGGTAAGAGAGTCATCTCCGTCAAGGTCCCACAAATCGAGTTCGTTCTGGTCGTCCATGGCGGACTTAACTCTTTTCGGGTTGGTAGGTTTTTCGGGGGATGAATCGTTGCTCATAGCGTATTACCGGAGTGTTTTAGGTGCCTGAAATCAGCTTGGCGAGTGAAGAATGGAAACGGGGTGGACAGTGCACATACAGGGTGGGAGACAATTAGATTCGGACACGTCCGGTAAAGGGATTCGTCCTTGTTTACCCGGTGTGCAACAGACAGGATCACACCTCCCCGCGAGCGGGTTAATGAGATGGGAAAATTATTCGGAACGGACGGCATACGTGGAAGAGCAGGAGAGTATCCTGTGACGGCAGAGATGGCAGAAAAGCTGGGTGCTGTGCTTGGCCAAATTTTCGGAACGACAGGCAAGGCGAAGATTCTGATTGGAAAAGACACCCGTGAGTCAGGAAGTATGCTCGAAGAAGCTCTCTGCAAGGGATTGGTAAATGCTGGCGTGGCTGCTGTGAAATTGGGCGTGGTGCCGACGCCTGCGGTAGCCTACCTAGTAAAGGAACTGGGCGCAGATGCAGCGGTTATGCTCACAGCTTCACACAATCCGTTTGAGGATAACGGGATGAAGATTTTCGGTGGAAATGGATTCAAGCTTCCAGACGAGATGGAGGCAGAGGTGGAGGGTTTATTGCTGGCTGTTGAAACGCCATCTGGTTTGGCGGGAGCTGCAGGATCTGTAAGCGAATTTCCCAACGGAGGCGAAGTCTATGCCGAGAGGGTCAAGGAGAGTGTGTCTGGAGTGGATTTCTCCGGGATGAAGATTGTTTTGGATGCCGGAAACGGAGCTGGATTCCAAGTGGGGGTTGAAATTTTCAAAGATCTTGGGATGGATGTAATCTCGATGGCTACCGAGCCCGATGGGAAGAATATCAACGCGGATTGCGGTGCCCTGCACCCCGGTAAAGCGGGCAGGATGGTCGTCGAGCACGGTGCTGATCTGGGCATCTCGCTGGATGGGGACGCTGACCGCGTTATTTTCACGGATAAGGAAGGATCGGAAGTCAGTGGGGATCGAACCTTGGCAATCTGTGCCATGAGTTTGCTGAAGGCTGGCAAGCTTTCTTCCAACACAATGGTCGCTACGGTGATGAGCAATCTGGGATTGGACGAAGCGATGCGCCGGGAAGGTGTTTCAGTGGTCAGAACGGGCGTTGGTGATCGCTTGGTTTTGGAGCGGATGCGGGAGGAAGGAATCATTTTCGGAGGTGAAAATTCCGGGCACCTGATCTTTTCCGAATATGCGACTACCGGGGATGGCATTCTAAGTGCCCTTCAGGTCTGCAAGCTGATGGTGGAGTCCGGAGCTACGCTCAATGAACTGGCGGCGATCATGCGGGAGTATCCGAGCACGCTTCTGAATCTCCCTGTTTCCGAAAAGCCTCCGATAGAAAGTTTGGCAAAGCTGCAATGTTTGATTACGCAAGCAAATGAGGCCTTTGGCGATGAAGGGAGACAGCTGATCCGCTACTCGGGTACGGAAAAGAAAATCAGGATTCTAGTAGAGCACAGTGATGAAGCTGTGGTGAATGAATGGATTGGGAAGTTCAAGAAAGTGATTGAGGAGGAAATCGGATGAATGGGATTTCACAAGAAGGCTGGCCGCTCACTTTGACGCGTGCGTTTGAGAAATTTCCGATAGCCAACCGCGAACTTCATCATTGGTTGGAGGGAGCTGATCCAGAATTGGCTGCATTGATCGGAAGCTGCCGCTTTCCATGGGATCTTCTGGCTATCAACGAACATATCGTCGGGAAGCTTGAGCAGACAGAAATCGAAGGGAGTGTGCATCCGGCCGCAGTGATCGAGGGTATAATTTCCCTGGGAAAAGGATCGCGAATTCTTCCGGGAGTTTACATCGAAGGAAATGTTGTCATCGGTGAAAACTGCAAAATCGGCCCGAACTGCTACATCCGTGGAAATACCAGTATAGGGAATAACTGTCACATCGGGCAATCGGTCGAGATCAAGAATAGCCTGATTCTCGATCGGACGAATGTCGGACATCTATCATACGTTGGGGATTCGATACTCGGTGAAGGGGTTAATTTCGGCGCCGGGACCAATGTTTCCAATTTGCGCCACGATGGGGCGAACCATCGATCAATGACGGAGGAGGGACTAGTGGATACGGGAAGAAGAAAATTTGGTGTGATCGTGGGAGACGGTGTTCATACCGGAATAGGGACAATGATCTATCCCGGGCGAAAAATCTGGCCGGAAATGACCACGCTTCCCGGAGCGATTGTGGAAAGAGACTTGCGCCCTGACTGAAAAATCTAGAATGAAGAGAAAATTATGTGTGGAATTGTAGGATATTTAGGAAAAGCGAACGCAGCTTCTGTGCTGATCAGCGGTCTCAAGAGACTGGAATACCGCGGGTATGATTCGGCAGGCCTTGCGCTGATTGATAATGAACAGATTCTTGTTTCGAAAGCGGCGGGCAAAGTCGCAAATCTGAACGAGAGAGCGCATACCAACTGGGATCCGGAGCTTTTCGAACGGGCTGCTACAGGGATTGCGCACACACGCTGGGCCACTCATGGACCGCCAACGGAAGTAAATGCGCATCCGCATCTGGATCAGACAGGAGATATTGCACTGGTTCACAATGGTATCATTGAAAACTATCGCGCATTGCGAGCTAGGTTGGAGGGTAAAGGTCACCATTTCGCTTCCGAGACTGATACAGAGGTGCTCGCTCATTTGATCGGTGATTGTGATAACGGAGATCTATTTCAGGCTGTTTGTGATGCTCTGAGCCAAGTGGAAGGAACCTTTGGAGTTGCTGTGATTTCCAGCCGTGAGCCGGATAAAATCATTACCGCCCGCAGAGGTAGCCCGATTGTGATCGGAATCGGCGATGGTGAGGCAATCATCGCCTCGGATGCATCGGCGATCGTAGCCCACACGCAGCGTGTGATCTACCTTGATGACAACGATATTGCGATCGTTACAGCGGATTCAGTCGATGTGCGGGATCTCAATAATATCCCGGTAACCCGCGAGATTGCCGAGCTTGGTCTGGACGCTGGTGCTACAGAGAAAGGTGGTTTCGAGCATTTCATGCTGAAGGAAATCCATGAGCAACCGGAGGCGCTTTCAAATGCGATCCGTGGTCGTCTGGACCTTCATCTCGGGTCCTCAGTGCTTGCTGGAATGGGGACTTCCCAGCGGGAACTTGCGGAGCTGGGTAGGGTGGTCATGGTTGCCTGTGGCACATCTTTGCACGCATCGATGGTTGGTGAATACGCTTTCGAAGATCTTGCCGATATTCATGCAGAGGTTCAGCAAGCTGCAGAGTTCCGTTACCGAAACCCAATTCTCGGGAACAGGGACTTTGTCATCGCTATTTCACAATCCGGAGAGACAGCGGATACCTTGGCTGCGGTGAAAGAGGCGCAACAGAAGGGTGCGTTCGTAATGAGTTTGGTAAACGTGGTAGGCTCCACTATCGCACGGGAAACAGGTAGGGGTGTGTATCTTCACGCTGGTCCTGAGATTTCCGTGGCTTCCACGAAAGCGTTTACCTGTCAGGTAAGCGTTTTGCTGATGATGGCTCTTAAACTGGGCCGCGGTCGTCGCTTTTCACGTGAGGAAGGTTTGAAAATTGCCCGCGAAATCGAAATTATTCCCGAACTGGTTGCCCAGGTTATTAGAAAAAATGACCTGATTGCTGAGATTGCGGAAGGATATGTCAAAGATGAGCACGCTTTCTTCATCGGACGTGGTCCGATGTATCCGGTGGCTCTGGAAGGAGCGCTGAAGCTGAAGGAGATTTCCTACATTCATGCGGAGGGCTATCATGCGGCAGAACTCAAGCATGGTCCGATCGCGCTTCTACAACCTGGAACTCCTGTAATTGCAGTCGCATGCGAAGGTCCGGCGAAAGATAAGACTCTTGGAAACGTGGAAGAGTGCCGTGCACGCGGTGCCAAGATTCTAGGAATTGTGACCGAAGGTGATACCGAGGCGGAAGAGGTCATGGATGACTTCATTTCCGTCCCTAGGGCCCATCCGCTGGTTGCTACTATTCCTGCCGTGGTAGCGCTGCAACTGTTCTCCTATCACGTGGCAAGACTTCGCGGATGCGAAATCGACCAACCGAGAAATCTGGCGAAAAGCGTTACGGTAGAGTGATTTTTAATCGAATCCGTATTCGGGCACTCAACTCGGCCTGATATGGATTCCGACCAAAAAGGGGCGGTCGTGTAAACGATCGCCCCTTTTCTATTAGGTAGTGATTAGGCTCTATTCAGCGCCTGATCGATATCCGCGAGGATATCCTCGATGTCTTCGATCCCGACAGACAGACGGATCATTTCAGGTGGGATACCGCCCGCTACCTGGGCTTCCGCGCTGAGTTGCGAGTGGGTGGTGCTAGCTGGATGGATGGCCAGCGATTTTGCATCACCTACGTTTGCGAGGTGTGAAAAGAGCTCAAGGGATTCAATGAATTTTTTGCCGGCATCAGCTCCGCCCTTGATGCCGAATACGACCATTGGACCGCCTTTCCCTTGGAGATACTTTTTGTTTTTTTCAAATTCTGGATCTGATTCCAAGCCTGGGTAGCGAACCCACTCAACCATCTCGTTTGCCGAGAGATGCTTGGCGACTGCCAGAGAGTTTTCGCAATGGCGCTCCATGCGTAGGGGGAGTGTCTCGACCCCCTGAAGAATGGCCCATGCATTGTCGGGGGATAGGCAGGCTCCCAGATTTCGAAGGGGGCCGGTGCGCATACGGAGGATAAATGCCAGCGGTGCGAGGGGCTCCGGTAAGTCGTGTCCCCAGCGGAGGCCATGATAGGAGGAATCCGGCTCATCGAATAGAGGATGCTTGCCGCCAGCCCAGTTGAATTTTCCGCTGTCGATGACGATGCCACCGATGGAAGTGCCGTGGCCGCCGAGCCATTTTGTAAGCGAGTGATTTACGATATCCGCGCCGTATTCCATCGGACGGAGGAGTGCTGGAGTTGTGAAAGTGGAGTCTACAACAAGAGGAAGACCAAGCGAGTGGGCCGAATCCGCTACTGCCTGAATATCGGAAATCTCGAGCGCTGGATTGGAGACTGTTTCCAGAAAGAATGCCCGGGTTTTATCGTCGGCAGCAGCCGCGAAATTAGCGGGTTCATTCGAGTCGACGAACCGGACTTCGATGCCCAGTTGTGGAAGGATATTGGCAAACTGTGTGTAAGATCCGCCGTAAAGATTCCGGGCGGAGACGATATTGTCGCCGGCCTGCGCAAGGTTGATGATCGTATTGAAAATAGCCGCTGTGCCGGAGGCATGGGCCAGACCACCCATTTCAGGTGCGCCTTCAAGGAGTGCGATGCGCTTTTCGAGCACATCATTGGTAGGATTCATCAAACGGGAATAAATATTTCCCAATTCCTTAAGTGCGAAGAGGTTCGCGGCATGCTCTGTGGAGTTGAAAACGAATGAGGCGGTGCGGTAAATTGGGACGGCACGTGAGTTGGTATCGGAATCCGGCTTGTGGCCGCCGTGGAGGCAAACGGTATTGAGTTTCATGAACAACCAAGATGCCAAGGGAGCCTATGAAGGCAAGATAGAGTTCGCGATTATCTTACCAATTCTACGGAATTTTCCGGAAGCCAGCAGGTCTCGTTATTGAGAAGCTGGACATGAAACCAATTGTCCCGCTTCTCCATCACCCCGAATTCAGTTCCGGTATGTAGAGGCGAGTCAAAAGCATTGGCATAAATCATCCCATTCCCCTGGCGGGCAATGATTTCGCGTTCCACTACCACGCCGTCAATCGAGTTATCCCAGCGATTTACGGTCGAAAGCAGCGATATCCCAAAAACAAGGGCTACAGCTGAGGTGATGGCGATGCCGGTATAGGCGATTTTTGATCTTTTCGAAAAAAGCCGGGCTGCAAGCATCCAGAAAACAACATTTGCGATGACGAAAACAGACAAACGGAGTGTGAAGGGCCAATCGTGCCAGAATGTGACAAACTCTCGGAAAGCCTGAAGACGGGAGGGCGGAAGTTCATCAACCACCAGTCCACGCAGGTATTTCAGATTATGGGTTGCATCGGCATTGGTGGGATCCAGAGAGATAGCCCTTTGATAGTGGAGGACAGCATAGCCGTTCTGTCCGCTCTGGAAATAGGCGTTTGCCAGATTGATGTGAAGGGCAGGGGATCTGACTCCCTGATCAAGCATCAGCTGATATTTCAGTATCGCCTTCCCGTAAAGCTCCTGAGCTTTGGTTGGATCAGTTAATGCCGCTTTGTTTGCTTCTGAAAACTGCGCATTGGCCTCCTCGAATACCCTCTGTGAATTCTGTGCTGGTGAGGCAGTCAGGAAACCCAGACTGACAAATAGCGTGATAAGGATGGCTTTGAACATTAACAGTCTTCTATACGGGGTCAATTTTCAGTTCCTAGCACGTTTTCTTCTTTCAGGTGTAGTAGAAGGATGCGCTTCACCTCCTCTGAAGCTTCCTTGTTGTTGGGCACACTGTGATTGGATGGAACTATGAGTTCTGAGGCAACGGGCTCCACATGGGACGACCAGTAGGGAACTACTCCATCGCTGCTTTTCGGAGTATCTCCATGGCCTTTGTCTCCCATGATCGAGTGGAAGGTCATACTTTTTGGCAGCGGCATTTCCTTCAGTCCCTGGAAGCCAGCATAGCGTGGAGAAAGGGTGCTGATGGATGTGGGAGGTTTTACCTCTGTGGACTCAAGATCACCGGAAAGACCTTCCTGTGCGGTCTGCAAGGTAGCGTCGAGGAGGCCGACTGTCAGGGTCTTCGGTAGACGGATCAAATTGGAGAGCAGACCTGTTCCACGGAAGTTTGCCGCAGGACTGCCCTGGTGCGGAACTGCCATGAAGACCACTCGTTTTGGGTCAGTCAGAGGTTCGTAGAGCAATCCCTCTCTAAGGAGTTCACGTGTCTCGGATTTGATTTTGAGCGAGCCAAATGGTTTTTTGAAATGCGCATTGTAGAGTTTTTGGCCGGGTTCGCTGACGGCTGTGCGAGTGAGCAATCCGCCCATGGAATGGGAGAGGATGACCATTTTATTGAGCTTGTCGTCCGGACCTTTCGATCGGGCGAAGTTCGCGGCATCGCCCATGTTCTGTCTGAAAAGCATGGCGCTGTAGAGCCATGGCGTACCAGTAGGGTAGTTATAAAGCCAGATTTGATAATGATCGCGGAACCAAGGCTGGGAAGAGAGGTCATTTACGATATCCCGATAGGCATCAGGGCTGGAATACAGGCCGTGGACCATGACTACTGGAATCTTGTCAGGCTCGTATGGCTGCACGAAGAAGAGACCTGTTTCCTGGGTGTAACGCTCTGGTAGCAGCACGTTCTGAATGCGTAGATTGTCCAGATCGCACATATACCAGAAGAAATCGATAGGTGCGGTCCAGTCTGCCGCGAGTTGATGCTCAACCCGGCCGACCTTGTAATTATTCGAATCCCAGCGTTTTTCGAAATGCCATTGGGGAACTTCGGTACTGAAATCGAGGACAGCCGTCAGATTGTATGGTTGTCCGTTGGGAGGATGGAAAGGTTTACGAGGGACGCCTACAGGGCTGGTTGCAGTCCATCCAACTACTGGAATACCGATTCCGGCGATGTTTTGGTGACGTTTCTCCGAATGAATTTTTACCTCTGAAGCGGGGAACAGAGCATCAATTTCAGTGAGGTCCTTATTGAAATCATCGGAAATGGAGAGAGCCGTGCCAATCCCTGATGCCTTCGAGCTGATGTCTCCACCTCCACAACGGATTTTGTCGAAAAGTATGCGGACTGATTCATTGTAAGCCACTTGTGCAGCGGGCCACTCCGCTTTGCGGCTGGTATCGGCGAGGATATTCCAATTATTACGGGCTATCTCCAAGGTGGCCGGGGCTGGCTCTCGGGAAGCGATGGGGAGAAACCTGCAGACGGGAGGTTGGGGTGCTCCACAATGGCAGAGCAAAAGCGAAACGAGAAAGAGTGAAAGAATCCGCATAGGTGTGGGAAAAGAAGTAGTGGAAGTGCTCACGGACACCAATCGAAAAAATCCCCACAGCTTTTGGCCGTGGAGATTTATGGAAATTGAAAGAACAGTGCCCGAATGCCGGACTAGCTCCTGCTATCGATCGAAAAGAGCAAACTTGAGGTCCGCCTCGGAGACGACTTCGCCGTTGACCAGGCATCGGCAGGAAGTCTGACCGATATTTCCCCGCACCTTCGTGGTTTTGGCCTCGGTGATGAGAGTATCGCCAGGCATAACCGGTTTCCGCCATTTGACGTTGTTTGCACTGAGGAAGTAGCCGATTTTCCCGAGGTTCTCCGGCTTGCGAAGCATGAGAATCGATGAAACCTGAGCCATTCCTTCAAGCTGGAGAACACCCGGCATGATCGGGTGGCCCGGGAAATGACCCTGGAAGTATGGCTCATTGATGGAGACGTTCTTGAGAGCAGTGCAGTTGTCCTCACCGAAGTCGATCACACGGTCAACCATCAGCATCGGGTAACGGTGCGGAAGAATTCTCATGACCTCATTGACATCAAGTACGCTTTCGCCATCAGGGATACTGATCGGGGCAGGAACCATCGCGCGCATACGCTCGTATTCACGCTTGAGGGTGGATGCCATTTTTGTATTCGGACCGTGGCCGGGTTTAACCGCGATCACGTGGCCAAGAATGCGTTTACCGGAAAGCATGAAGTCGCCGATTAGATCGAGTGCTTTATGCCGGGCGAACTCGTTGTTGAAACGGACCGGCTCCTTCGACATAACTTGCTCGCCACGGATGACGACAGCGCTTTCCAGAGAGCCGCCCTTGATGAGGCCTTTGTCGAGGAGTGGCTTAACGTCCTCGTAGTAAACAAATGTGCGGGCTGGAGCGATTTCGGTTTCGTAGGTTTCCGGTGTGACTTCAGAGGAGAAATATTGTGTGAACCGATTGTCCGGTCCTACGTTGGTAACCGATACCCGGAATGTTTTGGACGGGACGATGGTAATGATCGTGCCGTCGCCCATCTCCTGATGAATTGGTTCGCGGATTTCCCAAACCTTACGGGGGGCGTCTTGAGCGACGATGCCGGCTTTTTTAATGAGTTCCACGAATGGGGCTGCTGAACCATCGCCGATCGGAGGCTCGTTGGCATCCATTTCGATAATCGCATTGTCCACACCCATCCCTGTAAGCGCGGAAAGGACGTGCTCCACTGTGTGCACCTTCACGGAGCCTTCCGCGAGAGTGGTAGCGCGCTCAACGGTCTGGACTTTATCCACGTCTGCGTTGATGAACGGTTGGTCAGGGAGATCTACACGGCGGAATTTGAAGCCGTAATTCTCGGGGGCTGGCTTCAACGTCAGAGAGACTTTCTCTCCCGTATGGAGGGATGTTCCCTCAAGTGTAGCGGAATCTGCTAAGGTCTGTTGCTTGGACATAAAATTCTGAATTCAAAAGGCGTATCTCCATGAGGAGATACTTTGGAAAGCTATTGATGGCTATCTTGAGTGGTGGGACTCCGGTTCTGCCGGAGGAAGCGGGGTGGATGCTTCGGGTTTCTCCGGACTATTGTGGGAGGATGCTTCGGGATGCTCTACCTCTGGTGAAGGGGATGCTTCTGTGGTCTTCTCCACAGGGGCTACGGCGGCTGTAGGAGTTTCGGATTCGGGAGACTCCGGCACTTCTTTTTCCTGTTCTACCTCAACTGTAACTTCGGCCTCCTCGTCTTTGATTGCTTCGGAGACGGCGTCGGTGATTTTCTCGGCGACTTCAGCTACCAATCCGGCGGTGACTGCAATTGCATCCGAAACGATCTCTGCTGGAGTCTCGGCTTCGGTGGATTCCGGATCGGATTTAGGTGCTGGCTTGGCTTTCTTTTTCTTCGGCTCCTGAGGCTTTGGCTGCTCTTGGACGACGAGTAGATCGTCGGTGTAGAGTAGGATGTGGCCTTGTTGCAGTAACCAGAAAAGGTCTGCCGCGTATTCCTGTGGTGGCGCAGTGGCGCCTTCAGGAAGAAGTGCTTTCCATAGCCCTTCGAGTTTTGCAGGGGTGTTCTCACGGATCCATTTGACCATCTCGCCAGGGCGCGGAGCTAGAACCGCATCCGGGGCGAGTGAACTTGGGCGTGCCGGGCCCGTGTAGAGTTTTCCTTTGCGTTTGAATACGGGCATGTGCTCGGATTCCAGAACGCGGCAAACTCCCGGTATGATGATGGCAGGGTGCTTGCGGTGGTGATTGCCAGTTCCTTTGAGGCGAACCAAAAGGCCCGGAGAGAGGAATTTTCCGGCGATCGCGGCTGATACCTTGGCTTTGCGGGTGCGATTGAAGGCTTTTCCTAGAACATCGTTTGCCACGGCGCGTTCTGCTTCCGCACGGTCTGTGATCCAGATTTGTTCGGGTTGTTCTTCGGTTGGTTTTTCCTCTGCTGCAGGTTCTTCAATAGGATTCTCACCTGGAGTCTCTACTTCGGCGGATGATTCCGGAGCTTCTGCTGAGGTTTCCGGTTCGGCTGCTTCCGGAAGATCTGCCTTGGGTTCCTCGGCAGGTGTTTCCGGGATTTCGACTGGCGGCGCTTCTTCTGTGGTTTCAGCTACCGGTGTTGGCCCGTCTTTTTCCTGAGTCTTAGCTGCAGCAAGCTCGGCTTTTTTAGCTTTGATCTCTTCGTTGGTGAGAATGCGCCAGCGAGTCTGTGTTTTCATGGACTCCATCCATTCAGCTACCGCTTCTTCGGAACGCTCGGTGCGGACTTTTGCGGAATAGGCCTCGAAAGGCATGTTTGCAAAACGCTCGCGGTGGATGCGGCGTAGAGTCGTCTGATAGGCGTGATAGTTAGGCGGCCCCAGCCATTCACCGGAGATCCCGCAGCGTGCCACGGATTGGAAATTGCCCTTAGGCGGCTCCACTTCGATGGTAGATTCCTCTACGAAGCGTTCACGCCAATCCGCCTGAAGGAAGTGCCGGAGCGCTTCTTCTTTGGTGAGATAAATGGCGTCCTCGAATTTGCAGGAAAAGAAGGGTTCGTGTTTCTCGGAAATTTCGAACTGAGCGGTCATTCTCTTCCGCTCGGAAAGCATTGTCTGGGCGATATCGAAAAGCGAATAAACCCGTGCGACCTGATGGACTTCCTTGCAGATCAGTCGGATCGCTTCTTTCTCCGGGAAAAGTGACACGTTGACACCTTCGGCAGGTGCAATTTCTTCACGGGGCTCAGGGCGACCACGGCCACCTTGATCAAATCTGCGGCCTCTGCCGTCATTCCGGTTATCCCGCCCACGACCTCCGCCGCCGCCATCGTGACGATCGTCCCGCCTCCGTGGCTTGTATTCGCGCTCACCGCCGTCTTTGTATTTCTTTGGCTGATCATCGGATTTACCACGAGCCCAGGCTGGGCCGAGTGCGAATTGATCAAGGAGTCCTTCAAGGGGATTTGGTTTTTCGTCGCTCACGTTGGAGATTGAATAGGTGTTATATGGGAGAAAGTCGGTGGTTTCCCGAGATTCAGGCATGATCGGGAGTTTGTTGCAAGAAATTGAGATGTCGCTTTGTTGCTCCGTGGTGCTCGCTCAAGACAGAAAACGCTTTCGAAGTAAGTTTTTCAGCTTCCTCCGGCACCGTTGCGATGCGAATTGCCGAGGAGATTTCATCCGGGGTGCGGGCTGTGAGAACTGCGCCGGAAGAAATTAGATTCCGGACAAGCGGTTGGAAGTTTTGCATGTTGGGGCCAAGGATCAGCGGCTTGCGGGCCAGGATAGCTTCGGCTGGATTTTGCCCCCCCTTGGAGAGAAAAGATTTTCCGATGATGACAATATCCGCATGGGAGGTCCAAGTTGCCAGCTCTCCGGTGGTGTCTATTATCAGGACTGCCTTTTCTGTTTTTCGTTCTGGGGCAGAATCTGAAATATTTGTCCGGAGGGTGACTTGAAAACCCGCCTGGGTGAGTGTGGAGAGCACTTCTGATCTTCTTTCGGCGTGTCTGGGAACAATTACAGGAAGAGCTTCGGGGTTCGCGTTCCATATGGCTTCTGTGAGGAATACCTCTTCGCCTGGAAATGTGCTGGCCGCGAGAATGATAGGACGGTTTTCTCCGAATTCGGCGAGAATATCCGTGAATTCCTGGCTTTTTACCGGAGCAACGGTCGATTCTGTATCGAATTTGATGCTTCCTGTGTGGTGAATGTTCTGTGGAGCAATGCCGAGGCTTTGCCAGAGGGATGCATGTTCTATTTCCTGAATGCACACAGATGAGATTTTCGAGAAAAACGGACGAAGAATTGGTGCGAATCTGAGGAATCTGCGTGACGAGCGTGGCGAGACCCTCGCATTGGCGAGCTTCACGGGGATCTGCTGGTTATTCGCGATCCGCAGGAAGTTCGGCCAAATATCACCTTCGAGAAGTATAAATTGGGAGGGCTCGAAGCGGCGGAGGTAGTTTCCGATCATCCATGGGAAATCGAGAGGAATGTAGGTAACCCTCAATTGCGGGAGATGCTGGCCTACTGCGAGGTCATGTGCGGTGGATGTACCCACTGCGAGGACGATCCGTGTATCAGGAAATTGAGAAGACCATTCCCTGATAAGCTTTAGTGCAAGGATCGTCTCCCCGACACTAATCGCGTGAAAATGAACCGCACCCGATGGCTCAAAATCCGGGGCCGAGGTATATATACCTATCCGCTCTTGAAGTCCGCTGCCGAAACCACCTCTCCGGAGCATTTTCAAAAGCCATCCCGGAAACGCCAGGATAAACAGAACCGGCAATAGCAGGCGGTAGAGGGAGATTGTCAGCAGTTCCTTCATCCCTACGGGTGTTTGAAAACGAGTATGGTGCTACTGCCGTATTCGCGACGGTCCAAGAGCTGAAGGACGGGGGATTCCGGGGTGGACTGGGCGGTAGATATTTCTGCCACGAAGTGACCTCCCTTTTCCAGACGCTCCGGTAGGGCGGGAAGAGCCAGAAGGTTTTTTACATGATCCGTATCTCCATAATGTTTCCAGTAGGGAGGATCAGCAAAAATGAGATCATAGGTGGCAGGGTCCCTTTTTAGAAACTGGAGGGAATCGGATTTGACCACTCGACCTCCTTCAAGACGGGCTTTCTCGAGGTTTTCCTGAACAGTGGAAGTCGAATTTCTGTGTTCGTCGACGAAGACACAGGAAGAAGCACCGCGACTCAGTGCTTCAAGTCCGATAGCTCCGGAACCGCAAAAAAGATCCAGAACACGTGCATCGAACACCGTGTCTCCAAGCATCGAGAAAATTGCCTGGCGGACATAGTCGGTGGTCGGTCGAGCCACTGCGCGTGGCACCTTGATTGCGATGCGTCCTGCTTTCCCCGCGATGATTCTCATGTGTCAGGGCAGGTTAAGTTTTAAACCTCAAAGCTCAAGAAAGACTTGTGAAACGACTTTCACAAATAGGTTTTCAAGAAGTGGGAACGATGTAGGGTTAGCGCGATGTCGATAGAGCCTATCAAGGATGGTTTGAGATCGCATGTGCGCATTGATTTCTACGGTCATGTTCACAAGCGGATGAAAGGTACTGGGGTGGAGGAACGCTACGCAAAGGAAGTGGAGGTTCTGAAAGTCCTGGAGGAGCGAGGCTGCCCGTATGTTCCCAAAGTTATTGAGGAACATCCGGAGGAGTTTTATTTTGTCTCAACCAACTGCGGGAGACCCGCACCACAAATCTCAAAGGCAAAGTCCGATAAACTCTATGCGGAACTCGAGAGAGACTATGGTGTCAGGCATCTGGATGCGGAACCTAGGAATATTACCTACAACGATAAAATGGGGAGATTCTGCATCATCGATTTCGAGTTAGCGGAGATACTTCCAAATCCGAACACCGCTTCCGGAGATTGAATTGTGGATAAGAAAATTTCGATTCGATGGGCGGCCTTGTCCCAAAGTGGCACCAAAAATCCTGAGAACGAAGATTCCTGGATAGCATTTTCTTCCGATGCAAAAGCTTCCACCCGCCTTGCGGAGTCAGGGGAAATGTTGCTGGAGTTGAGTGATTTGGTCTTTGCCGTATCCGATGGAATGGGCGGGGGAAATGCGGGCGAGATAGCCTCCAGCCTGATCCTCGAGCAACTTGCAGAAAGGATTCCGGAAACGTTTCGTGCTGCTGCTGCCGGTTTTTTCCCTGACTCGATTTCCCACCTTGCGGATGTAATCAGACGCGTAAATGAGGAAATCAACCGGATAGGTGAGGAGTCTGAAAACAACAAAGGTATGTCCGCGACCTTGGCCCTGTCCTGGTTTTCACCGGAGAACATGTATCTGGCGAACATCGGAGACTCGAGGGTCTATCGGTGTCGGGCGGAAAAAATCGAGCAGGTGAGCAAGGATCACACTGCCGCATGGGCATCCTGGAAGCGTGGCGATATCCGTGAAGTTGAATACAGGAGTCATCCTCGTCGCTCCGCTCTGTACGAGGTAATGGGAGGTGGGCATGAAAACGTATTTCCATTTTTTGCCGCGATTCCATTTATGGAAGGAGACCGCTTCCTACTTTGCTCGGATGGCCTGATCGATGGCGTTTGGGAGAGACATATTGGGGAGTCCTTAATGGATTCAGCGACTCCCGAGGAATGTTGCTCGGCACTGTTGAAAAGAGCTGTGGCCAACTCGGGTATCGACGATACGACGCTGATAGTAATACATATTGGCGCCATCTAACAGGTGGTGTTTTACAAGTCCCGTGCAATCCGCTACTCAAGCATTTCCACCAAGGCAGATGTGTCAGGACTGGCACAGACTTTGCTTTAATTCCTTTACCAGTGCAGCAGGCGAATGAATCCTCATCGCCAGCGGCCTGGGAAAACCATCGCTAACCACGAATAGAAACATAGAAAACATGGCTAAATACGTACTCGAATACCTCTGGCTGGACGGATACACACCCGTTCCTAACCTCCGCGGAAAATCACAGGTCAAAGAATTTGACTCCTTCCCAGCGCTCGAAGATCTACCAATGTGGGGATTCGACGGTAGCTCCACCCAACAAGCAGAAGGCGGTAGCTCCGATTGTATGCTTAAGCCAGTAGCAGTTTATCCGGATTCCGCTCGTCGTAACGGTGCGATCGTCATGTGCGAAGTCATGATGCCGGATGGTGAAACTCCACACCCTACAAACTCACGTGCTACCATCCTTGACGATCCTGATACATGGTTCGGCTTCGAGCAGGAATATTTCCTTATGAAAGATGGTGTGCCTCTCGGTTTCCCAACAGGTGGATATCCTGGTCCACAAGGTGAATACTACTGTGGCGTAGGCTACAAAAACGTTGGTGGTATCGCCCGCACAATCGTTAACGAGCACCTTGATCTCTGCCTCGATTGCGGCATCAACCACGAGGGCATCAATGCCGAGGTTGCCAAAGGTCAATGGGAATTCCAAATCTTCGGCAAAGGCTCCAAGCGTGCTGCTGACCAAATTTGGGTAGCTCGCTATCTCCTTCAGCGTCTGTGTGAAGAATACGGAGTGGATGTTGAATACCATTGCAAACCGATCCAAGGCGACTGGAATGGTTCCGGTATGCATGCGAACTTCTCAACCAAATACCTTCGTGAAGTTGGCGGTAAAACCTACTTTGACGCGCTTATGGCTAAATTCGGTGAGAATGTTGAAGAACACATCGCTGTTTATGGACCAGATAACCACAAACGTTTGACCGGTCTTCACGAAACACAATCCATCGACAAGTTCTCATGGGGTGTTGCCGACCGTGGTGCATCAATCCGCGTTCCGCATAGCTTCGCTAAAGGAGACAAATGGCAGGGTTACCTCGAAGACCGCCGTCCGAACTCCCAAGGTGATCCATACCAGATCGCTTCACGTATCCTCAAAACGATCGCAGAAGTTCCAACTCCTTAATTGGAAGTAATTTCTGAAGTTCAGATACTTTGAAACAAAGGCCGTCTTCCTCCGGGGAGGCGGCTTTTTGTTTCACCCCCTAAATTTCTCCAAGCAAAGGTCGTATTTTCTGAATACTTGCCTAAATTTGGTAAAACCTTCAGCGTTCGATCATTCAGATGGCAGCTTCTCCCAAGAAACCAGAAATCACGTATAGCGGAATTCCCGCTTCACCAGGGATAGCAATAGGGCCGATTCATGTCATTGCACGCGGCTTTTCGTCGCCAGAGATCTACCATATCTCGGAAAAATTAATCCCGGACGAACAAAAACGCTTCGAACAGGCAGTGGAACTCACGAAGCGTCAGCTGGTGGAGCTCCAGAAGCGCTTGGAATCACTTTCCGGGAACGATGATAGCGAGATCTTCGAAGCGCACGTGATGCTGTTGGAGGACAAAACGCTATTGAACAAGGTCTCCTCTGAAATCGAAAAGAGGAAACAGAACGCGGAGTATTCATTCTACGCGGTGATGCAGAACTTTCTGGAAGCCATGCGAAGGATCCCTGATCCTTACCTTCGCGAGCGAACCGCGGACATTGAAGATGTGTCCCAACGTGTTCTTAGGAATTTCCATCTGGATGATGAGCCCAACCATCATGAACCGGATGGAAAACACATCCTTCTCGCATACGATCTTTCCCCTTCGGATACAGCTTCGTCAAATCGCCGCAACTTGATGGGCTTCGCCACCGAGCAGGGCAGTGTGAACTCACACACCGCGATTCTCGCCAGATCATTCGGGGTGCCGGCAATTGTGGGATTAAATGCTTCGGTAATACAGGTGACGGCACTGACTCCGTGCATCCTTGACGGCTATTCGGGGAAGCTGATTCTAAATCCTACCGAGGAAACTTTCGAAAAATACGCTTCGATCGCCGCGAAAAAGGATAAGCTTCAAACCGAGTTGGATTCCAAGCGGGATGAAGCCACCGAAACCACGGATGGTCGCGAACTAACTTTATCGGCAAATATCGAATTTCTCGATGAGCTGAAACAGGTCAGCAAAAGTGGAGCAAAGGGAGTAGGACTTTACCGGACAGAGTTTCTCTTACTCAACGGCAAGGAAATGCCGGATGAATTCGAGCAAGCAGAGGCCTACCAGAAGGTCGTAAAAGAGGTGAAGGGGCACATGACCATCGTCCGGACGCTAGATTCCGGCGGGGACAAATTGCCCGTGGAACTTCTGACTGAACCTGAACCTAATCCGTTCCTTGGATGGCGTGGAATCAGGGTGTCCTTGGCCCGGCCTGGAATGTTCCGTGAGCAACTTCGCGCGATTTTGAGGGCGAGCGCTTTCGGGAAAATATCCGTTATGTTTCCCCTGGTTTCAGGGGTTTCGGAACTAATGGAGGCAAAGGAGCATCTGCTCCGCTGCATGGATGAGCTCAGCAAAGAAAATATAGCTTTTGATGCATATATTCCTGTCGGAGTAATGATCGAGGTGCCATCCGCGGCAGTTTGTGCCGATCTTCTGGCGCCGCATTGCGATTTCTTCTCAATCGGGACGAACGATCTGATCCAATACACAGTAGCAGTTGACCGGGTGAACCCGCATGTCGCAAAGCTCTACAAGCCTACCCATCCAGCTGTGATCCGCTTGATTAAAAATACAGTGGATGCCGGATCGAATCACGGCATCTGGACGGGGATCTGTGGTGAGATGGCTGGTGATATCAATGTTACACCACTTTTGATTGGTCTGGGCGTGGAGGAGCTTTCGGTTTCCCCGAAAATTCTGCCAAAGGTAGGTCAGGCGATACGCTCGTTAAGTTATGCTCAATGCGCCTCTGCTGCCGACGAAGCGCTGAAAAAGGCAAACTCCAGCGAGATCATGAATATCTCTCTGGAAATTGCCCGTGATCGCTACCCGGATTTGATGGAGTAAGAAGCTTCTTACCTGTCAGGAAAGAAGCGTGGTCCGTGTGAAGAGAGGAATTACTTCAATTCCTCTTTCTTCGATAGCCTGCCTTCCGCCTTCTTCACGATCAACGAGCACAATGGCGAATTTCACTGTGCCACCTGCTTTTTCGATGACATCGATAGCCTTCAAGGTTGAGCCGCCGGTTGTGATAACATCATCAACGACGATGACATTCTGTCCGGAGGCAAAGTTTCCTTCGATCTGTTTGCCTGCTCCGTGACCTTTTGGTTCCTTCCTGACTGTGTAGACCTGAAGGGCTTCGTCTGGATTTCTCCGTGCGGAGGCCATCCCGATCGATAGTGAGATCGGATCCGCACCAAGTGTCATGCCTCCGATGGACTGAATCGAAAGATTGTCTGCTACGATTTTCTCCCGAACTGCCGCCCAGCCAAGTTCTCCGATCAATGCGGCTCCGAAAGGATCCATCGCTGTGACCCGGCAATCGATGTAAAGATCTGATTTTTTGCCGGATGCGAGGGTGAACTCACCGGTGCGGACGGATTTTTCGAGAAGGAGAGCTTTGAGTGCTGCGGTATTTTCAGACATGGGTGGATTCTCAACAAATGGTGCGGAAGTTCCAATACGGAAGACTCTATTTTCGAGAAATTTTCATTCTACTCAATCATCCGCTTGCCACGCTGAACGGGGTGCATAGGATTCGGCTCTTAGAAAGCATGAAGATCTGGTTAGACGGCAAGTTGGTGGAGGAAAATGAAGCGAAAATTTCCGTGTTTGATCACGGTTTGCTCTATGGTGATGGAATTTTTGAAGGTATCCGCTTTTACAATGGAAGGGTCTTTCGTTTGGAAGAGCATATCACTCGTTTGTTCGATTCCGCGAAGGCGATTTTGATGAAGATGCCGTGGACGCAGGAAGAGGTCTGCAAATATACCTGCGAGACCATCGCTGCGAATGGACTGACCAATGGTTACGTCCGCCTGGTGATCACCCGCGGAGCGGGGGAGCTCGGCCTGAACCCTTATCAATGCCCGACTCCGTCGATGTTTATCATCGCATCTACCATCAAGCTTTATCCTGAGGAGCACTATCAGAATGGTCTGGCAATTATTACCTGTGCCACACGCCGCCCTGCACCGGCTGCACTTATGCCACAGGTTAAAAGCCTGAACTACCTGAACAACGTCATGGCAAAGGTCGAGGCGATCCAGGGTGGCGCTTTGGAAGCAGTCATGCTCAACGAACAGGGCTACGTGGCGGAGTGCACCGGAGATAACCTATTCTTGTTCAAAAACGGTGTTCTTTCCACTCCGCTTATTTCCGATGGCGCGCTGGACGGTATTACCCGCTCCGTAATCCTCGAAATCGCTGAGAAACTCGGCATCAAGGTCACCGAGCGTTCGCTTACCCGTTACGATATTTTCATCGCCGACGAGTGCTTCCTGACAGGCACCGCTGCGGAGGTAATTCCTGTTGTTTCTTTGGATCGCCGCGTAATCGGTGATGGTAAACCAGGTGTGCTCACCAAGCAGTTTCTCAAGGAATTTCATGAACTGGCGATGAATAGCGGGACTCCATTTGCCTGATGTGCTAGTTTGGTAAGTAAGATGAAGTGTGATTACTGCGATAGCAAAGCAACTGTGTTTCTGACGCAGTTGGCAGAGGGACAGATGAAAAAGGTTTGCCTCTGCGAGAGCTGTGCGGAAGAGCGTGGGGTGACAGATCCCACAGGCTTTTCCCTTGCAGATATGCTTCAGGGGAATTTCCAGAAAGATATGCAATCCGGACCAACACCAGCCGCTCGAAATCCTGCAGGTAAAGGAAGGGTTTGCAACGAATGTGGATTCACTCTGGATGACTTCCAGAAGGTTCGCCGTTTCGGATGCCCGAACTGCTACACCGTTTTTGGCGATGAGCTGGGCACAATGCTGCGTGCGATGCACAAGGGACCAACCCACGTGGGAAAAGTTCCTGAAGGTTTAATGGAAAGTCATTACCGGAATCAAAAAATGCAGGAACTCCGCTCCAAGCTGGAAAAAGCGATCTCCTCGGAAAGTTATGAGGAAGCTGCCGAACTTCGGGACGAAATTCGTTCACTTGAAGAAGCGGAGGTGGGGAAATGATGAGGTTTTCAACATTGATCCGCCATCCTGCAGATTGGATGACGGGCACGAGCACAAAGGATTGTGCGGTAATAACCTCAAGGATCCGCTTGGCGCGGAATCTTCGCGGGCATCCGTTCCCAGGATGGGCGAAAAAGGGCGAACGGGCCAAGGCTCTGGAAATTCTCCAACCGGCTGTCGAGAGCTTGGGCGTGATGAAGGATGCGTTTTCGCGGGAGCTGAAGGACCTTTCATCCGTGCAAAAGCAAGTTCTCGTAGAACGGCACCTAATTTCACGCGAGCATGCCGCCCGCGGTGACGGATCCGGCGCTGTAATTGAGCGTCGTCAGAGTTTCTCAATCATGCTCAACGAGGAGGATCACCTCCGTATGCAGGCGATTCGCAGCGGACTGCAATTATCCGATGCATACAAGGCTCTGACCGAGTTGGACACTGAGTTGGAAGAGAAGGTCGACTACGCATTCGATCCGAATCTCGGCTATCTGACCACGTGCCCTACAAACTTGGGAACAGGCTTACGTGCATCAGCGATGCTTCATCTCCCGGCGCTCGTTTTGAGCGATCAAATCGGACCGGTTTTACAAGCAGTGAATAAAATCGGCCTCGCAGTGCGGGGACTTTACGGTGAGGGAACGGAATCACTCGGTAACCTTTATCAGATCTCGAATCAATCCACCTTGGGCGAGAGCGAGACTACCATCATTGACCGCCTAGAGAGGGTAATTCAACAGGTTGCAAACCATGAGCAGAATGCCCGGGAGAAACTTTTGGAAGACGATCCGGACATGGTCGCTGATAAAATAGGCCGAGCCTATGGCGTTTTACGTCACGCATATCTGATAGATTCCAAAGAGGCGTTGAACCACCTTTCCCTTCTCAGATTGGGAGGAAATATGGGATTTTTCCCTGCCGATACAGTCAATATGTGCGACAGTCTATTAATGGACATCCAACAGGCACACCTTCAGCTACATGCTGGCAAGAAGCTATCACCTGAACAGCGAGACGTGATCAGAGCGGAAATTATGCGCTCCCGTTTGCAATCTCTAAATTCCCCTGATAGTCATAATATAAAGAATGATCAAACAGACCGTTTCCCAGAGAACGGCAACCCCGAAGAAGCATGAATAATTTCACCCCAAGAGCGCAACAGGTCCTTGCACTCGCTCGCAAGGAAGCGGACAGATTCAACCACGCATACGTCGGAACTGAGCATCTTCTGCTAGGCTTAATCAAATTAGGCCAGGGAGTGGCTGTAAACGTTCTCGAACGTATGGGTCTCGAACTCGATGCCGTACGCCTGGAAGTAGAAAAGGAAGTTGGTTCCGGTCCACCACAGAAGACAGCTGGCAATATTCCTTATACCCCACGTGTCAAAAAAGTCCTGGCACTTGCGAATAAAGAGGCAAAGGCACTCAACCACTCATACGTGGGAACCGAACATTTGCTACTTGGCCTACTCCGCGAGGGCGAAGGTGTCGCTGCACGCGTTCTCAAACGCTTGGATGTTGATATCCAACGCACCCGGAATGAAATTTTAGCTGAAATCGACCCAAACTTCTCTCCGGAAGACATGGATGACGATGATGATGACGATCTTGGTGTATTTGAAGATGAAGGCAGCCAGCAGCTCGAAGGAGCCGGGGGCGACTCATCAGGGGAGGGGAAAACAAAAACTCCCGCACTGAAAGCCTTCGGACGTGATCTCACGAAACTTGCTGAAGAAGGAGCCTTGGATCCGGTTATCGGCAGGCAGGATGAAATCGAGCGGGTAATTCAGATTCTCTGCCGCAGGACCAAAAACAACCCGGTTCTTATCGGCGAGGCTGGTGTCGGAAAAACCGCAATTGTTGAGGGTCTCGCACAGGAGATTGTTACCGGAAACGTCCCTGAACTTCTTCGCGACAAGAAAGTGATCACTCTCGACCTGGCTCTTATGGTTGCCGGAACGAAATACCGCGGTCAGTTCGAAGAACGCATCAAGGCTGTGATGGACGAGATCAGGAAAGTCAAAAACGTCATCCTTTTCATCGATGAGCTCCACACCATCGTAGGTGCTGGCTCAGCCGAGGGTGCCATGGATGCTTCAAACATCATCAAGCCTGCGCTGAGCCGTTCCGAGCTACAGTGTGTAGGTGCCACAACGCTCAACGAATACCGGAAGTATATCGAAAAAGACTCTGCGCTAGAGCGCCGTTTCCAGCAGGTGAAGGTGGATGAGCCGTCCGTTGACGATGCTATCCTGATTCTCAAAGGACTTCAGGAAAAATATGAAGTTCACCACAAGGCTGCCTACACGCCGGAAGCCATCGAAGCATCCGTAAAACTTACCTCAAGGTATCTCACCGCACGTTTCCTCCCGGATAAGGCCATCGACGTTCTCGACGAGGCCGGTGCCCGCGCCCGAATCGGGACAATGACCAGACCTCCTGCAATCAAGGAAGCGGAACTTGCCATTGAAGAAATCAACAAGGAGAAGGTGGAAGCAATTGCGGAGCAGGATTTCGAGAAAGCTGCAGCTCTTCGCGACGATGAAAAGAACGCCAAAAAAGAACTCGAAGACACACTTAACGAGTGGCGCGCTAGCTCTGAAGAAAAAGTAGTATCTGTTGACGATGAAGACATCATGGCGGTTGTTTCGAAATGGACCGGAGTGCCATTGCAACGCATGGAGCAGAAGGAAAATGAGAAGCTGCTGAAAATGGAAGAAGAACTCAGACGCCGTGTTATCGGTCAGGATGAAGCTGTTATTGCCATTTCCAAAGCGCTGCGCCGCTCACGTGCGGATCTTAAAGATCCCAAGCGCCCGATTGGTTCATTCCTTTTCCTTGGACCTACCGGTGTTGGTAAAACCTACCTCACACGTAATCTTGCGGATTTCATGTTCGGGGATCCGGAAGCTCTCATTCAGATCGATATGTCGGAATACATGGAGAAATTCACCGCTAGCCGACTTATCGGCTCACCTCCAGGCTACGTTGGCTACGAAGAAGGCGGTCAGCTTTCGGAAGCAGTTCGCCGTCGGCCTTATTCTGTCGTGCTCTTCGATGAGGTGGAGAAAGCCCACCCTGATGTTATGAATCTGCTTCTGCAGATTCTGGAAGACGGCACGGTGACAGACTCACTCGGTAGGAAAATCGATTTCCGCAATACGATCATCATCATGACATCCAATGTGGGTGCCAGCACAATCAAGCGTCAGTCGGCGCTCGGCTTTGGTGCGATGAACGAGGACGAGGCGGATTTCGAGGGAATGAAGGAGAAAATTCTTGAAGAAACCAAACGTTACTTCAAGCCGGAGTTCCTCAACCGACTTGATGAATCCGTTGTTTTCCACATGCTGGAGAAAAAGGATCTCAATCAGATAGTAGATCTCGAGGTCTCGAAACTTGTCGCACGTCTCAAGGAGAAGGATATCGATCTCACACTTGAGGAAGCCGCCAGAGAGCTACTTGCTGAGAAAGGTTTCGACCCGAACTATGGAGCTCGCCCAATGCGTCGTGCGGTAGAACGTTACCTAGAAGATCCACTTGCCGAGGCTCTGCTGCGCGGAACGGTGAAAACAGGCGACATGGTCACTGTTTCCCGTAAGCCGGAAGCGGAAGAGCTTACGTTCGACTCCAGCCGACCAGACGGTGAACCGGAACCTGATATCGAAGAGGTCGGGGCTGAATAAAGCAACCTACGGTCTATAATTTACAAAAAATGGATGAGGAATATTTGTTTCTCATCCATTTTCATTGAAACTGTAATCACTCACATGAAATTTATCGCAAACTCCGACTACGAAGAGAACAACACACTGGCCATCCACCTGACCGCCGGGCAAGAGGTGACCAGTGGGCCCGCAGACAGAACTTGGCCCGGCTGGATCTGGGCGATGGATTCCTTTGGACGGAATGGATATGTTCCCGCGGAGATTCTGGAGCCTCTGGGTGAAGATCGGTGGGCAGCCATGGAGGATTTCGATCCGACCGTGTTACGGGTGAAAAAAGGAGATGAAGTAGAATCTCTCAGACAGGTGCACGGATGGCATTGGTGTAAGAACGATACCGATATGCATGGGTGGGTGGCGGATTACCTTCTGAAGCCGCTCTGATCTTGAAGGAAATTTCACGATTAGTTTCTTTCGACTTACCATTTTCTAACAAATAGTCTCCGACATGCCTTCATTACTTGTTCTCGCGGCTGGGATGGGAAGCCGTTATGGTGGACTCAAACAACTCGATCCCATGGGTCCGAACGGTGAGACCGTTCTGGATTATTCTGTCTTTGATGCGATTTCGGCCGGCTTCGACCGTGTGATCTTCGTAATCCGAGAGGATTTTGTCGATGCCTTCAAAGAAGGGATAGGTTCAAGATTCGCAGGGAAAATAGCAGTCGAATACGCGTTCCAAAGGCTGGATGATCTTCCTGCTCCATTCACTATACCTGAAGGTAGAGAGAAGCCATGGGGAACCACACATGCGGTCCGTGCAGCAAGACATCTGATCGATGGTTCTTTTGCCGTTGTGAATGCGGATGACTTCTACGGTCAGAACTCATACGTGAAAGCGTTCGAGTTACTCTCAAAATCAACAGGAGACCAATGTGGGCTGATTGGCTTTCCACTGGTGAATACACTATCCGAGCACGGGCACGTAAATCGCGGAATCTGTGAGGTCACAGACGAAGGTATTCTCAAAAGTGTTGAGGAATACGTGGAAATTGGCCGTGAAGATAGCGGCAAGGTCGTGGGGCAGGGGCTGGATGGTATCCGTCGCGATATTCTGGAGACCACACCTGTATCCATGAATTTCTGGCTCTTCCCTAAATCGTTTATTGATGATCTTGAAGATGAGTTTATCTCTTTCCTCGGAAAGCATGGACACGAACCGAAGAGCGAGTGTTACATCCCTACCGTGGTTGACTCTTTGATTTCCTCCGGAAAAACAACCTGTCGTGTAGTGAAAACAAGCTCTTCATGGTTCGGAGTCACTTATCCGGATGACAAAGCATACGTTGTCGCTTCCATTCAGGATCTCATTCAAAAGGGTGTTTACCCGGCAAAGCTGTAAAACGGCTTAAATCGACATTTTTAAAAGCCTGCTGCGACTCGGTCGTGGCAGGCTTTCTTCTTTGTGAAACGAATGCTAGATAACCGAAAATGTGGAAAAACCAAGGGCGTCGGATCCCTTGAATTCCGACGCCCTTGGGCCCTTTGGGGGGCATATGTGCTATCCCTTACACGCATTCAGAATACCTCGGATACCCCAGTCTTCAATGCCGTGATCGCGTAGTTTATTAGGTATTGGAGGATTCTCCGAGGTCCAGATCGAAGAAGTCCTTCATAACTGCCTGGTAAACTTCGCGCTTAAACTTCGGAACCCAGTTGAGGTCAAATTCACTGGGTTTGATCCACCGGAAATCGCTGAACTCCCGAGGAGTCTGGTTCACGTTGATTTTAGCGGAATCTTTTTTCAATTTGCAGAGATAATACGTCTGCTCCTGACCATGGTGGCCATGCTTCTTTTTCTTTTTGAGGCGAACTTCTTCGGGATAGAGATAGCGGTATCCACCTCGGCTATATTCCACTTCGTAGTCTTTTTTCGCTAGCCCGATTTCCTCTAAAACTTCGCGGTAAAGGGCCTGCTTGAGGGATTCCCCGAGATCAACACCGCCTTGGGGAAATTGCCAGGATCCGGGGACGGTGGAGCGCTCGCAAACGAGCAAATCACCCTGGGAATTCAACATCAACGCGGCCACGTTCGAGCGATAACTTACCATGGGCGGGATCCTGTGTGAACAAATTGTGGAGTTCAAACCTTTACTCACCATTGGGGCATTGATTGCTGGCCAGAGCCTAATTTTCGATGGATCATTCCAAGACTATGAAATTTGGAATTCTACTTTTGTTAATGCTCCTTGGAGTCTCTTCAGTTTCAAATGCCCAAGAAGAAAGTTCCAGTGATTCCACGGATGAAGTAGGGCTGACTCGGTTCTGGGAGGCGATATTAACAGATGGTAGCTTTCTGGTGGCATTGGATCGTATATCATCCATTAGCAGACATAAATATATTCTCGATGGTGCTCTGATTGTTGATGAGGTCACGGTTGATACTTCAGGGCAGGCCTTGGCTCGGTTCTATTACATATCGCCACTTACATCAGAAGGGCCTGCAGCCATCGCTGGAGTCGTGGGCAAGGGGATCGACCGTGTGACCGAGCTGGCGGATGGCAAAGGTGCGCATCTTCAGAATATGGTGGTAAAAAAATATCCTGTTACCACCCATGCGAAATCGATCGAATTCAGGATTCTTTCGGAGAAGCAGCTCACTGATCTTTTTGAAAGTGCTGAAAAGGCGTGGAAATCCGGTAAGGGTCGTGTGTTCACCGCGGAATAATCTCAATTTTAGAGGCTCGCCAGATGGGGCGAGGAATAGCAATCTCTCCAAAAATGACGGGAAACAAAATTAGGGAAATTCTGGATGAAGCACGTGTGCTTCCGAGTAAGCAGCTTGGTCAGAATTTCCTAACGGATCAGAATATCGCAAAGTGGATTGTCTCACAGCTGGAAATCACTGCTGAAGACACGGTGGTGGAGGTAGGTCCGGGTACTGGAGCCCTTACCGAGCATGTAATCGACCACGCGAAACGGACTATTCTTATAGAATTTGATCCCAGATTAGCAGCATCTCTGGAGCGGCGCTACGCGGATCGCGGTGATGTGGAAGTTCACCTCTGTGATGGAGCAAAATTTGATCGCAGATTACTCTTCAAGCATCGTCCAGTGAAGTTTCTTGGGAACCTTCCTTATTCTTCTGGCGGGGCAATTATGAAAAACCTTTTGAGCCGTCCGCATCCGTTCACACGAGGTGTTATCATGCTGCAAAAGGAAGTAATCGACCGATTGGGAGCTGGCCCCGGAACCAAAGACTACGGGATTCTGAGTCTGAGAATGCAGGTAAACTGGCATATTCAGTCATTGAAGGTTGTACCTCCGGAGGCGTTCTATCCGCGGCCGAATATCGATTCCTCTGTGGCAGTCTTAATTCCCAGGAAACCGGAAGAACAGTCGGTCTTTGATGCGAAGCTCTTTGATGAGCTTGTCCGCAGGGGATTTTCCCAGCGACGTAAGCAACTTGGAAAACAACTGCCGGCACAGCCGAAATGGCAGGATGTAGCAGAAGCGCTCGGAGTGCCTTCAACCACGCGTGGTGAGCAGCTGAATCTCGAAAAGTGGATCGAATTGACAAGGTTGTATGATAGCAATCCTTTGAAAGACAGTGCCCAGAAAGGTGAGGAAATCTTTGATGTGGTGGACGAGAGTGATATTCCTCTCCGGACTGAAACGAGAGCGGTAGTCCATTCTGAAAACCTTATACATAGGGCGGTTCATATCTTCGTGTTCAATAAAAACGGGGATTTATACCTGCAAAAACGCTCCCACCTGAAAGACAAGAACGCCGGTGTTTGGGATTCCAGCGTTTCAGGACATCTCGATGCTGGAGAAAGCTATCTTGAAGCGGCAATCCGCGAACTGGACGAAGAGACTGGCATCAAGGAAGTTCAGGAGGAACATCTGGAAGAAATTCTTGCAGTGAAGCCATCTGCTGAGACCGGGTGGGAGCATATCAAATTATTCATAACCTCCCACAAGGGAGCCGTGAGTTTTCCGGCTGCGGAGATTGAGGCTATGATGCCGTTTCCTATCGAAGAAATCAGGGCCTGGATTAATAATAATCCCAGTGATTTCTCACCTGCGTTTCAAATGATGTTCGAATCGTATCTGGAAAAGCGGTGAGCTTATTGCTTCAGTAGCTCATCAAGCATACCCAAAGTAACGCCTATCGAGATTCCCAGAGACTCCGCGGAAACGATTGCTGCGTTATCGCCGGGGGTATGCCACCAGCGCTTGTTGGCGAAATCACCGATGATATCCAACGTTGGAATTCCAACTAGGTTTAAAGGTAGGTGGTCATCCATGATTGGGCCTGGAGCTGTGCCAAAATGGTGGGAGACAGAATTTTCCCTGGCGGTCTCGAACATGAGCTTGGCGAGATTTTCCGGGGAATCCGAGGGGATCCTAATGGAGAGATCTTCGTGTCCAACCATGTCGAGGAGGATTCCGAAATCGGGTTTTACTTTCTGGGTGCGCCACTGGTTTGCGTAGAAACGGCTGCCGTATAATCCGTCAAGGATGGTCATGTTTTTAGCAAAGGCTTCCTCACCATCGAAGAATACAATCTCCAACTGCCCAGCCTGCTCCGGCTTATATTCAGCCAAATATTTCCCAATCTCCACAAGTGCAGCACAGGCTGATGCAGCATCATCCGCCCCAAGAAATTTCTCTTCCTTATCGTATTTTGAGTCGAGATGGGCACAAAGGATTCCGGTAATATTCCTGTTCCAGGTCTTAGTTCCATCATCGCCAAAACGGGCTCGTAAGTTTCTGAATCTTACATTCCCGATAGGGGTGGAGCGTTCGAATTCCTGTATGTTGGTTACCCATCCGGCCTTCTCTAGCCCTTCAGAAAGGTGTTGCTGAACCTTCCGAAGATTCTCGCTAGCTGGCGGCCGGGGGCCGAAGGCAAGGATCTCATCCGTCAGAGTTTTCGCCTCGATCCCCAGCTTGCTGCTATCTCCGTCTGATCTTAGGAACCAGAATGCTGCAGTAGCGGCGAGCAGTGCCAGGACTGCTAAAATCAATCTTGTTTTCACGAGGCAAATCGTGCGCTGTCCACCCCGTAGCTGACAAGCAACGATGCAGGGTGGGGTGATTTGTTCGGTTCGTCCGGGTGTGCCTACGACGTGACTGCAGAGCGATCGTCGCTGAGTCCGGATTTTTCGAGAAAATAGTCGTAACCACCTGTATATCTAGTGACTTTTGATCCGTTCTCCGGGTTCTTTTCGTCGCGATTTACATGGAGAGTCGTCTCAGCCAAATTCCGGATAAAGTGAACATCATGGGAGATGAAAACGAGTGTGCCTTCGTAGGATTTGAGAGCATTCACTAGGGAATCGATAGATAGGATATCGAGGTGGGTCGTGGGCTCATCCATCAACAAGAGATTCGGTGGATCAACGAGGAATTTGACTAGGTTAAGTCGTGATTTTTCACCACCGGAGAGAACTCCACAGCGTTTTTCCACATCCGCACGGCGGAAGAGGAATGTGCCAAGGATAGCACGGGCATCTTCTTCTCGAAGCGTGGAACAGGAGTTCATTACCTCGTCGAGAACAGTCGCGTATTCATCGAGCGCCTCGGCACGGTGCTGGGAGTAGTAGCCAATCTTGGTGAGGTAGCCGGTCTCCAGCTTTCCTCCATCGATTTCCAGTTCACCTGCAAGTAGCTTGAGCAGGGTGGTTTTACCCGCACCGTTCGGTCCAACGAGAACGATTTTATCGCCGCGCTCGATGGTGAGATCCAGATCCTTGTAGATGCGTTTTCCGGGATAGGATTGGCAGGCCTGCTCTAGTTCCACCACTTTCTGGTTGGAACGAGGTGGTTGAGGGAAAGAGAATTTGAATGGCTTGCGGGGAGCACGTGGTTTTTCGATGCGCTCGATTTTATCAACGAGCTTGATACGTGACTGAACCTGGGCGGCTTTGGAGCCGACTTGGCGGAAACGCTCAATGAACTCCATATGAGCTTCGATCTCCTTGTTTTGGTTTCGGTATGCTTGGACGTTGCGGTCGTAAACTTTTTCACGCTCTTCCAGATAGTTGGAGTAATTCCCGTTATAGGTGATGAGCAGCATCGCGTCCGGATCGATCTCGATGACGCTTTCGATCATGGTATCCATGAAGTCGCGATCGTGGGAAATCATCAGGATGGCGCCTGAATAGTTCAGTAGGTAGCGCTGAAGCCAGAGGAGGGAAATGAGGTCAAGGTGGTTGGTCGGCTCGTCCAGCATCAAGAGATCCGGCTCCATAACGAGAAGGCGGGCAAGGTGGGCGCGCATGACCCAGCCCCCTGAGTATTCACGGGCGGGTTTATTGAAATCCTCCTGTTTGAAGCCTAGACCGGAGAGGATTTTCTTAGCCTTGGGTTCTAGTTGGTAACCGTTGAGGGCAGTGAATTGATCCTGGGCTTTTCCGAATTCTTCGGTACCGAGATCTCCGGATTTTTCTCCCTCGCGGATGGTGCGGAGCAGGCCGATCATCTCAGGGGTGATACCCATTGCAATTTCAATGATCGTCTCGTCGGAAGGCTCGCCGGCTTCCTGTGGGAGGTAGCCTGTGATCGCATATTCATCACGATCAATCGTGCCTTCATCCGGTTGGTCCTCATCAAGGATCATACGGAACAAAGTGGATTTGCCGGCACCGTTCGGGCCGACGAGCGCTACGCGTTCTCCCCAGTTAATGGACATCTCGGCCTCGCGGAGAAGAGTGCGTCCACCGAGTGTCTTGGTTAGTTTTTTAATCGTTAGCATGCGGGTGAGGTAATGTGAACCAATGTGGATTTCAAGGGCGGAGTGGATTGGGAAGAGTTTCTAGACCAGAGTCAGAGTTCTACCGTGCTATGGCGTCGAGGATATCCGGCACATCAGCGAGACGGCCGACACCCTTATAACCGCAGGCCAAATCGCCAGTGGCTGGCTCAATAAACTGGCAGCCATCAGCAACTAGCGTCTTGCAATTTCTAGCGGTAGCGGGGTGAAGCCACATTTTTCCATTCATGGCAGGTGCGATCAAGACGCGGGTCTCCCGGGGAAGTGCCAAATAGATAGAGGTGAGGGGATCCGGTGCTAGCCCATTGGCAAGAAGACCAAGGGTATTGGCAGAGCAGGGTGCTATAATGAAAAGATCGGCGGTGTCCGCCAGTTCGATATGTCCTGGTTTCCAGGAGTTCTTTTCATCTTCCAGAGAAACTAGAACCGGCTGCCGGGTGAGAGTCTGAAGAGTGAGTGGTGTGATGAATTCACAGGCTGAATTTGTCATCACGGCATGCACCTCATGCCCCAGTTTCACCAATTGCGATGCTAGGTCAGCTGCCTTGTAAGCGGCGATGGAGCCAGTAATTCCGAGGACGATCTTCATTTCTGAAAGTGGGGAAGTTGCTGAATACCTGGTTGGTACGCTAGGAAAGCATCATGGCTGCCTTTTTGACGGCGGTGGCCAGAGAATCTATATCTTGCTCCGTATTGTATAAGGCGAAGGAAGCACGAGTAGTGCCGGTTATGCCGAAACGAGCCATAAGTGGCTGGCAGCAGTGGTGGCCGGTGCGGACTGCAACGCCCATTTGGTCGATCAGAGTTCCCAAGTCATAATGATGAACTCCTTCAATAGCGAATGAGAGTGCACCCACACGATCTTCGGGTCCGAAGAGGTAAATACCTGGAATCTCAGAAAGGGCGGCAGCGGCCTGCTGAATAAGGGTCTTTTCGTGAGAATAAATTTCCTCGAGGCCAATGGAATTTACGTAGTCGATAGCGGCGGCCAAAGCGATGCCACCCTCGATATTGGGGGTTCCTGCTTCGTATTTGAAAGGGAGGTCGTTATAAGTTGTATGCTCGAAGGTGACCTCTTTGATCATTTCGCCACCACCTCGCCACGGCGGTAGGGTTTCAAGCAATTCTTTCCTCCCCCAGAGAATTCCAATGCCGGTAGGTGCGTAGATCTTGTGGCCCGAAAAAGCAATAAAATCTACCGGAAGTGACTGAACATCAATTTGTAAATGAGGTATGGCCTGCGCAGCATCCAGTAAGATAAGTGATCCCACTTTTCTAGCTTCAGCTGCCATCTCAGCGACTGGATTGACGGTTCCGAATGCATTGGAGATCCATGTCAGTGCGAGAATTTTTGTTTTGTCCGAAAGTAGATTCCGGAAGGCTCCCTGGTCCAGGACTCCTTCTTCATTGCAGGGGATTACCTTCAGACTGGCACCCGAGCGTTCGGCTAACATTTGCCATGGAACGATGTTCGAGTGGTGCTCCAGAGTGGAAATTAGAATTTCATCTCCGGGCTGCAGAGTCAGAATATTGGCGACCAGATTGATTGAATCGGTGGTGCCGGACGTGAAGATGACTTCTTCGGGTGCCGCGGCGTTGAGGTGCCTTGAGATCGTTTCACGTGCCTTCTCGTGAGCATCGGTTGCGGCCCGGGCCAGGTGGTGTGTGCCGCGGTGGATATTAGAGTTTAGATGCTCGTAATATTTCCGCGATGCCTCCAGGACCTGGGTTGGATTGTGCGTGGTGGCAGCGTTGTCGAGATAGACGAGTGGCTTGCCATTGACGGTTTCCCTAAGAATCGGGAAATCGTCTTTGAGCGAGGTAGGGAGCATTGCGGATAGGTTGATCTTAGGAAAGTTCTTCGATGGCGGCTTCAAGGGAAGGGACGTCCTCGACTGAGATAACGGTAGCCTCAGGTGCGATTTTAGCAACGAGTCCCGCGATAACTTTGCCGGGGCCGATTTCAATGAAGCGGGTCTGGCCGGCTGCAACCAGATGCTGGATGGACTCGATCCAACGAACAGAGCCGGTAACTTGGGAAGTGAGGGTCGAGCGTATCTCCGCCTCGGAAGAAACCGGTTGGGCTGTGTAGTTCGCTACAACAGGGATGGAAGGGGTGGTGATCGTGGTGGTGTTCAGTTCCGCTGCTAATTTCTCTTGGGCGGAGGACATCAGACTGGAATGGTATGCTCCTGCAACGTTTAGCTTGATGGCGCGCCGGATGCCGAACTCTTTAGCTTTTGCTACAGCATCATCGATTTTTTCGGCGGATCCGGAAAGGACGATCTGGCCGGGAGCGTTGAGGTTGGCGATGTCTACGCCAGTCACTCTGGCAAGTTCTTCGATTTTTGAGACTTCTCCGCCGATGAGAGCTGCCATTGAGCCATTGGTGGCATTGCAGGCCTCTTCCATGAACGTGCCACGCTGGGAAACAAGCTTGAGTCCGTCGATGAACGAGAACGTGCCGGCCGCTGCGTGTGCTGTAAATTCGCCAAGGGATAAGCCTGCCGCGGCCGATGGCTGGAAGTTAGGTAGTCTTTCCTTCAGGAGCGTGAGACCGATGAGGCCGTGAAGGTAAAGTGCTGGCTGGCATTTGGAAGTGGCTGTGAGGCTTTCGGTTGGGCCTTCAAACATGATTTCCGTGAGAGAGTAGCCGAGTGCCTGGTCTGCCTTGTTCGCGAGATCGCGGGCTGTCGCGGAGGATTCTATCCAATCGCGTGCCATTCCGATTTTCTGTGCGCCTTGGCCGGAGAAGAGGATTGCGGGTTGAGTCATGGATTTCTCTTAAAGGTGGGGTAGGAGGATTGGAAGGATTTTGTCAGCTTGCAGGTGGACATCCGTGCTTTTCGGGGTGCATCTTGGCAAAGTGAACGAGGTGATGATCGAAACTAGAAATTTGCACAGGAGCTATCGGATCGGTAAAAAATCGATAGAGGTCCTTCATGGGATAGATCTTCAGATTACTAAGGGTGAGAAGGTATTTCTCTGTGGACCAAGTGGTGCGGGAAAAACCACGCTACTTTACACTTTGGCCGGGCTTGAACGGCCTGAGCAAGGTAGCGTTCATATTGGTGGAGTCGATCTCTACGGAATGGGTCGCAAGGAGCAGGCGAAGTTTCGGAATAAATCGATCGGCTATATCTTCCAGAATTACCACCTATTGCCGGAATTGACCGCGGTGGAAAATGTTTCCGTGCCGGGTGCGATTGCTGGCGAGAATCGCACGGCTGAGGCTTTGCTGGCACTGGAGAGGGTTGGCCTGAAGGATCGTGCGGATCATCTTCCGGCAGAACTTTCCGGTGGCGAACAGCAGAGGGTGGCAATTGCACGAGCCATCGTGAATGAGCCCTCGGTCCTTTTTGCCGATGAACCGACAGGGAATCTGGATTCCAACACGGGCAATGAAATTATGGGAATACTACTGGAACTCGCTAATGAGCAGCATGTTACATTGGTAGTGGTAACTCATGACCGAAGTCTGGCCGATGTGGGCGATAGGACTCTGATTATCAAGGATGGAAGTGTGATACAGGATGATAGCCGGGCAGCTATTCAAAGTATTTCTTGAGTGCGCGTTGTTCATCCGGGGCCAGTGAGTCCCGCCATACTCTATCGCCACCTTTGCCTTTTGATGCATCGCCACCACTAGAAGCGGTTGACTTACTATCATCAACGGAATGCTCACCATCCTGAAGTTGTAGAAGGTCCCCAGGCACAGCTCTTGATAAATCCTCTGCGTCCAGAGCTGTAAGTTCACCGATTTCCAGCGGATCTTTCTCATCTTTGAAGAGGTTCGGGTCGTGCCCGGGACCGCGTTGAATCCCACCGCTACCGGTTCCGTTACCTTCACCTTCCTGCCCATCTCCGGAACCATCGCCGTTTCCATTTTCACCGGTCATAAGTTCCTCCTCCCAACCTTCTCCCGAGCTCTCCTGTTGCATTTCCCTGAGCGATTGCTTCATGTTTTCCAAATTCCCCTTGAGCTGCGAAAGTTGCTCCGGAGATAGTTTTCCCATATCGTTGGGATCGAGTTTGGAGAGCTGGTCCATCAGTTCCGGGTTTGGTTTCATTGCCCCGTTCTTCAGTCCTTCCAGTGCACTTTCAAAGTCGTCGGCGAGCTTCTGTTTCTGTTCAGAATTGAGGCCTTCGGCCTTTTCGCTGAGGGATTCCAGTGCATTCTTTGCATCCGCGAGATTTTGCTCTAGTTTTTCGAGGTTGGAATCTTGCGCATCCATCAGGCTATCTGTTGCTTCGAGCGAAGCGTGACTGAACCAATCTTCCTCTTCCTGCGCTCGCAGTTGGTCGAGACGCTCTTCCATTTCTTCGATGTATTCTTCGTCGACCACTGCGTCTTCGGAGAGTTGCTGTAGCTGAGAATCGAGCTGGGACCAAGCCTGTGGCTGGCTGGATGGAGGTTTGGGTTGATCAATTTTCGGAGAGATGGGGATCCAAAACCCCAATAGTAATAGCGCTAGTGCGGCGATAGGGGGGATGATCGTTTTCGGCAGGTGCCAACGGAGCAGCTTCCTGGAATCTGAAGGGACATCTGGCCATTGAGATGCGCCATGCTCTGCCGAGGAGAGTGCCGAATCCAAATTCATGCCGGCCTCCAGGCGGATCATCGCATTTTCCGGCGATTCAAAACGACTTCGAGCAATGAAGAAGCAGACGAAAGCTACCAATAAAATGAGCCCGAATAAAGAGGCTGCTAAAATAGCCAGGTCCAGTTGTGCAAATTGACGCCTCAAGATTACCGCGACCAACGCGCCGGTCACCGAGCTAACCAATAACGGACCTGACAAGGTTTGCAGATACCAAGCAAGATTGATCCGGCGGCTGAGCTGTTTTGAGCGTATGCGCCAGTCGTTTTCCCGCGAAGCTGCTACTGTGATCATATCGTTAGTAGAGCTCTATAACGGATTTTTTGCGAATCGAAAACGGTTCTGCTGCTCCTGCTGAGAAACTTTGATACTCCACTTCTCATTACATGTATTGTAACAAGTTGGAATTAGTGGTTTCGAGATACCACCATTGATCCTTGTAAACCCGCAAAGTGCTGCCCTTCCGGACCATGAGTGCGAACCTACTGTCTGTGAATATTTGTCAGGACGAATCGAGTTTCCTTGTGAGTGATTTCGATGATTACATCCGAGGACCGGAATTGTCGGTAATCAGCCAACACAGGAAGATCGCACTCAGGTGCTTCGATAGTCGCGTGATTTCTTGAACACGAGCTTTCGGAAATCCGGACGCATCGAACAAGTTTGCCCGTCCCGATCTCTATCGGATATTTTTAGCTCCGATTTCCACCATGTGAAAATCCTTACAGAAACGAAATTGGCATCTGCTCTGATTACACCGACCTCAAGATTTTCTCAGAAATTCTTCAAAGCTTGCTAAGCTGGATCTTTGAGTGCTGATAAAGATGAAATTTCAGTGATGGAAAGTTCTGTGGATGAGTCTAACGTCCTCCACGATGTTTCGCACTTTTTTGATCCTCTCGCTGGTCCTGATTCCTTTTACGAATGCTTTTTCCGAAGAACAGGCTCCTGAGAAAGAGCCGGAAAAAAAGTCCCAAAGCAAAAAGGAAACTCCTCCACCGGTCTCAAAGGACGGTTCGGTCACAATTGATGGAGTCGAGATTCCCTATACGGTAACCACGTCGAAAACTCTTCTTGAAGATGACAAGGGCGATGGAATTGCTTCGATTTTCAGTATCAGCTACGTGAAACGGGATATCGAGGACGCTGAAGAGCGTCCTGTAATGTTTGCTTTCAATGGCGGCCCGGGTTCCTCATCGGTCTGGTTGCATCTTGGCATACTCGGCCCGAAACGGATCAATTTCGAGGGTGATGGCACGATTCCGATCACCCCCCCTGCCCGCCTTATTGAGAATGAATTCAGCCTACTTGATAAATGCGACCTCGTATTTATTGATCCTGTATCCACCGGTTACAGTCGTGCGGAGGGAAAAAACAAGGAACGCGACTTTCACGGGCTGGAATCCGATATTTCGTCTGTCGGAGATTTTATACGTATCTGGATAACGGAGAACAAACGCTGGGCTTCGCCAAAGTATCTGTGCGGAGAATCCTACGGAGGCGTGCGCGCCGCTGGGCTAGCGAAGCACTTACAGGATGAATTCGGAATGAGTATGAACGGCGTTGTATTGCTATCCTCATTGCTTGATTTCAGAACGATCGTCTCGTCACAGGGTAGTCTGCTTTCCGATCAGGTATTTCTCCCCGCATACGCAACGACGGCGCTCCATCACGGAAAAATTTCCGGCGATAGGGATAAAATTCTAGAAGCGGCGAAGAATTTCGCATTCGGGGGTTATGCGGTGGCATTGCTGAAAGGCGCGGATATCGGTGAAGACGAGAAGACTAGAATCGCGGAAAGGTTGGGTGAGTTGACCGGGATATCCGCAGATATCTGGAAACGTGAAAACCTCAGGATTCATCCCTTCGAGTTCCGCGCAGAGTTGCTGCGTGATGAGGGAAAAGTGATCGGCCGATTCGATTCAAGGGTGGCGTGGGATGCAAACGACACGACGGCCGAGTATGCTGAATATGATCCATCCTACTCCTTGGCGCTTGGTGCATTCTCCACTGCGATGCTCTCCTATCTGGGGAATGATTTGGGCTGGATCGAGAAGCAACCCTATGAGGTGCTCACATCCGTCGGTCCTTGGGACTACGGTTCAGGAAACAAGATCACAAATGTCACAGACAGGCTGGAGGATGCGCTGCGTGATAATCCGAAGATGAAGGTTTTGGTAATGGGTGCGTACACCGATCTGGCGACGCCGCCCGAAGGTATGGAGTATAGCTTCAGGCAAGCTTCAGGCTTCTCCAAGGCCATCAGGAAAAATATCTCGTTCAAATATTACGATGCCGGCCACATGTTCTATTTAAATCCCTCCGATCTTAAAAAAGCCCGCATCGACCTTGTGGAGTTTTTGGAGGCTGAGTAGTTATATGATTATCGCTCATTTGACGCGGAAATCATCTTCACCGGAATATGGTTCGTCGTAGTTGTGGTTGGCCAGGAAGTGGCTTCTACCAACCTAGCTCCTAGCGGGAGACACGAACGAACATATGAAAAAATTAGCCACACTACTATTAGCACCGGGACTTGCCTACGCGGGTCCTCCGAGCGAAGAGATTGCAACTGCCCCGGCGGCGGAATACTGGATTAAACCTACGATTGATATCCGTGCACGTTACGAGTTCGGAGTTGCGGACGGTTTGGATGCCTCCCACGCGTTTACTCTGCGTGAGCGTCTCGGCTTACAGACTCAGGAATGGAATGGTTTCAGTGCCTTCATCGAAGGTGAGTTTACCCAAACACCGTTGGACGATTACAATGGCGGCGGTGGCGCCCCTCCTGTGACTCCTGGAAATACACCGATCAACGACCCTGAAACCAACGAACTAAATCAAGGTTATATCCAATATGACGGATTCGACACCATGTTCCGGGTTGGGCGTCAACGGATCATTTATGATAATGCCGCCTTCATCGGAAACGTCGGCTGGCGCCAGAACGAACAGACTTACGATGCTATTTCCTTCAGCTCAAAGGCACTTACCGGCTTCACCTTCAATTACGCGTATATCAATCAGGTAAACCGCATTTTCGGAAGTGAAACGACGGTTCCCAACTTTGATTACGATACGACCAGTATTCATCTGTTTAACGCAACCTACAGTGGTTTCGAGGGTGTGACCCTTGGCGCTTATGCCTACATCATGGATTTCGATTCCATACAGGCGTTCGACAACAATACCTACGGCGGATTCGTTAAGACCGACCTCTACGGTTTAGCTTATTACGGTGAATACGCGTTCCAGGATCACGTGATTGATGGTGCGGGAAACAAGCAGCACGCTGATTACGCGCACGTATCGCTTACCAAGGCACTTGGTGATCAGTCGGTTACAGCTGGTGTGGAATATCTTTCAGCGGATTTCCGGACACCGCTTGCTACGGTTCACGCATTCAATGGATATGCGGACGCATTCCTCCTTCAGCGTTTATTCGGTGGCACAGGTGGTCTGACCGACGCCTACATCAGTCACTCGCTTCCACTCTTTGCCGGAATCAAAATGACGAATTCCGTCCACATCTACGGTGATAACGCTGTTGATGCCGGCCGTGGCTGGGAAATCGATTCGGTGCTCGCCAAGAAATTCGACGATCACTTTACCGGAATCCTCAAGGTAGCGCACTTTGAGTCCGAGAGTAATACCGCTACCGCGGTGCCAACCACAACCCGTGCATCGGTAGAACTTAATTATAAGTTCTAGAAAATAAATTCTCTGATGGTTGTTGTTTCAGCGCCCCGTTACCGAAAGGTAGCGGGGTTCTTTTATATGAAGGTTTGAAGGAAATTCAGCGTGGCATATTTTCAAATGCCATTTCGCAAAGACCTATGAAGGCCTCTTCCACCAAACTTGGTTCGCGCTGTGAGGAGTGGAAAACACCCCAGTCACGGTTCATTTCGGGCCCGGGAATCTCCACGGCACGTAGTGTGCCATCCGCAATCTCCTTTGCCGCCACCCACGAGGCGACCAAACCAACACCGGTTCCTAATTTTGCCATCTCTTTGATAGCCTGCATATCGCCGAGAACGAGAGGGGCCTTGATGCGACCGCCAATCTTGGAAAGCCATGATTCAATCAATCGATGTGTTTCAGTAGCCTTCGAGTAGATGATGAACTGTTGCTCACCAAGTGTTTCGACCATTTGATCTTCTTTCGCAGCCCAAGGATGGAACGGGGATATCACGAATGCCAGACGATCGCTGAACATCGGGCGATAGCCGTCATTTCCATGATTCTTCGGCTTGAGTCCAACCACCAGATCCAGTTCGCCTTTCGATAATCTGTCCAGCAGGGCGTCTGTATCACCTGCTTCGATATGGGGCTCGCAGCGGGGAAAACAATCGCGGAATTCCCTCAGGACGCTGGGAATTATGAAGTGGCAAAGGCTATGTGGAGCTCCGACACGGATCCGCGTCTGGCCCCATCTTCTCAGCCCGTCCAGATCACAGGTTGCCTGATCTAGTTCGTGTAGTACACGCTTACACCGGTGGAGCAATAATTCACCTTCTGATGTAACCGCCACCTTCTTACCGGAACGATCAAGTAACCTACAGTTCAGTTGCTCCTCGAGCGTTCGTAATGAATGACTTACAGCTGATTGGGTAACAAAGAGTTTCTTGGCAGCAAGAGTGAAGCTCCCCTCCTCCGCTACTGCAACGAGTGCCCTAAGTTGTCTTAAATCGGGTACCCATTCCATAATTACTGTATTTCATCGAAGTGCTGCTCTGCTAGAAGCACCGCTTATGCCAAAGATGAAGATTTGGCATTGTAAACGCTTACCAGCAAAGAAATGAGACCAAGTAACTTCGCTTCAAGACGATCGCACTCTATCAGCCTGGGCTATGTGCCCCTAACTGATTGCGCACCTCTTGCTGTGGCGCAGGAAATGGGGATTTTTTCCAAATATGGATTGGACGTGGTTCTACACAGGGAATTGGGATGGGCCACAGTCCGGGATCGCCTTTTTTACGGGGATCTCGATGCTGCTGAGTCGATCGCCGGCATCGCCTTCGCCCTTGGCTTCGGCCTCACCGATCTACGGTGTGAGGTTGCGGTTCCGCTGATTTTGAATCTACACGGGAACGCTATCACTTTATCAACTGACCTCCCTTGGGAAGCTATTGGCGATGGTTCCGGTCTCAAAAAATACCTCGAAAGGGGGTGGAAGAAAACCAGACCGTTCACGCTTGCTGCGACTCATCGTTTCTCCTCCCACAATGTTCTGCTTCACACTTGGATCAAGCGTCATGGTTTGTCCGATACGGATATTGAAATTATTTTCCTTCCGCCCCAGTTGATGCCACGGCACCTGAAATCCGGCCATATCGACGGGTATTGCGTTGGCGAACCTTACAATTCCGAAGCCATTCTCGGTGGCTACGGATGGAGTCCGGTCACCTCTTCAAATCTATCCTATGGGCATCCGGAAAAGGTTCTGCTGTTAGCTGGAGAATTCCTTCAGAACAGAAAGGAAGACTCCATCAAGCTTGTCGCCGCGTTGATCGAGAGTTGCAAAATCTGTCAGGACCCTGATTTCCGCGAAGACCTGATTTCTATCCTTGCCGAGAAAAAGTACACCGCTGCTTCAAAAGAGATATTACGGAACAGTCTGAACGATACGTTCTACACCGGGACGGCTAATATTTCAGCAAGCTCCTTTCATATGTTTCACGGCGATTCCGTGAACAGGCCTTCCACGGACAAGGCCTCCTGGATGCTCGCGGGGTTGCGCAGTTCCGGCTCTCTTCCTGACTCCTCTGCAGGAGGTTCCCTGTCCCGTCTTTACCGGGAAGATATCTACATGGCGGCCAACTCCGGCCGGGCATGAGTTATCCTCATCAAAGGAATGAGCACGTATGCGCGTGATTCTTTTCCACCAACATTCCGCTGGCACGCCCGCCGCTTGATAGCATGAGACTCAAAACTTATAAATCACATGCGTATCCAAACCATTATCGTAACCGCTGCTCTAGCCAGTAGCCTCGCTCACGCCGAGCAACTCGACGTTGAAAAAGACACACTGAAATTCGGCTTCATCAAGCTCACCGATTGCGCGCCTATTGTCATCGCCAAGGAAAAAGGCTTTTTCGATGAAGAAGGTCTTCAGGTGGAGGTTATAGCCCAGCCGAACTGGAAACAACTTCTCGACAACGTAATCACTGGCGAACTCGATGGCGCCCACATGCTTTCCGGTCAGCCAATTGCGGCCACCATCGGATTCGGTACCAAGTCACACATTGTCACTCCCTACACCCTCGATCTCAATGGTAACGCCATTACCGTTTCCAATGCCATCTGGGAGCAGATGCAGGAAAATGATCCAGCTCTCGATACCGATACTCCTGAGCATCCAATCTCCGCCGAGTCCCTGAAACCAATTGTTACAGAGGCTAAGGAAGAAGGTAAAAAGCTTCCGATGGGGATGGTTTTCCCGGTTTCCACCCATAACTACGAGTTCCGCTACTGGCTTGCAGCTGCAGATATCAATCCTGGCTTCTACACCTCCACCGATCTCAAAGGGTTCACAGACGGTGATATCGAGCTCTCCACCACTCCTCCGCCACAAATGCCTGCCACTCTGGAGTCAGGAAAAAATGTTGCCTACTGCGTTGGTGAACCATGGAACCAGCAGGCGGTAGCGAAGAATATCGGCGTTCCGGTTGTTACCAATTATGATATCTGGAAAAATAACCCGGAAAAAGTTTTCGGTGTTACTAAAGCATGGGCGGATGAAAATCCACAAACACTCATCGCTGTCACCAAAGCTCTCATCAAAGCCGGCAAATGGCTTGATGCGGAAGAAGACGGTAAGCTCGTGAACCGTGAGGAAGCATGCCGTATCCTTTCCCAGCCGAACTATGTTGGTGCTGACTTCGATCTCATCAAAAACTCCATGACCGGTTACTTCTTCTTCCAGAGAACCGATAAACGCGAGATGCCTGACTTCAACGTATTCTTCAAATACCACGCATCCTACCCTCACTACTCCGACGGAATCTGGTTCCTTACCCAAATGCGTCGCTGGGGTCAAATTACCGAAGCAAAACCTGCTTCATGGTATAAGGAAGTTGCTGAGAAGGTCTACCTTCCCGAGGTTTACAAAGCGGCGGCAGCCTCTCTCATCGAAGAAGGCGCTATTACCGCAGACGAAGTACCCGCTGAAGATTACGATGGCTACAAAGAAGCCACTTCCGACTTCATTGATGGAATCGAATACGATGGCAAGAAGCCGATCGAATACCTCAATAGTCACAAAATCGGCAACAAGGACGACGCCGCACTTGCTGACCAATAAGGGTTTCCAACTCTCATATAAATCTGGAGTCGGCCGGGATATTCTTGGCCGGCTCCCTGCTATAACAAAATCATATCGCCCTCATTCGGGCACTCATTTCCACACTTTAAGATCATGGCCCAGAAAGGTACAGATAAGTTTAAATACGGACTTCTCAAAGTCATAGATGTCAGCGGCTTCAAAGTATTCGATCCGGTTGTTCGGCTTGCCTTTAAGGAAGAGCCCAAAAAGCAGATCGAAGACATAGCGAAATACATGATTCTGCCGATCATCTTTGTTCTCATCTGTTTCTTTATATGGGATGTGGTAGCACCAAAGCATAAGACTAAATCCGGTGAGGCTCCCACACCTATAAAAGTATGGGATGCAGGCGAAAATAGTAAGCGATTCGCCGAGCGCGAGGACGAGAAGCAAGAAGCATTCAATCTAACGGGGCAAAACCGCCTTGAAGCCATAAATGAAACCGAGGTCGAGCTAGCCCGACTGGAGAAGGAAAAGATTCGCCTTCAGGATGAAGCCGTAACGGTAGCTCAGGAATCGCGGGATCTGGTGAAAGCGGAAATAGCACCTGTTCAAAAGAAATATGATGCCCTCAAGGCGGACTACAAAGCCGACCAAACAAAACGGAAGGAAGCCATTGCTGTCCTTGCTGAAAAAGTCGCTACAGAAGGTGTCTCATCCGATCAACTGGTCAAAGCCATCCGATTGGACGGAGAGCAAACCGATGAGGAAAAGGACGAGCTGAAGGTGATTGCCACTGAAATCGACGAGATTCGCGCAAATCCACCGGAAGCTATCAAAGAGTCCCAGCTGGCAGCAAATAAAGTAGCTGACGAGGTTCAGCATTTCAAAAAAGTCATCGACTACCTGACCAAAGGTAACCGTGAGGTCAAAAAAACCGAGGCCTTGACCAAGGCAAAAGAAGCGGAAGAAAGCCTGGCCACTGCAGCCACCGGAAAAGATGCGCTCAAGTTCGCCAAATCCGCTGCACGCTATGAGGAAGCGGCTGTCCGGACGGATGAGCAGAAATACCCACGTGCTGCTACGATTTTCTGGCAGACCAAGCGATCGCTCGCTACCGTTTTCGTTGGCTTCGTCATCGCGGCAGCCGTCGCTATCCCGGTCGGTATCATGTGCGGACTCAACCGGGTCGTCATGGCCTGCTTTACACCGATCATTTCGATTTTCCGTCCGGTTTCTCCCGTTGTGTGGCTCCTTATTTTCCAGATCGTGGTCGGTGCCTTTTTCCCTGATCCGGAAACACATCCGCTCTTCGTCTTCATGAATGCGAACGCGAACCCGCTCTCATTTCTGCAGACTAACCCCGCCATGATCTTCTCCGCCTGCACAGTGGCCATGTGCGCCCTCTGGCCTGCATTGGTAAATACAGCTCTGGGAGTCTCCGCGATCGACAAGGATCACATGAACGTTGCCAAAGTGCTTCGTCTGGGTTTCTGGTCGCGCCTTTTCAAAATCGTCATCCCCTCCTCTCTTCCGCTAGTTTTCGCAGGCCTCCGCATTTCGCTCGGTGTGGGCTGGATGGTTCTCATTGCTGCGGAAGCACTCTCCTCTTCGGATGGTCTGGGGAAATATGTTTGGGATGAATACCAGAACGGCTCCTCGCAATCCTTCGCTAACATTATCCTGGCATGTTTCGTGGTAGGTATCATCGGGTTCTTCCTCGATCGTATTATGATCATGCTTCAGCGCCTGGTTTCATTCGATGATGGCTCAGCAACCGCTTAATTCTCCATGAAACCACTATCAGTTATGCCTTTCCTGGAAATAGACTCAGTAAACGTAGGATTCGGTCCGGTCTCCAGCCGCACGGAAGTCCTAAAGGACATCAACCTCAAGGTGGAGGAAAACGAATTCGTCGCCGTCATCGGCTTCTCCGGATCCGGAAAATCCACCTTGATGAATCTCCTCGCCGGACTTCAGAAGCCGGACAAGGGCCAGGTCCGTGTCCACGGGAAAGTAGTCAAACAGCCCGGGCCTGATCTCGGAATCATGTTCCAGAACTACTCTCTGCTTCCGTGGCTTTCGGTGTTCGAAAACATCGAACTAGCTGTCCGCTCCGTGTTTCCGAAGCTTTCTAAAAAAGCCCGCGAGGAGAACATCATGCGATACATCGATATGGTGAAACTCACACCGGCCCGAGACAAGAAGCCCCATGAACTATCGGGCGGAATGCGTCAGCGCGCATCTCTTGCCAGAACATTGTCACTGAAACCGGAAGTTCTGCTATTGGACGAGCCATTATCCGCTCTCGATGCACTCACCCGCTCCGATCTGCAGGACGAAATCCTCCGCATCTGGGGAGAGGACAAGCGTACGGTGGTAATGATCACCAATGACGTGGACGAGGCTGTGCTTATGGCAGACCGCATCGTGCCACTCACCATGGGTCCTGCTGCCACGCTCGCCACCGAGTTCAAGGTGAATATGGAACGTCCGCGCGATAGGCATACGCTTAACGATCACCCTGAGTTCATGCGTCTGAAATCAGAAATTACGGCTTTTATGATGAAGCTCAACAAGGACTCGAAGGAGGCTACCAATACCAGGGTCGTTCCCATGCCGGATGTAACCCCGAAAAACTTCACTCCTATTTCCGGACGACCTCAGCTCAAAAACAAAGCGCCCTCACCGGCCAAGCCGAAGAAATCCTCAGCAGCATAACCATTTAATCCCATGGCTGACTCAGAACATTCCAAATTTGTAGAAATCTCACACCTTATCAAAGCCTACCCCAATCCTTTCGGGGATGACATACGGGTAGTGGATGATTTTAATCTCAACATCCGCAAGGGCGAGTTCATCTCACTTATCGGCCATTCAGGCTGCGGAAAATCCACCGTGCTCACCATGCTTGCCGGTTTAAACGATATCTCGGATGGCGGCATCATCGTTGGTAATCGCGAGATCAGTGGACCCGGGCCTGACCGTGCCGTGGTCTTTCAGGCTCCCTGCCTCATGCCGTGGCTGACCGCTTTCGGAAACGTTATGCTTGGAGTGAAAAACTGCTACCCCAAGGAGAGCAAGGCCGTGCGCAAGCAAATCGTCGAGCATTCCCTCTCCGTGGTTGGCCTTGCGGATTCGATGCATAAATACCCCAAGGAACTATCCGGTGGCATGCAGCAGCGGGTCGGTATCGCCAGGGCCATAGCCCTCAAACCGAGCGTGCTACTTCTGGATGAACCATTTGGTCGTCTGGATTCGCTCACACGAATGGAATTGCAGGACGTGGTGCTCGATATTCTCGCTAAGGAGAAGCTTACAGCTTTGATCGTCACCCACGATGTCGATGAAGCCATCTTCATGGCAGACCGTTGCGTAATGATGTCCAACGGGCCTAAGGCAGGTGTGGGCGAAATCATGGAAATTGATTTCCCTCGCCCCCGTGATCGTGCGGAGGTTTTCGCGGATCCGGATTTTTTCCGCTACCGCGAGCACCTTCTAGCCTTCCTGGAACAACGCTCCCCGTTCAAGGGCGCCACCCGTGTTCACAATCGGACGAATTTGATGGGCTACCTGAACAAGGCCGAACTGGAAGACGTCTTCCCGAGACCGGAGAAAGCTATTGCTTAACGGCATCTCCTTTTTCTTCCCGGGCCCTTGCTTTATCGACGATTGATTTATGGCCCCGATTCGTCGGGTCCATACGCTTGAGTAAGTTCTTGTCCGGCCCTCCGCCGAACTGCTCCCAGTAAATGACCTTCATTGGGTTCACCTCCGGCCCGACCACGTTTTCGTTGGTCAGATGCGGCTGCATTTCCTCCCACCACTGGTCATAGCTCTCGCGTAGATTGGCCACTATCTCCGGGTGCTGCGCTGCGATGTTTTTGGTTTCACCCGGATCGGCCTGGATGTCGTAGAGTTCATCATATTTCACCAATGAGAAGCGACTATTCTGCACTCTGCATTCGCGGTGTTTGAAAGCGGCAGATTCACCATCCGCCCAGCTACCCACATGCTGCATCAACAGCCGGTCAGACCACTCCGTATCAGGATTTTTCAGCAGAGGTAGTATGCTCCGGCCGTGTAATTGCCCTTCCAGCTGCCCATCCACTGGCGCATTGGCGATTTCGGCGAAGGTTGGAAATAGATCAATGTGGGCAGTCAGCTTATCGGAAACCACATCGGCAGGAACTCCACCATCCGGCCAGCGAACGAAGCATGGAACACGCGTTCCTCCCTGATATGGAGACATTTTGCCACCCTTCATTCCTGCATTGTAAATTTTAACGCCGGATGTCCCGCCGTTGTCGCTGCCCAGATAAATCACCAGCGTATTCTCGGCGATTCCCAATCTCTCCAATGTATCCAGAAGCGTGGCGAAATTCGTGTCGATATTTTCGATCATGCCGTAGAATTTGGCGAGGTCGGGCGAAATCCCCGGTTTCCCTACATATTGATCGTAGTATTCCTTTGGTAAAACGTGCGGTCCATGGGGCGCGTTAGGCGCAATGAAGGCAAAAAATGGCTTTTTCTCATCCACCTTCTCCTTGATCCACTTCTCCGCCTGACCGAAGAACAGGTCGGTGCAGTAGCCATTGGTTTTTACCCATTTGCCGTTGTGGAAAAGAGCCGGGTTAATATTGGTATTTCCGGGAGCGTCACCACAGGAGCCTGAATAGGTCTGGCCTATGCCGCCTGCTCCGTGGATGTAGACCTCATCGAATCCACGGCTTTCAGGTCGATACTCTGCTTCGTCGCCCAAATGCCATTTACCGAAAATACCGGAAGTATATCCGGCTGTCTTCAATACCTGCGGCATGGTGGTGATATCCAGGCTCATCCTTTCCCGCTCCAGGATGGTGTGGGTGACCCCGCTTCGGAACTCATGGGCTCCACTCATCAGAGCAGCTCGTGTAGGGCCACACTTCGGGCTCACATGAAATTGTGTGAACAGCAGACTCTGCTTCTTGAAGGCATCAACCGCCGGAGTATTGATCAACGGATTCCCCAGGCAGGCGTAGTCGCCATAGCCGGCATCATCCGGCATAATTAGGATGATGTTCGGCTTCGTACCGGCTGCAAGCGCCACTGCTGTCACGCTAGTTATCAAAAAGGCCAATAGGCCGGGCTGTAAGTTTTTGTTCATACTTTTTTCGCTAATTTTTTCTGAAGGTTCTATTTCTTTTTGCGCTTAGGTGGGTTGACCTTGGCGGGTAGGAGGTCGCCCACTTTTGCCTCATATTCCCCTTCAGTGATCCATCCCAAGTCTTTCCAGTAGCCAGTGTCGTTCGCTTGTCCCTTTCCCACGGTTGTGCGGCCGTTGGTAATGATATCGGTGATCTTCTCTGTCATTGATTGCAACATTTCCGGATGCTCGACCGCCACGTTATTCGTTTCAGCACGATCCTTCCCGAGGTGGTATAACTCGGCCGGCCTCTTCCCTTGCGGAAGAATTAGTTTCCAATCTCCCTCTGTAATAGCGAAGCGGTTCCCATCGTCCATGTTGGCATGGGTGATCAATGGAAGACGCTCACCGGAGTAACTCGAATCAGTCAAAACTTTCGCAAAACTCACACTGTCCTCCCCAGCGTCGTCCGTCAGTTCTGCACCAACCAGCTCCGCGAAGGTCGCCATTAGATCCGTCTGTCCCACTGCTTTGTCCCAGTTACGGCCCGCTTTTTCAATACCCGCAGGCCAGCGAACAAGAAACGGGACCCGATGCCCACCCTCGTAAACAGAGCGCTTACCTTCCTTTAGTCCGCCACGGCTATCGTGGTCGAATTCCTTGATCCGCTCAGGCCAGGATTTCTCCGGCCCGTTGTCGCTGGAATAGACGATCAGGGTATTTTCATCCAGCCCGGATTCCTCCAGGAATTTCATAATCCGGCCAACGTGGTAATCAGTCTCGATTACGAATTCACCATAGGCTCCCGCTTCGCCTTTCCCCTGAAATTCAGGTAGCGGGCAAACCGGATAGTGGGGCGATGTGTAGGGTAGATACAGGAAGAACGGCTTACCCTCGTTTGCTTCGGCACTCTTGCCGTCCATCCACTCGATGGCCTTGTCGGTGAATCGCGTCAGGCACTGGTTGTCCACGAAATCCGAGGCTACTTCAAAACCGTTTTTTACGATCCGGGTAGGGTCGTTTGATTCTTCCGCCGATTCCTCATAGGGCGGCATGATGCGGTAATCTGAAGCGCGCGGATTCTTCTTCTTGTTCGTAAATAATGTCGGCGGAGTTTCCGCGTAACGTCCCTCAAACCAAGCCAATACCCCGAAGTTCAGCGAAGCGGGTATGCCGTAAAAATAGTCAAAACCCTTGTCCAACGGCATGTCCTTGATCGGCATCGACCAGTCGCGGTTTTTCGGCGTTCCGGGGAAATCCATGCCCAGATGCCATTTTCCCACCATACCCGTGTGGTAACCATTAGCCCTCAGCAGGGAGGCCAGTGTTTCCCTGCCGTCCTCGATCATGCACTCTCTTTCAGCGCCGAATACTCCACTCTTAAGGCTCGTGCGCCACGGATAACGACCGGTAAGTAAGCCGTAGCGCGATGGTGTGCAGACGGAATCCGGGCTGTGTCCCCTAGTGAAAACCACTCCTTCTTTTGCGAGACGGTCCAGGTTCGGAGTCTGGAATTTCGCATCAGGATTCAGGGCGCTCACATCGCCATATCCCTGATCGTCGGTGTAGATTACGATGATGTTCGGCTTCGCCGCCTGTATGGCACTAGTTCCCAAAAGTAGTCCTGCCACCGGTAGGAAGATCTTATTGATGATTGTCATACGATAAAATCGTTACGTCTCTGTCTCCGTTTGTCTTGCGCATTCGTGAGATTTTTCTACATGGGCATAACCGGCAGATATTCACCCCTCCGGTTTTCAGTCTTCGTAAAACCATCATTCTCCTTGCCGTTTCCCTGCACGCATTGACATCGTCATTTCGGCAAACTAAACTAAACGCAGGCTTCGGCCCGTATTACGGATACTTCCCCTATGTCAGATTTTTCAAAAGCACCGCAACAACGCGACTTCCAATGCATCCATTGCAACGGCCGCATTGTGATCCCTTACGAACTTCCCTCGACGACCGGGCCCTGCCCTCACTGCCAAGGCATCATTGTATCTCCCCCACCTCCGGAAAGTAATGCCCCCCCCGCCCCTCTAGCACCGGCGGCGCCTGCACCAGTGCCACAGCCTGAACCCGTAGCAGCTCCACAGCCTGCGCAGCAACCCCAACCGGAACCCGCTCATGCTCCTGTTCCGGATAAATCACCTTCGGTTCAAGAAGTTCCAGTTTCCACAGCGCGGACCGCTTCCATCCCGCCGCGTCGCGGTAATCCATCCGGCAGCGACGCCCCTCCCGAGCGCACGATTCCTGTCAAGACCACCGGTAAAAAGGTCTCCAGCGGGATTATTCCGGCGATGATCGGCCTCTTTTTCCTGATCCTGGCAGGTGGTGCAGTAGTTTTCTACATCTCAAAGCAGATGGGCAAGCAAGTCACCCCACCGAACACAGCCGGGAGCCCCGAGGCGCAGGATATACGTGAGGCAAATTATATCCGCATCGGTTGGCAGGAAGACGCATTCAATACGCTCGATCAGTATGTTAAAGGCAGCAACGTCGATGAAAAGCTCCCGCATGTGATTGAATCGGAGGGCATCCGCTCGAAAATGGAAGCATTCTACGGCGGAGTGGATTTCATCAACGATTCCGATACCCCAGCCGATTCCTTCTCCGTTCAGACACTTTCCGAGGAAGACCGCAGACGTGGAATTTTCATGCTCACTTACGATCAGCCTCCGCAATTTTCCCTGAAAGACTTCTTCCGGCCGCTCGCCACCCTTGAAGTTCAGTATGGTATCGATGAGGCGGATCTTCTCCTCAGCACGATGGCGCGCGTCAGTAACTTCGCCATGGAGCCCGTCCGCGTTCACGCCTTCTTCAAGCGAACAGATGGGAAACTATTCCTAGATTGGGAAGTTTACGCTCAAACGAAGTATCGACGGTTCAGAAACTTCGTAGAGCTGCCGGATCCCGGACAGTCGGAGGTATTCCGCGTGCTCATTGTCGAGGATGTGCCGGACAAGGGCCAGGGAGTGGCAGGTGCCCGCACCTACCGCCTTGCGGATCCCGCGAATGTAACCGATGCCGCGCGTGTGAACGTTCCATTGGATTCCGAAACAGGCCGTGCCCTTTCCATTATCAACTGGCGCGGCACCAAACAAAATAGTCCGACGACCCGCACTGCTACCGTGGAGCTGGAATGGTCCGATGATCAGGAGCGGCCTCAGCTAGAGATCAAGCGCTTCATTTGCTGGGAATTCCTTGGTCTGGGCGGGAAAGAAGCTCCCGCGGCAGGATCCGCCCAATAACTTTTCTCTACCGCACGCCACCATGGCCGCCACAGACACTACCACCATCGCGGCTATCGCCAGCCCGCCGGGCACCGGAGCCATTTCCCTCATCCGCATCTCCGGCCCTGCTGCCAGAGAGATTGCAGGAAAAGCCTGTGGTGCCGCCGCATCTGCTGTGATTCCCCGATTAGCGCGTCGCTGCAAGGTCCGCGATGCGGAAGGCCACGTTATTGACGATGGCATTATGACGGTTTTCCACGGTCCCCATTCCTTTACTGGGGAAGATACGGTCGAGTTCGCTGGTCACGGCGGCCTCCTCGTCACACGGGAGACGCTTTCCCGTTTCCTCGAATGCGGAGCCATCCACGCTTCTCCGGGTGAATTTTCCCAGCGTGCCTTTCTTAACGGGAAAATGGACCTCACCCAGGCGGAAGGTATCATGGACCTGATTTCCGCGCAGACGCGTCTGGCCATCCGTGCCGCCCACTCCCAGCTGGAGGGCACCCTCGGAAAACGCACCACCGCTGCTCGGGATGAACTGCTGGAAATTCTGGCCCATTTGGAAGCTTGGATCGACTTTCCCGATGAGGATATAGATACACAGACTACCGCCCAGCTGCGCCAACGAATCGATGGTATTCTGGAAACCATTGATACCCTTCTGGCCACCGCCGATCAGGGTCGCGTCCTACGTGAGGGCGTGCGCACGGTTCTTTTCGGGGAACCCAATGTTGGAAAGTCTTCCCTGCTGAACCGCTTTCTCGGCTTCGAGCGTGCCATTGTATCGGATATAGCAGGAACCACGCGGGATACCATTGAGGAGGTGATCAATCTCCACGGCATCCCGCTCCGCCTGGTAGACACCGCCGGCGTGCGCGAGTCCGCTGATGCTATAGAGTCCCAGGGTATCCAGCGCACCGTCCGCCAGATCGAGGATGCGGATTTGCTGCTGGAAATTGCCGATGCCAGCCAGCCCAAGCCTGAGCGGGCCGTCTATCCATCCCATCATGCTACCCATCTTCTCATTCTGAATAAATCGGATCTCGGGGAGCACTCTTCCTGGGCGGAAACGGACGCCATCCGTATCTCTTGTCTGAACGAGGATGGCTTTGGAGACCTCTCGGACAAGATCCGCACCGCTCTCCATTTTGCGGAAGCAGACTTCGGTGAGCACGCGGTTGCCATCAATGCCCGCCACCAGGCATCGTTGTCTCTCGCCCGGACAAATCTTACCGCTGCTCTGGAACTTCTAACAGCCGAGGCTGCCAGCCCGGAACTTGCCGCCATCGATTTGCGCGAGGCACTCGATGCTCTTGGTGAAATCCCCGGGAAACTCGATACCGAAGACCTCTTGGGCGTGATCTTCTCCGAATTCTGTATCGGTAAATAATCGGTGAGAAATAACCGTCCAACCGGCATTTCCAGCAATAGATCCAGCCAGCGCCGGTTACTCTTTGGCTTCCTTCGCTACGTCGAGTTCTTCGGTGATGACCTTGATTACCTGTCTCGCCAGTGCCTCCGAGCCCTCGGGCTTGAAGTGCACATTTCGAGGCAACTGCCATTCAGCCAGGTGCGGTTCGACGAAGGCATGTAGATCATTGATACGGATATCGTTCGCTTTCATGAGCTCCACTGCCGCGGCATTGAAGTCCACCGGAGCTTCTGGAGTACGAAGCGGGTCAAGTGTGCCCTCGACCACAGGAGTCGTTGTGGCGAATACCAGGCGCGCGCCGGTCTCCTTCATCTTTCCGATGATCGTTTCAAGGTTCTCTGTATAGACATCCACCGTTGTCTGGGTGGGATCGTTCGGATTATTTGATTTATCGTGGGTTCCGGCGGTTTTAACGTGTTTGAGATCGTGTAGGCCCCAGTTGAAATGAATCACATCCCACTCGGCCGCGGCCAGCCATCGGTCGATGTGTTTTACCCCATTTATTGTGCCGCTGCAGTTTTCCGGACGTTTGCCGTTCTTTGCCGCGGGGCGATAAACGTTGGCCTTACCTTCCAGCTCTGAGCGGACCTGAAGTGTGTAGCCGATGGAGATGGAATCTCCGAGGATCAGTACATTCGGCAGCGCAGGATCGGGAATGAAGTTCCATTCCTTTGAACGATCTGTTTCGGCGGTTGAGCCTTTTTCAGGGGCAGCATTGGTGGTGGAAAGTGCCAGACACGCGAACGAGCTGAGAAGTGCTATGTAATTGTGAAGCTTCATATTAATGGGCTGTTTTTTTTCCTTTGAGGGCTTTCGGGTAATTTGCTTTTGCGATGGTTTCCATGGGATCGTTCAGTTCATCCATGGTAGTCTCCAGTAGTGCGGTCATATCCTTGAGTTTGGCCGCAAATTCGGGATTTTTTGAGAGGTCATTCATTTCCATCGGGTCTTTGTTGATATTGAAGAGCTTGGTGACCTTGGCCTGCGGATAGGAAATCACCTTCCATTCCCCCTGCATGACCATGCGTTGGGTGTCGATATATGCTCCGTAGATTTTGTCGTAGGTCTTATCCGTCTCACCATTGATGATCGGCATTACGCTTTTATAGTCCACGCCTTCGGTGTTCTCCACTCCGGCGATGTCGAGCGCGGTGGCCATGGCGTCCTGAAGATAAATTGGAGCATCAAACTTCAAACCGGCTTTTACACCTGGTCCCCAGACGATGAAAGGTGCGCACAAGGCATCCTCATACATGTTCTGCTTCCCGACGAGTCCGTGATGCCCCACGGAGAGTCCGTGATCCGCAGTCATGATGATGTAGGTATTTTCCGCTTGGCCTGTAGCCTTCAGAGTATCCAGCACCCGGCCAATCTGGGCATCCATATGGGTGATGAGCGCGTAGTATTCCTGGCGGTTCACCTTTGCCGAATACTCGGTGCGGGGAAATGGCATGAGCTTTTCATCGCGGATGATAGGCACTCCCTTCGGACCCTGATCGGGGTATTTTTCCAGAAAGTTCTCAGGTAGCTTTATCCGATCCAGCGGATACATATCGATGTATTCTTTTGGGGCCTGACGAGGATCGTGGGGAGCATTGAAAGCGAGGTACAAAAAGAAAGGCTTTTCGGATTTTCCGGTGTCCTCAAGGAAACCGATTGCGTCGTTCGCCTGAAGTTCGCTCCAGTGGAGACCACCTTCCCAGTAGCCACCGTTTTCCTTGTCCCATGGCTTCCAGCCTTTTTCATAATCGGCCTCGTCTTTCGGGCGATTGTAGCCGGACGGGACTGCCTTTGGCATGCCGTCCTGTATGTTGACCGAATGGTCGAAAACCTGGGGAACTTTGACGCCTTTTACGTGCCATTTACCGGTCATGTAGGTCTCGTAACCAGCAGCGGACATCATTTGAGACCATGACTTGCGCTCTCCCTTAGCTATCTGCTTGGTCGCGTTTTCCGCTTTCCAAAGGAAAGATCCTGAATTCATGCAGGACCGGCTAGCAATGCAAACAGCACCCGCCCAAGAACCCATGTTGTATGCTTTTTTGAAGCTGGCGCCCTCGTTGACCAAGCGGTCAAGATTGGGAGTGTCGATATCTGTGAGGCCGTATGCGCGGATTGTTTCGTAGCTCTGGTCGTCCGTGAAAATGAAGAAGACGTTCGGCTTCTCAGCGGCATGGACTCCGACTGCTGCGGAAGCTAGTGCAAATGAAATGGATGCGAGGTATTTGATCATGTGATTATTGACTCTTGTCCTGTCTTGTTCGGGTTGCTTGGGAAAGGTTTGAAGCTATTCCCCGTATCTTGCGTGTAAATCGAATTTTCACTACCGAACAGTAGGGTTATCAATGAAATACATGCGGGGAAATTGTTTCCTTTCAGTCATCTGGAATATGCATGGTTGGTGCGCACGGGTGAGCCCTCTTCTGGAAAATTGGAGCAAGATTGTTACAAGCTCGACCTTTTCATCACAGTTCACCAAACTAAGGACAACAGATGGAAAAACGTAGCAGAAAGAGTCCGCCCTTTGAGATCAACGGTGAATATATCTCACCAGGCACGCGACAGCTGGTATCGATTCAGGCTGGCACAACGATGAGCAATCATCCCCTCAGCGTGACAGCCGATATTTTCCACGGAAAGAAGCCCGGGCCATGCCTACTCATCACCGCATGCGTGCATGGAGATGAGATCAACGGAACGGAGATCATCCGACGCCTGCTCACCTCCCCCGTTCTTAAACGGCTTTCGGGCACACTGCTGACCATCCCTATCGTTAATTTCCCGGCATTTACATCCCGCACCCGCTACCTGCCGGATCGCCGGGATCTGAATCGCATTTTCCCGGGCTCCGAAAAAGGCTCCCAGGGAGCTCGGCTGGCTTATACGATCACTAAGAAATTCCTGCCGCTGTGTGATGCTGTGATCGATCTCCACACCGGTGCGATAAATCGGCCGAATCTGCCACAGCTCCGTATCGCGGCAGGTGACGCCTCCTCGCTGGAGCTTGGTCGAGCCTTCGCTGCACCTGTCACCATGCTCTCGCCGCTGCGTGACGGTACTTTCAGGGAATCTGCCTTCAAGCTGGAAAAACCGTTCGTCCTCTACGAGGCGGGGGAAGCCTCGCGGCTGGATGCGGCATCCATTCGCTTTGGAGTACAGGGGATTATTGCCGCCATGCGCCATATGGGAATGCTGCCGCCGAGCAAGGCGGCCCATCCCTCGGGAAAAGGAATCATTTCGAAAAGCTCCCGCTGGGAGCGAGCTCCGTCCGGCGGACTGTTCGTGCCACATGTCGCTCTGGGCAAGGCTGTAGCTACCGGGGATATTCTCGGTATTATCGCCCCTCCCGTGGGTGGAGGAGACGGAACCCCTATTATTTCCACCACGGACGGCATCGTGATCGGTCGCAATAACGAAGGACTTGCGGATGAGGGAGACGCACTCTTCCATGTAGCCAGTATCCGTGATGCGGGCTCAGCGGAGACGCAGATCCAGGAATCCAACGATCGCCTGCCCGAGCTTCATGCGGAAGAAGAGGAACATCCGATGCGCTATCACGCCTTTCCCGACTGATCCCTGCTCTATGCCGGAATTGAGTGATTTCCTGTGGGAAAATCCTTTCGTACCTTAACGAAGCGGTGAAAGGTAGCCCGCATGGAGACCGAGACTGTAGAGACAAAGGAAAACGTAGCCCTAGCCCTTCGCGCTCTCTCTGTTACCATCGAAAATCGGGACGGTCCGGCTGCTCTGGAAATCATCAAGACGCTCGACTGGGAAGACCAGCGCCGGGCGATGTCCCGCCTTTCCTACCCGGATAGCGAAACGCTGATCCAGATCCTCGGCTCCGAGGATGCGGCGAAACTCCTCTCCCACCTGGCCGAGGCCCAGGCAGTCGATATCATCGAAAGCCTTTCTTCCGAAAATGCCGCGGAAATCCTCAACGAGCTCCCCACCGAGGAGAGCACGAATATCCTGCGTGAACTCAGCGACGAGGATGCCGAGGAAATTATCGCCGCTGTCTCCGATGCGGAGGACCGCGCGGAAATGCAGCGCATCTGGGACTACGACGATGGAGTGGCAGGCTCCCTCATGCGGGGTGGACCAGTTACCTTTCTACAGAAATCCACTGTGGGTGAAGTCATTACCGATCTGGGCGAGCACGCGGAGGATTACTCCGATCGCGATGTGCAATACCTCTATGTGCTGGACGATGATGGAGTGCTCACTGGCGTCCTTCGGCTACGGGACCTAGTGCTTTCCCCGCGACACATTCGCGTGCAGGACCTGATGATTCCGGATCCGATTACCGTCATCGATACCATGCCGCTGGAGGAGCTTTCGGATGTTTTCGAAAAGAAAAAATACTTTGGGTTACCGGTCGTGGACCTCGCGGGAAAGCTACTGGGCGTGGTACCGCGGGATGCCGTGGAGCACGAGACTGCGGAAGAGCAGGCCGGGATGTTCCTCCAGGCCAGCGGTATCGTTAACGGTGAGGAACTCCGCTCCATGCCGCTCCGCGAGCGCTGTATCAAACGACTCTCCTGGTTGGCTCCGAATATTGTTCTGAACATCGCCGCTGCCTCAATCATCGCCGCCAACGAAGCCACACTGCAGGAAGTTATCGCCCTTGCCGTTTTTCTCCCCATCGTCTCGGATATGTCCGGCTGCTCGGGAAACCAGGCGGTAGCTGTTTCCATCCGTGAGCTCACCCTCGGCATCCTCCGCCCCGGAGACTACTGGCGCGTAATCATTAAGGAAGGAACAGTAGGCATCATCAACGGCATTGTGCTCGGGCTCATCCTTGGAAGCATCGCAACCCTCTGGAAAGGGAATGTATTTTTGGGCCTGGTGGTCTTCACCGCGCTCTCGCTCAATACCATTCTCTCCGTTTTACTCGGCGGTCTCGTTCCGCTTTTCCTGAAGCGCATGAAGGTTGATCCCGCCCTCGCCTCCGGCCCTATCCTCACCACCTGCACTGACATGTGCGGCTTCCTTCTGGTGCTCGGTATCGCCTCATCCATGCTGGAAAAACTAGCTGGAGTCTAACGTCCTGATTTCCCGCGATGACCGAGCTGATCTTAAACGAAGATATCTACAAGCGCATCGTTGAGGAAGAGATCCCTGCCACGCGAAAGTTCCTCTGGATCATCACCGCCGATATAAAGGATATGTATGTCATCCGCGGAAAACGCTCCGTTCCGTTTCTCTCTGTACTCTCCGATCTCGTGGAAAACGGAATTGCCGTCCGCCTCATCCACGCGAAAGAACCAGGCCCGCGTTTTAGAAAAGATTTCGATAAATACCCCGCTCTAATACAGAGCGATCTTTTCGAGCGCGCCCTCTGCCCCAGAGTCCACACCAAGGCGATTATTATCGATGGAAAGAAAGCCTTCATCACTTCCGCAAACCTTACCGGCGCCGGCCTTGGCGCAAAGCATCCGGATAAAAGAAATTTCGAGGCGGGAATCCTCACCGACGAGAGATCCCAGGTGCGCCCGCTGATGGACTGGGTGGATGAGCTTTTTCTAGGCGAGTATTGCGGGCGCTGCCGTTTGCGCGCCACCTGCCCAGATCCACTGGACGAACAATAAAAAAAATACCTCTGGCCGGACTCGAACCGGCACGCCGTTGAAAGCAACGGATTTTAAATCCGCAGTGTCTACCATTCCACCACAGAGGCTTTCTTCACATAGGAAGAGGCGCTACTGAAACCACTTTCCGCCGCCTAGTCCAGAAAAGTCATACAATCTTTGAATGATTTCCCGTGAGACGCGCAGAAAAGACATTCGAAGGCCTACCCGCGACGAATTTTCGATCCCTTGAAGAAGATTGTGATCCTGTAGACTGTCTTCACGCGGGTGTGGATTTCACCGGTCTCAAGATCGAATCTGGACGGGATTTCCTGCCTGCGAATATCGACCATTGCCTTGAATCCACGCTCGGAATGAACGTCGATCAGCATCGCAAGGGCTACCGGATTCCTGAACATCGCGTCTTCGGTGCTGATGCGTGCCCGGCCTGTCACCGCGTAGCGCTTAATGGTCGGCATCATCTTTTCATAGACGAAGTCCACTACCTTCTTGAATAGCTCGGGATGCTCCATCTGGTAGGCGTCCAGTCGGTTTACCAATTCCTGACGTGCCTGTGTGATGACCTCATCCGCCAAAGGAATGTGGCGCAATGTATCGTAGGTCTGAGGATCCAGCTCAAGGGAGCTTTGATACTCCAGCTCACGGACGATATTCTCCTGCACCGCCTTGATAGGCAGCTGGGCATTGATGAAATGGTAGTGAAAAAGTTTCTTCAGGGAGACTAGCGCATCGTAGGTCTGCTCCTTGAATGTTCTGTAGCGGCCACGGGCCAGTTCGGGATCGAAGTCCGTGGCGCGCTCTTCCCAGAGCTTGCCTACACCGGATGTTTTCACTTCCGCGTTGTGCGCCAGTGTTTCCTGTCCGCGCTTCATCTGGCGTGCAACGCTTTCCGCCTCATCGACGAAGAGGACCATGATGTGGAAGACGGGTTGACGGAAATGCTGGGCCAAGGGAGTGCCTGAAAATTCATTACGAAGCCGTACCATGTTGTCGTAGAGCAGTTTAAGGCACTCAACCTGCACATCTGTGCGGGGGAAGCCGTCCAATACGACGCTTTCGCGGAATTCCGGCTTGAGCATCTCGTGCAACATCAAACGGAGCACCTCCTCATCGCCAACCATTCCTCCTGCGGCCTTGATTTTCTCGGCATCCGGGGAGCTGAGGAGATTGCTAATCACAATCGGATGCGAAGCGATTCCGCGGACTTCTCTTATGAAATTTGTGTTTGTCCCTTTTCCTGAACCCGGAGCACCGCCCAGAAGGATCACTTCCTTCGGGAAACGTAGATTTTCAATACCTGGATTCACTTCCAACTCCTTCCAGACTCGGTTAAAAATCAGTTGGGCGTCTTTAATTTCAAGGTCGGCAGGCAATGGTTCGGAAGGCTTGGTACTCACGTCTGGGAAATCAAAAACCATACTGGCAGACCTTGGGCAAGAACTGTTTCTCTACTCGCGCACCAGATATTCCCTTCCTTGGCTCCGGGGCATACGTTTGCGGGGCAGATTTTAGCTTTTGCCGGGTGATCGCATGGCGGCCAATCAGTCCAGTTCCTTGATCCTGATGTTCCGATACATCAGCTCGGCCCACTCGGCCTGGACTCCGATCCTACCCTTAGCCAGTGGGACTTTCTGTCCCTCGATCGTTGTCTCCAGATTTTCGATTTTGTGCACAATTTCTCCGTTCAGTTTGAAGGTGGCCGAATTCGCGCCGTCGACGGTGATTTCCATCTCGTTCCATTCCCCTTTTGGTTTTTCCTTTCCCAGAACTGTCGGGCAGGAACGGGAATCCATCAATTCTGCCGCAGGATCATAAATATTTCCTGTTTTTGTCGTTTGGCAACTCAGGCCCTTTCCTAAAACGAAAAGGTCTCCGCTATGAAACCGGCGTCCCATATTCTCCAGCGACGCATCGCCCGGGGTTTCCCCTATCTGCATCTCTATCGAGTTCGGCCAGACTTTATCAACCTTTCCATGGATGTGGAACAGCAGGCCCGCATCCCTGTCCCAGTCAGTGCGAGGTGCAAATCGTTTTTCCAGCCACTTGTATTCCATGCGGAGAACAAACTTGCTGTATTCCTTCTCCGTATACAGGCAGTCGTTCTGCTGTTTCGATTCGGCCTCTTCTCCACGGTATACATGGATTGCCCGCTCCTCCGAGTTTATCCGGAAAGGACCCCATTCACCTGCCTTGTCACTCCGTGCTGCCTTCCAGCCTTCCAGAGATTCCCCGTCGAAAATCGGAACAAATCCTTCCTCGGCGGAAAGCATACCGAGACCAAGAATCGAAACGAAGGCGACAGATAGAAATATGGGTTTCATTTCGCCACCCTATTGGATTGTGACCGGCGGGCCATTAAATAAATGAACGCAGGTCGTGAACCTGTAATCTTGTAGAACCTTCTTACTTGCGGTGTGCCCCGCCATGGAGAACATTCGGCCCATGCAAGCGGTGACAGACAGATTGAAGAATTTTTTACAATTCGTAGCGGTAAAACTCATCGATAATCCGGCCAAGGCACAGCTCAAGGTGGCTGAGCTTGGACCGAAGAAACTCCGCTTCAAACTAATCCTTGATCGTGAAGACGTGGCCATGCTGATCGGCCGCAACGGCTTCACTGCTTCCGCCATTCGCAGCGTGCTGAAGGCAGCAGCTGAAAAGGAAGGTGTGCAGGTAAATCTTCAGATCCACTCCCACGAGGAAGAGGCCGAGTTCATAGCGCGCGAAGCCTGACCAACCCACCCACGATGAATACCGTCGATTATGGATTTGGTATAGGTCTTTCAGCGATCGAGGCTATTGGTTTCCTCCTGCGGGTCTTTCTTTGATCACAAGAAAAAATTATATCTGTTAGAAGGCTTGTAGACGTTCATATTTTCAAGCTCTCGTGAGCGAAGGTGCTTGCCCGTGGCACACGCGGTGCTTAAGGAGGCATAGGTAAATTTCTCCTGCCAGTTCCATATGTCCATCCACGTCGCACTTCATCACAGAACCAGTTACGAATATGACCGCTCGGTAGAGCACGGACCCCATGTGGTTCGCCTCAGGCCAGCTGCTCATGCAAAGACCCGTATCCTCGCCTACTCACTCAAAGTTGGTCCCGGGGATCACTTCGTAAACTGGCAGCAAGACCCTCAGGGGAACTACCTGGCACGCTTGGTTTTCAATGAGCCGATGAAGCGCATGGACGTCGAGGTTGATCTCGTCGTTGAAATGGCTGTTCACAATCCCTTCGACTTCTTCCTCGAGGAAAAAGCGGAGAATTATCCGTTCAGCTATGATGAGGAAGTAGCCAAGGAGCTTGCCCCCTACCTCGAAGTCGAGGGCGCGGGCCGCAGGATGAACCATTGCATGAATTTCTTCCGGAAAAAGTCCGGACGCACAATCGATGTGCTCGTGGAACTGAATGCCGCCGCGCAGAAAGCAGTGGACTACAAAATCCGTATGGAACCCGGCGTTCAAACTCCGGAGGAGACCCTCGAGAAGGCATCCGGCTCCTGCCGTGACTCCGCCTGGATGCTGGTTAATGTGCTCCGCGGTATGGGACTCGCGGCACGCTTCGTTTCCGGCTACCTCATCCAGCTGAAATCGGATGTCAAAAGCCTCGATGGACCGAGCGGCACAGAAGTTGATTTCACCGACCTCCATGCATGGACGGAAGTTTACCTTCCAGGTGCCGGCTGGATCGGTCTGGACCCCACTTCCGGCTTGCTTGCCGGTGAAGGTCACATCCCTCTCGCATGCTCACCGCGTCCGGTCAGCGCCGCAGCCATCAGCGGTGGAACGGATCCTTGCGAATCCACCATGGAGCACGAGATGAGCGTGAAGCGCATCTACGAATCCCCGCGGACCACCCTCCCCTACAGCGATGAGGAATGGGAGCGCATCAATGCCATGGGGCAGAAGATCGACAAGGACATGAAGGAAATGGACGTCCGCCTGACCATGGGTGGCGAACCGACTTTCATCTCCATGGATGACTTCGACGGTGCCGAGTGGAATACCGCCGCCCAAGGCCCTACAAAACGTGGCCTTTCAGATAAACTCATCAAACGTCTTAAGGATAATTTCGCTCCAGGCGGCTTCCTCTTTTATGGTCAGGGAAAATGGTATCCCGGCGAGCAACTCCCACGATGGAGCCTCAACTGCTACTGGCGCAAGGACGGAGAACCAATGTGGGCGGATCAATCCCTTATCGCGGATGAGTCCAAGGACTACGGCTTCGGCCCCGATGAAGCTGCGAGATTCAGCAAGGCGCTGGCAGAAGGCTTCGGCGTGAACGAGAAATACGTTATCCCTGCCTACGAGGACTCCTACTACTACATGTGGAAAGAGCGCCGCATGCCGTCCAACGTGGACCCCCTCAAGTCCAATCTGAAAAATAAGCTGGAGCGTGACCGCATCGCCCGCATTTTCGAGGAAGGTCTCAACAAAGTCACAGGCCACGTTCTTCCGCTTAAAAAGAAAGATATCGGAGACACCAAGAAATGGACATCCGGCCCTTGGTTCCTGCGCGATGAAACACTTTTCCTTCTTCCCGGTGATTCCGCGATGGGCTACCGCCTTCCGCTCGACTCTCTGCCATGGGTCAAAAAGGAAGAATATCCATGGAGCATTCCACAGGACCCAACCTCGGATCATCCTCCACTGCCTACCCGCACACAGATGCAGGTCCGTGGCGTCGGAAATGCCGAAACACTTGATACCAAGGCCGCCCAACTAGCAGCCGCCTCCATGCCAAGTGGCGATCACGAGGATCTCAAGGAACTGCTTGCCAGAGCTGAAGAACTATTAGCGAAGGAGCCTGCCAATCAGGAAAGTGCAAACTGGATCACCCGCTCGGCACTCTGTGTGGAGCCTCGCGACGGCCGTCTTCATATTTTCCTTCCACCGGTTGATACCACAGAGGATTTCCTCGAAATGATTGCGGTCATCGAGAAAGTTGCAGCAGAGCAAAAGCTTCCGATCATCCTTGAAGGAACCCCTCCATCCTACGATCCACGCATCGAGGTTGTGAAGGTCACTCCTGACCCGGGAGTCATCGAGGTCAATCTTCAGCCGGCCCATACGTGGGACGAGTTGGTGAAAAATACCACTACCATCTATGACGAGGCACATCAGTGCCGACTCGTTACCGAGAAATTTATGGTCGACGGTCGCCACACCGGAACCGGCGGTGGTAACCACATTATCATCGGTGGTGATACGCCATCGGATAGCCCGATTCTGCGCCGTCCGGACCTGTTGCGCAGCATGATTACCTTCTGGAACCATCATCCGTCCCTCAGCTATCTATTCTCCGGCCTGTTCATCGGTCCTACATCCCAGGCTCCGCGTATCGATGAAGCACGCAATGACTCGATTCACGAGCTGGAGGTCGCATTCCGCACTCTGGAAGGAGATGGAAACTCAGTCCCATGGAAAGTGGACCGCGCCTTCCGGAATCTACTCATCGATTCCACCGGTAACACCCACCGCGCGGAATTCTGCATCGATAAGCTTTACTCTCCGGACAGTGCCACAGGCCGTCTTGGACTTCTGGAAATGCGCGGTTTCGAGATGCCACCGCACTCCCGCATGAGCCTTGCACAGCATCTTGTGCTTCGCGGTCTTGTTTCGCGCTTCTGGAAAGAGCCTTACGAAAAGCCACTTGTCCGCTGGGACAGTGCAATCCACGATCGCTGGATGCTACCTCACTTCGTCTGGCAGGATTTCAATGAAGTCCTTTCGGATCTTGGAGACCATGGATATGAAATGGACAGCAGTTGGTTCGATTCCCATTTGGAATTCCGCTTCCCGCGTATCGGTGAAATTAACCAATTCGGTATCGATCTGGAACTCCGCCACGCCATCGAGCCTTGGCACGTCCTAGGCGAAGAAGGTTCCGCAGGCGGCGCAGTCCGCTTCGTGGACTCCTCCGTCGAGCGCCTGGAAGTGAAACTCAAAGGCATGACAGGTGAGCGCCACGTCCTCACCTGCAACGGCTACCGCGTCCCTCTCCATCCTACCGGCACGCACGGTGAGTATGTTGCAGGAGTCCGCTACCGTGCATGGCAGCCACCGAACTGTCTCCACCCGACCATTCCTGTACACACACCACTCACATTTGATCTGGTGGATACTTGGAACAACTCCGCCATCGCGGGCTGCAAATACCACGCCTCCCACCCGGGTGGCCGTAGCCATGAGTCATTCCCGGTCAATTCCTTCGAAGCGGAAGCGCGCCGTCTCGCCCGCTTTTTCAGGTACGGACACACCGGCGGCAAAGTGCAGATCAAGGAACCGAAAATGAGCCCGGATTTCCCTTTCACTTTGGATTTGCGAATGTCACCCGATCCTGTGTAAGAAAATTTTCCCCAAGATAAGATCCAGAGGCCCAACACTCCGTTGGGCTTCTGCTTATCCAGCTCATTCCTAGAAAATTCATGTTCCAACAGCAGACATTCAAGCCCGCTTCGGCGGCTGGAGGCGCCAGCACGCCGGCCACCAGCACAGCTTGGAACGAGCTCCTGGATCATCGCGGGCAGGTGCGTCCCCAATGGGAAGCCATGCATAGCCGCATCAACGGCTGGACGTCGGAGCAGCGCAAGGTCCTCCTCGAGGATACCAGTCGGATGCTCGATGATCTTGGAACTACCTTCAACGTCTACCGTGACGTGGGCGGTGCGGGGCAACCTTATGAGATAGATCCGATTCCCTTCATCCTCGAATGGCAGGAATGGGAAACCATACAGAAAGGTCTGGCCCAGCGCATGAAACTTCTGGAGACAGTATTATCCGATCTCTATGGTCCCCGTAAATTGCTCCAGGAGGGTCTTATCCCACCTGATTTGGTTCACGCCAGCCCGGATTTTCACCAATCCACCCGTGATATACAACCTGCCGGCGGGAATCGCCTGATGATTAGCGGTTGTGATTTGATCCGCTCCCCGCGTGGTGTCTGGACTGTCCTCCGTGATCATACACACACACCCGGCGGCCTTGGGCAGACCCTTGAAAACCGTAGCGTTGTTTCTTCTGTGCTTCCGGATCTTTTCGAGGCTACCCAAGTGGCTAAGCTGAAGCCGTTTTTTGATGCGGAGCACACCACGCTCCAGGATCTGCAGACGAGCCGCGGCGGGGTCTCTACGATCGTCTTTCTGACCCCCGGCTACCGTCACCCATCCTATTTCGAACATGCCTATAAGGCGCGGCTCCTCGGTATTTCCTTGGTCGAAGCAGCGGATCTAACAGTTCGTGAACGCAGGGTATTCCTAAAAACCCTTGGCGGCCTGCGCCGTGTGGATGGCGTAATCTCACGCCTCGACGATCACGGGATCGACCCTCTCGAATTCTGGACATCCGGAAAAGGCGGGGTTCCCGGCCTGATCGAAGCATGGCGCTCGGGAAATGTAGCCATTATGAATGCTCCCGGTTCCGGTTTTGCTGGTTCCGCAGCACTCCAGCCCTTCCTGCCACTCATCTGCCGCAAATGGTTGGGAGAAGATCTTCTACTTCCCTTCGTTGAAAGCTGGTGGCTTGGCCAGAAGTCGGTTCGTGAAAAAATTCTCGGCGATTTATCCCCCTACATCCTACTTTCTGCCTTTGGTAAGGACAAACTACTGCCGGTAAAATGGTCCAATCTTTCCGCAGCCTCGAAAAAAGAATGGACGGCGGAAATTTCACGCAGACCTTGGGATTTCGTTGCACAACAGAACATGTCTCCCAGCCTCGTTCCGTCCATGCACGGTCGGACGATTCAGGGAAAACCAACGGTCCTCCGCTCTTTTACCCTCAACGGAAGCGATGGTTTCGAGGTTCTCCCGGGCGGACTCGCCCGCGTGGGTAAAGCAGGTATTCCCCCGCAACTCTGGCCGGAACACGAAGGCTTCACGAAAGACGTATGGCTTGCCGGAAAATCCGCATCTCCTGATCCCGGGATCGATCTCACCAGCCCGATCCAGCCGGAAACCATTGGCGTCACACCGGATGTTCCTAGCCGGATCGCCGAGCAACTCTACTGGGTAGGACGATATGTGGAACGTGTGGAAATGGTTACTCGCATGCTCCGTGTCACCCTCAGATACATGGAGGGCGAAAGCGGCCGCCGTCAGCGAGAACAACTGGGGAACTGTCTCCGCCTTCTCAAAGGGAGTGGAATCGTTTCCGAACAGGCCGGCGAGATGCGTTCCGTTTCTCAAATCGCGAATCTTATCTTCAGTAAGGAAATTCCGGGTTCTCTTACCGGACTGGTTGATAATCTTATAGTTAACGCGGCAAGTGCCCGAGACCGCCTTTCGGATGATACTTGGATTTTCTTCAATCAGCTTAAAAATATCGTTGATCGCGCAAACCGGACCCCCCGGGCTGCGGATCTACTTCATACGCTTGATCGTATGGTTCTCCATCTCGCCGCCTTCTCCGGAATGCAGGCAGAGAATATGATCCGCGGTCAGGGCTGGCGTTTCCTTGAGACAGGTCGCCGTATTGAGCGTGGATGGTGTATTTCCACCCTGTTACATACTGCGGCCACAGACTCACCGGTGCTCGAACCCCTGATCGAGATTTGCGATAGTGTTATGACCTACCGGCGTAAATACTTCTCGCGCCCTGCCTGGAGCGGAGTAGTCGATCTTCTTTTCCATGATCGGTTCAACCCACGCTCGGTTGTTTTCCAAATCCAGTCCTTGAAAAACGAAGTTAGCTTTTACCCCGGTGACAAGGACTACGGGCTATTTCCGAAAATTTCCGCAAAGGTAGATGCCTTGAATGAGCGTTTCGACTCAGCGGAGGAACCGAATGCGGAGGAACTGAAGGACATTGCGGAAGGCCTCGAGCGATTCTCGGACCTTGTAACCCAGCATTACTTCAGTCACTCCGTTCGCCGCGTTTACTGATCAGATCTTGGTCCAAGCTCCGTTCTCGGAAGACGATTTCACGGCTGCTTCAATGAATGCCATGCCTTCCACTCCATCGGCGACAGTTGGGAAATCATAAGAATCAGCTCCCTTGTAATTGCCCTCGATCGCGTCGGAAATTGCTTCCGCAGCAGCTAGGTAGACATTTGCAAATGCTTCGATAAACGCCTCCGGGTGACCGAACGGGAGTCGGGTGTATTTCGCTGCAGCCTCGCCATTGTAGGAGTTTCCACGGCGCCAGGTTTCCCGTGGTTTGTCCGCATATTTCACGACCAGTTCATTCGGATGTTCCTGGTGCCATTCGATCGAAGCCTTGGTCCCGTAGATACGGATGTTCAGGTTATTTTCCTCACCAGTGGATATCTGAGAGGCAAAAAGAACACCGCGCGCACCACCCTCGTAGCGGCACAGCATCGATCCGTCATCATCGAGATTTCTTCCCGGAATGAATGTATTCAGATCCGCGGAAACCTCTTCCAGCTTCAGGCCGGAGATGTATTGCGCGAGATTTTCCGCGTGAGACCCGATGTCGCCTATGCAGTTGGAAACTCCTGAAATACTTGGGTCCATCCGCCAGTTGGAAATCTTGCCATCGCCTTCGCTGGCAGCTTCATAGTCCGAGATCGCGTAGCCTTGTGGATATTCGGCCACGATTTTCAGTATTTTACCGAGCTTGCCCTCCTTCACCATCGCCTTCGCCTCCTTCACCATTGGATACCCGGTGTAATTATGCGTCAGCGCAAATACCAATCCGCTCTCCTTGACGATAGCTTCCAGCTTTTTCCCCTCATCCAGAGATAGCGCCAGCGGCTTCTCGCAAATCACATGGATTCCACTCTTCAGGAATTTTTCAGCTACTCTGAAATGCAAATCGTTCCGAGCTACGATGCTCACGAAATCAATTCGCTCGCCTGGCGCCAGTGCGCTCTCCTTCTCAGCCATTTCCTCATAAGAGCGATAAACCCGATCCGGAGAGAGAAACAAATCATCACCCGAAGCCTTGGATTTCTCCGGATCCGAGGAGAAACACCCCGCTACCAACTCGATTTTTCCGTCCAGATTTGCAGCCATTCGGTGCACTGCACCAATGAATGCCCCGCGACCTCCTCCCACCATTCCCATTCTGAGTTTTCGATTCATAATTCACCTAATTTCACTGTCTCATCAAAAATCTCAAGCATTGAAACAAATGGCACCCGGTCAGAACATGGATAGACCTCAAGAGATGGCTTTCCCGGTTGCTTAAGCATTGGCAAGCCCGCCAGTGCAGCTCATTCTTGGCCTTGTGAAATCCGGATTCCTAGAAAAGCTCGTCTCCCGCCTGGATCGGGTGGAACCAGAAGAAATTCACCAAATCGTCACGCGTCTGATCCAGGAGAAGGGCTTTCTGGAAAATGTGTTCGAGGCCCTGCAGGAAGGCCTCATCATCATTGATCCCGAAGGGAAAATTATGTTTCTCAATCGTGCGGCCTGCCAGTTTTTCGGCATCACCCCGGAGAATTCCCTCGGAGAGAAAATATCCTCCAAAATCCGCGGGATCGATACCATTTCCCTGAAGCGCTCGAAGCAGGCGATCTCCCGCGATATCGAAATCTTCTACCCGGAGCATCGAATGCTCAATTTCTACCTTTCGCCCATCGACGATCCTAAAAATCAGGAACTCCCGCTCGGCCAGGTCATGCTCATCAGGGACAATACCAGCAGCCATGCTGAAACCCAGCAAAACATAGAGTCGGAGAGACTAAATGCACTTACCCTTCTGGCTGCAGGAGTAGCCCACGAGATCGGAAATCCTCTTAATTCGCTGGATATCCACCTCCAGCTTCTCAATCGGAAGATCAATAAGCTCGCTCCCGGTGAGCGGAAGGATCTTACCGAGCACCTCAAGACCGCCCGCAACGAAATCAGCCGTCTGGATACAATCCTGAAGCAATTTCTCAACGCCGTCCGCCCCACTACTCCTAGCCGTTCACCACACGATCTGAATGCGGTTCTTCACCAGACACTCAAGCTCCTGGAGCCGGAAATAGCCTCACGGAACATATCGGTGAACCTCGAACTTTCGGAAACCTTGCCAAAGGCATTGATCGATCCCGACCAATTCCAGCAGGTCTTCTACAATCTCCTGCGGAACGCCTACCAATCCATCTCGTCTGATGAAGGGCTCATCGAGATTCATACCCATTCCACTGAAACGGATTTTCTGATCTCAATTTCGGACAACGGAACAGGAATTCCTCATGAGAATATGGGCAGTCTTTTCGAACCATACCGCACCACAAAGTCCACCGGCAGCGGTCTGGGTCTTCTCATAGTCCGGCGCATTATCCGCGAGCACGGGGGTGAAATCGAAATTCAGTCCCAGCCGGAAGCCGGCACGGAAATTCTCATCCACCTTCCGCACACAGCACCAAGACCGCGGATGCTCCCGGCTCCCGTGATTGATCTTTAGCTTGGAAATCTCAGGCAGTGCCTCCAGACTCCCACACCTGTGCTTCCTACACTTCTTATTGTCGACGACGAACGTGCCACCCGCGAAGGACTCCGGACTGCTCTCGAAGAGGAGTTCGATGTCTACCTGGCTTCAAATAATACTGAGGCACTGTTTATTCTTAAAAATGAGCAGATAGATCTAATGCTCACAGACTTACGGATTGGTGGCGACTCCGGAATGGATCTGATTGATACGACCAACAAGCTATCTTCCCCGCCGATCATTTTGATGATGACCGCCTACGGATCCGTCGATACCGCAGTCGAGGCAATGCGGCGGGGAGCCTTCCATTTCGTCACCAAACCACTGAATATTGATGAAGTGGAGATGCTCCTGAAAAGAGCTTTGAGATCGAAAAATCTCGAGACTGAAAACATCCAGCTCACCAAGCAGGTAAAGAAAGGCGGCACACTTTCCCGCTTGATTGGTAAATCCCCTGAGATTCAGCGTGTCACCGATTTAATCGAGCAGGTGGCACCCACCAAAGCCACCGTTCTTATTGAGGGTGAATCAGGCACCGGAAAGGAAGTCGTCGCAAACGCGATCCACCACCTCTCCGGACGCCCCGCTTCCAAGCTGGTGATCGTTAACTGTGCGGCACTTTCCCCGCAGCTCCTGGAATCCGAACTTTTCGGCCACGAGAAAGGAGCTTTCACGGGGGCAGCCCAGAAGCGGATCGGCCGCTTCGAGCAAGCCGATGGCGGAACGTTGTTTCTCGATGAAATCGGCGAAATTGATCCAGCTACCCAAGTGAAACTACTTCGGGCCCTATCGGAGCGCTCCATTGAGCGCGTGGGTTCCAATAATCCGATCAATGTCGATGTGCGCCTGATCGCCGCCACCAACAAAAATCTCCGTCAACTCGCGGACGAAGGCACCTTCCGCGAGGATCTATATTTTCGCCTCAATGTCGTTTCCATCCAGATGCCGACGCTCAGGCAGCGTCCGGAGGATATCGTCCTTATGGCAAATGCCTTCCTGAAGGAATTCGCCGAGGAAAACCAGCGACCTGTGAAGCCGCTGACTGACGAGGCAATACACAGTTTGATCAGTTATAATTGGCCAGGAAACGTCCGCGAACTCCGCACCGCCATTGAGCACGGAGTAGTCATGTCAAACGACGACATCATAGATGTAAGGCACTTGCCGACTTTCTTGAATTCGAATCGACCGATTTCCAATAGCGCCCCGGCCCGGCCCGAAAACTCCCTTGCAGCCCCTCTCGAATTCAATTTGCATGAACTCGAAAACAACGCGATCCGCGCCGCCCTTGCACAGAGCGGAGACAATCGCACGCAAGCAGCAGAACTACTCGGCATTAGCCGCAGAACGCTCCAACGAAAAATCAAAGAACTAGGGCTTTAAGTATACTGTCCGTTAAGATATCCCCCTCTTTCCTCCATGAGTAACCCTACAGCAAAAATCGATACCGGCGTTCTAATCAGACGTAGCCTGTTCTTCCTTGTTCTCGTTGCTCTCACTCTTGGAAATCTTTTTACTCTTTTTCGTGGTCTGAACGCTCCTGCGGCAATGGATCAGGCGCAAATCGCCCGGGAAGTAGCTCGTGGCAATGGCTTCACCACCAAGTTCATCCGCCCGGTAGCTTATCAGAAAACCGTCGATCATCAGAAACGCACAGTTCCGTTTACCGGCTTTCAGGATACCTATCACTCACCGCTCAACCCACTACTCAACGCAGCCGTGTTCAAACTTATTGGCGCGGACGATGCAGATCAGTGGCGAATGGCAGATGATGAGAGGATTTTCCCGTTGGACCGTGTAATTGCGACGGTGTCCACCTTGTGTTTCCTTATATCCATTGGAGTCTGTTATCTTCTCGTCTCTAGGATATTCGACGCGAAAATCGCCGCCGTAACAGCCATCCTTATGCTGTTTTGCGATACCTTCTGGAATTATTCGCTTAGCGGGCTGCCCCAGATGTTGATGCTCCTCCTCTTTTCCTGCGCGCTCTACTTTGTTTATCGTGCAGTCGAGGAATCATCGGAAGGTCGCGTACCCTTCGTTCCCGCTATCATTGCGGCGGTTTTCTTCACACTGCTGTCGCTTACGCATTTCCTCACCGTCTGGATAGCTCTCGGATACATCATTTTCGCGGCCGTTTTCTTCCGCCCCCGGGGTATCGTCGGTCTCGCCGCTCTGGTTATTCTGATTGTTCCGTTCGTCTTCATTCTGCTCCGAAACAACAGCATCGATGGCAGCCCGTTCGGCGTTGCCTTCCTGAATCTCTACAATGGAATCGGCGGCGGAAAAGAAGACATCGTCATGCGGACATTGAATATCGATTCATACCCGCTGCTAAACCAAGGATTCCTCTCCAGTATCATTCAGACGACGCTTACCCAAACGACAACCATCGTCCCGTTCCTCGGTGCCATCATCGTCGCTCCGCTCTTTTTCCTTTCTCTGCTACATCCGTTCCGCCGCCCTGCCATCGCTAATTTTCGCTGGGCGATTCTGATCATGTTTGCTGTTTCTGCCTTCGGCCTCGCAATCTTCGGGATTTCCACGGATTCGCTCGATCCAAATCAGACCCATCTCCTCTTCGCTCCCATCATGACAGCGTATGGACTCGCCTTTGTCTCCATCCTTTGGAGCAAGCTTCCCGTCGTCGCCGCCACGCCACTCCTGCGCAATGTCCACTACGTGGTGATCATCGGTATTTGCGCCCTCCCTCTCGCGCTTGCACTTCCGAGGAAAGTAAAACTCGGCATGGATAACAATAGCGGCGGAGGTATCCCGCATTGGCCGCCATACTGGGCGCCTGCGCTTAATCTTGGTCTCAGTAAATGGCTTACGGAGAAACAAATCTGCTTCTCGGACCAGCCATGGGCTGTCGCATGGTATGCCGATCGCGTTTCGGTCTGGCTCCCGCTCGATAAAAAAGATTTCATAGAAATCGAAACAAATGCCGCTAACCTTGAGACACCGATTGCCGGTATCCTGATTTCTCCGACTTCACACGGAGATGGAAGCATCACCACAGTATCGGCTAAATATAAGGACTTCGCTTCTATCATTCTAGATGGTCGCGTTTTCCTCGCCACCTACCCGCCGGGCGTTACCATTTACGATAAAGACCAGAAAATCCAAGAAATCACCCGTCGCTATCCATACCGTGCCACTCTCGTAGGTATGGATATGGTATATTATTCGGATCGCGCACTCCGCGCCGAAGACGAGGAAAATTAGAACTGCCGCCCATCGATGCCCGCTCCCAAGAAATCAGTGAAGTCTGCCCTCACTTTTGAACAAGCTCTCTCCGGGCTTAGTGAGATTGTGAATGAAATGGAAGGAGAACAGCTCCCGCTTGAAGACCTCGTCAAGCAATACGAAGCCGGTACAAAACTCCTGAAACAGTGCGAAAGCGTGCTGGCGGCAGCCCAGAAAAAGATAGAACTCATCACCCTCTCGGATAGCGAAGAACCAGCTTCTTCCACCCGAAAAGATTCCCCGGACATAGACGATCAAAATGACATCAGCCTCTTCTGAAACGCCCGAACCACAAGACGCTGAAGCCGGACTCCTTGGACCGATGCTGGAAAAAATCCAGTCTCCGGACGATATAAAGTCCTTTTCCGATACACAGAGAGCTGAGCTTGCGGAAGAAATCCGCTCCACACTGATCAACTCACTTTCTAAAACAGGAGGCCATCTGGGCCCGAATCTGGGCGTCGTGGAGCTCTGCATCGCTCTACATACCGTTTTTTCAACTCCGGCCGATAAATTCGTCTTCGACGTTTCCCATCAGGGCTACGTACACAAACTGCTCACTGGTCGCGCGAAGGATTTCGATACCATCCGCTGTTTCAAGGGCCTCAACGGATTTCTTCTACGCACTGAGTCCGAGCACGATGCCTACGGTGCAGGTCACGCAGGAACCGCTATTTCCGCAGCACTGGGGATGGCCGCCGCACGCGATCTGACCGGCGGGGACAATCACGTGGTCGCCGTAGCCGGAGATGCGGCCTTTACCTGTGGTCCTACTCTCGAAGCTCTCAACAATATTGCCGAGACCACCAAGAAATTCATCGTAGTCCTCAATGACAACGAGTGGTCCATTGATAAGAACGTCGGCGCGATCGCCCGTTACTTCAATGCGTTGCAAACACATTCCACCTACTCGACTGTCCGCACTGCTTCAGCTGATTTTGTGGAGAAAATCCTGGGGAAAGCCGTCCGCAAGATCGCTCACCGTGTGGAGGAAGGTGCAAAGAATCTCATATTCCCGAACGTTCTTTTCGAGAAATTTGGTCTTCGCTACTTTGGTCCCATTGATGGGCATAACCTACCCCTGCTGGTAAAAACATTCGAGCACCTGCAGACACTCAACGAGCCGGTCGTCCTCCACATCATCACGGAAAAGGGCCGTGGCTATCAACCGGCCATCGATAATCCCGGGAAATTCCACGGACTCGGTGCCTACAAGATCGAAGACGGATCCACCGATACTGTCTCCACACCCACATGCTCGGAATTATTCGGTCGCACCATCACGGATTTAGCAATCGATGACCAGAAAATCGTCGCAATCACCGCGGCCATGCCCGGTGGCACCAAGTTGGATACTTTCAAAAAGGAACTACCTGACCGTTACTTCGATGTGGGAATCGCGGAGGAGCATGCGGCTCTCTTTGCTGCTGGTCTCGCCACCCAAGGCATCCGCCCCTTCCTTGCCATTTACTCGACCTTCATGCAGCGCGCTTATGACATGATTGTTCATGACATCGCCCTGCAGAATCTACCTGTCCGTCTATGTATGGATCGCGGCGGCCTTTCCGGCGACGATGGCCCGACCCATCACGGCCTGTTCGATATCGGCTACCTCCGCCATATCCCGAATATCGTCCATATGCAGCCGAAGGATGAACCCGAATTCGTCGCCATGATCAAATGGATGGCGAAATACGATGATGGCCCGTCCGCCATCCGCTACCCTCGCGGCGTGATCTCCGGCACTCCTCTCGATGCCCCTTGCTCTCCTATCCTGCTCGGAAAAGGAGAATTCATCCAGGAAGGACATGATGTCGCACTTATCGGACTGGGGACATTCTTCGACATGGCAGTGAAAACAAAGGACCTGCTCGAAGCCCGCGGCATATCCGTCACTCTTATCAACCCTCGCTTCATCAAACCCCTGGATACAGGAATTCTCGAAAAAGCAGCTAACACCTGCAAGGTGATCTGCACCTTCGAGGATCATGTCCTCGCGAATGGATTCGGCGCATCATGTATCGAGCACCTGCACGACGCTGATATCGCCACACCTGTCGAGCGTATCGGCTGGCCGGATGAGTTTGTGGAGCATGGAAAGCCCCACGTTCTCCAGCAACTCCACGGGCTCACTCCTGAAGCAGCTCTGGACAAAATCCTGACGCATCTCAATCATTAGTCTCCCCAGCGGAGATTCTTAACGGATGGCCGCTTCAGGTAGATATTAGGAAAACTCAATCCCATGGAACTTAACCTTATCGATGCACCCTTCGATCTTCGGCTGATCAAGCCCGGCGAACTCGAGGAAATTTTCGAAGACCCCTTCGCTATCCGTTTTCTTCCGGATAATGATCGGGAGGACGGAGCATCCCGTTACTACGCACTTGGCCGCACCATCGCCGATCGCCACCTGTTCATCGCCTTCACTACTGATGGCAAGGTCGCCCGCGTGATCTCAGCACGGGAAATGAGCGAGTCCGAACGCCGCTTCTACGACAGAAATTACAACGAAACCCGCTGAAACCATGAAAATCATCAACTCCTGGACAGATCTTCCGGATTTCGACAGCGACACCGAAGAGCACGAATTCTGGCAGAACCACGAACTCGCCCCAAAACTTATGGTTTCCTCGGTTCACGAACTCGCCTCCCGCGAGTCGACCACCATCACTCTCCGCTTTGATCCACGTATGCTCTCCCGCATCAAACGCGTGGCGAATTCCCGCTTTCTTAACTACCAGTCCATGATGAAACAATGGCTGGCAGAACGCCTGGAAGACGAAATGAAGTAGCAATCATCCCCATGCCCCTCCATTTACGGAAATCAGCTACCTCTCCCCGTCTCTGGCTGGCCGCATTTATTTTCTGGGCCGTCACTCTCTACATTCTTTCATCTTTCAAACCTTCCCTACCTCCGGATGGTCCGGAAATCCCATATTTTGATAAGATAGCCCACTTTGGCTATTTCTTCGGCGGGGGTATTTTACTCGGCACCTTTATGCTCTTGAAAAAAGGGCCTGCTGCTACTTTCGCAATGCGGATTATCGTGCCGCTTGTAATCCTCGCTGTTATTGGCGCACTCGATGAATTTCATCAGACATTCACCCCCGGGCGCTCGGGAAATGATCTCTTTGACTGGTGTGCCGATGTTCTTGGGGCCACCACTGGTGTTTTCATCGGAAACAGCTTTCATCATCGCCTTCAGCATTTTTCATCCGCTGTTACGGAAAAATCATCAAATTAGCATTCACCATCCAGCAAACCACGTTTAACTTCCCAACCACATGACACAACTAGACCAGCTCAAAAAGCACACAACAGTAGTCGCAGATACAGGTGACTTTGAATCCATGAAGGAATTCCAGCCTCAGGATGCCACCACCAACCCATCCCTAATCCTACAGGCTGCAGGCAAGGCGGAATACAGCCACCTGATTGACAAGGCGATTTCCGAGTTCAAGGGCGGAGAACTCTCCGGCCAGGCACTTACCGATGCTATTCTTGATCGTATCCTTATCCTTTTCGGCCTCGAAATCCTGAAAATCGTACCAGGTCGCGTTTCCACAGAAGTGGATGCACGCCTCTCCTTCGATACAGAAGGAACCGTCTCCAAAGCAAAGGAACTTATCGACGCATACGCAGCTGAAGGCATCGATAAAGGTCGCATTCTCATCAAGATAGCCTCCACCTGGGAAGGAATCAAAGCCGCTGAAATCCTCGAGAAAGAAGGCATTCATTGCAATCTTACCCTCCTTTTCTCTTTCGCACAGGCAGTCGCTTGCGCAGAGGCTAAAGTGCAGCTCATCTCCCCGTTCGTCGGCCGTATCCTCGATTGGCACAAGGCAAACTCGGAAGGCGAAGACTTTGAAGGCGATAAAGACCCGGGCGTTGTCTCGGTCAAAGCCATCTACAACTACTACAAGAAATTCGGCTACAAAACCGAAGTCATGGGTGCTTCCTTCCGCAACAAAGGTGAAATCATTGCCCTCACCGGTTGCGATCTGCTCACCATCGCCCCAAAACTCCTTGCCGAGCTCGCCGCTTCAGACGAAGCGATCGAAGCGAAACTCACAGAGGAAATCGCCGCACAGGATCCTGTTGAGAAAATCTCCCACGACGAGAAATCCTTCCGCCTCGCCTTCAATGAAGACGCAATGGCCACCGAGAAAACAGCACATGGCATCCGCGGCTTCGCTGCAGATATCGTCAAGCTCGAGAAACTCGTGAACGACAAACTCTAATCCCGTCCGGGCTTAGCTAATATTCCCTAAAGCCCCGCGCTCCAACCAGAGCCGGGGTTTTTTCATGCCCCCATAACGCCGATTAAAGGCGCGGCTGATTTCAGCTGTCTGCTAGTCCCCAGCCGTAAGGCTTCGAATTCCTTTCCATAACTTTTCCACAAATTCCCAACTCAACCTTTGCCCCAACCCCACTTTCCCGTTCAAATAGGCCCAGCAAAATCATGAACCTACTTCTTCAAAACGCCCGCATCGCCTCGGAAACATCTCCGGACCTGCTCTCCGCAGATGTCCTCATCATTGATGGCCTCATCAAAACCATCGCGCCTAGCATCGCTGCCCCGGAAGATACGGAGGTCATAGATTGCGCTAATCAGGTCCTTCTCCCCGGCTTCTTCGACGCACACGTCCATTTCCGCGAGCCAGGGCAGGAGCAGAAGGAAAATATCGCCACCGGCTCGGAATCAGCCATCAATGGCGGCATCACCGGTGTCGTTATGATGCCCAACACCGCTCCATCCATTGATTCCGGCGCCAGCGTAGCCGCGGTCCTGAACTCCGCGAAGTCAAACTCACGCATTCCAGTTTATACCTCCGGTTGTGTGACCAAAGACCGCGCTGGTAAAGAGCTGGCCGCCATCGATGGCATGCGTGATGCCGGCGTAAAAATGCTCACCGATGATGGAGATACCACCATCAACTCCTCTATCCTCTACCGCGCCATGCAATACGCGTCCGAGTTCGACATGTTCTTCGCCTCCCATTGCGAGGTCCCGGAACTCGCCGGACCACGCGCCCTAAATGAAGGCCCGGTCTCATATCGCCTCGGCATCGCCGGATCACCCGCCTGCGCTGAGGAAATTATCATCGATCGCGATATTCGCCTCGCCCATGCCACCGGCGCGCACATCCACATCCAGCACGTTTCCTCTAAAATGGGTATGGAAACCATCCGTTGGTGGAAATCCCGCGGAGACGTCAAAGTCACTGCGGAAGTTTCCCCCCACCACCTCCTCTTCACCGACGAGCACATCGGAGATTTTGACACGCATTATAAGATGAACCCCCCGCTCCGCACAAAGGTGGACAATGATGCACTTTTGGAGGGCCTGCTTGATGGCACCTTCGATATGATTGCCACCGATCACGCCCCCCATACGCCATTCGAAAAATCACAGGATTTCGTCTCCGCGCCCAACGGCATCACCGGCCTCGATACCGCTGTCGTTTCGCTCTACCACTACTTCATCAAGGAAGGGAAATTCGGTTGGGATACACTCGTGAACAAATACTCCGCTGAGCCCCGCCGCCTCATGTCAATCGAGGTGCCGACCATCGCCGAAGGCCAACCCGCCAACCTTACCCTCTTTAATACAGAAGCGACTTCCACTTTTTCTGCGGACTTCATGAAATCAAAAGCGCAGAACACCCCGTTCCTCGATAAAACCCTCCAGGGCCGCATTGATCTTGTGGTATTGGGAAATGAGATTCTCCTGAAAAGGTAGCAGTGGAGGACCCATCCCTTTCGCAACGCTATGGGACAGAAAATCTACAGGTCTCCGGCGAAAAAGAAGCCACGGAAGAAATGTAGGTATCAGAGAAATTCTTTCTCAGGGAAAGGTGATGGCCGTGGGTTTCTGGTGGCTTTCGCCACAGTTATGACCGGCGGCGGCATTATGGCGATACTCAAACCGATCACTATCTTCTCCTCTGGCGCCACTGCTTCAGGCCGTTACCGCATGGCAGGTCAGACCTTCGCCTACTCGGAAAATGCCTGTATTGGCTTTGGCATTCTCTTCGTTGTAGTAGGGTTATTTCTGTTCCGCGTATACTTTGAGCTGAAGAAACGGTGAGCGATTTGGTGAAACTCAACTCAATGCATCCATATAAAATGAACACCGTCCCCGTTACCTGTCCCACTTGCTTCGAACAATTCGAGATCCCCATCCCGCCCGATGCGGAGATGCCCACTGAATATGACTACGATTGTGAAGTCTGCTGCCGGCCAATGCTCATCATGCTTAACTCAGCGGAAGATATTTATGCCCAAGGCTTGGCGGACTAAAATTGATCCACAAAACATCTGGTTCGTTCCGCAGCATACTTATAACGGGGTGTATCAGTCTGCCAGCGCTCCCCGAAGTGCGGTCAGAAGCATTTCCGCGGTATAGGGCTTCGCCAGGAAATCCTTTACTCCGAGCTTCATCACCTCATTGACGTGCTCCGGGGAGGAAAGTCCGCTGGTGGCTATGATCCTTACCTCCGGATTCATCCTCTGCAGCACCTGGATTGTAGCCGGACCATCCATCACAGGCATCATCATATCGGTCAGCACCACAGAGACCTCATCCTTGTGATTCGCATAGACTGAAATCGCATCTGCCCCATCCACCGCCAGTAACACACGATAGCCGAAGGTTTCCAAAGTATCCCGGGTGATCTGCCTCACCAGGATCTCGTCCTCCGCCACCAGAATCCACTCGCCCCGGCCATCTATGTCCACGCCCTCCGTTACCTTTGCTTTCTTCTCCACTGCTTCCGCAGCCTTGGCCGGTAGATAGATATTGAATCTCGTCCCTTTCCCTTCATCGCTATACACCTGAATAAATCCGCCGTGTCCGCGGACAATCGCCTGTGAAGTGGACAGCCCCAGCCCCGTTCCGGCCCCGAATTCCTTCGTCGTAAAAAAGGGATCGAAAATATTCTCCTGTACCTCCTGGGACATCCCCTCCCCATTATCTTCCACGCGGATCAGTATATAGGGTCCCGGTTCAGTCCCGAAGCTCATCCCCACATAGTGCGCATCCAGAATATGGTTTTCCGCGGAAATTTTCAGCCTGCCTCCCCGCGGCATCGCATCCCGGGCATTCACGCACAGATTGACCAGCACCTGGTGCAGTTGAGTGCTATCTCCAGCCACACTCCATAGATCAGGTGCGATTTCTACCTCCACCTCTATGTTCTTCATGAAGGTGTCATTCGTAATCTTTTCCACCTCGCAGATCAGAGCACCACAATCCATATCCACCCGATCTCCTTCTACTCCACGGGCAAAGGAAAGCACCTGTTTCACCATTTCCGCCCCGCGCTGGGCACTCGCCCCGATGATCCCGATCAACTCATGACTATTCGGATCGGGGAACTTCCGCTTCAGTAGATCCAGTGACATCAGGATCGGCGCCAGCGCATTGTTCAAGTCATGAGCTATACCTCCGGCCAGAGTCCCGATGCTATCCATGCGCTGCACTCTCAGGAACTGCTGCTCCAGCTTCTTGCGCTCCGTGATATCCCGTATGATCGCCAGCGTCCGTCCATCCGGTAGTACAGTCAGACTTACCTCACTCGGGAAAATTGTCCCGTCCTTGCGCCGCGTCTTCCATTCGCTTCGCGCCACCTCGCCAGGCTTCAGGGCATCCAACTCCGGCAGTAGCCCATCCGTGCCCTCTCCACAGATATCCTCACACTTCATCCCTATCATCTCTTTGTGCGTGTAGCCGAACATCGCGCACCCCGCCGTGTTCACATCCAGCAGCGTCTTGTTCTCATCACACACAATTATCCCATCCGAGGCAGACTCCACCAGTGAACGGTAATTCTCCTCACTCCGCTGGAGCTCTTTCTCCGCTTCCACCCGTTCAGTAATGTCCAGTCCTATCCCCGCCACAAAGCGTCTCCCGATCGCATCTTTGAACGGGAATTTCGAGCATAGCAAATGAATCACCTTCCCTTGCGCATTCCGTGCGAACTCCACCGCCTCCAGCGCATTGCCGGATTTCAGCACAGCCAGATCATTTTTGCGAAAGTCATCGGCCATTCTCCCCGGCCAGATCTCATCATCCGTCTTTCCTCGCCATTCCTCTAAATTTGCTCCGAAGCAGTCTTCGAAAGGGCGGTTCATGTAGACATAGCGTCCATCCTCATCCTTCACCCACGCGGTGCTTGGGCTGTGATCCATGAAGAGTCTGAATCTCTCTTCCCCAGCGCGCAACTCCGCCTCCGCCTGCCTGCTTTCCGTGATATCCCGGCTCACCCCGATCACCCCCATCGGCTCACCTTCCGCATTACGCCACGGAGTTTTGTTTGCGGATAAAATCCACTCCCGTCCCCCGATGGTGCCGGTCTCCTCTCTCGTAATAGGGCCGTTCGCTTTTAGGACATCCGCGTCCATCTGGCGGAAAATCTTTGCTGAATCCTCCGGCACCAGATCCAAATCTGTCTTCCCTATCACTTTATCCGGAGTCAGCTTCGCCATCCTCGCTCCGGCTGCGTTCATGAACTGATAGCGCCCATCCATATCCTTCACATAGATAGCATCCGTCGTCCCCTCCATTACGCCCTCCAGCAGTTGGTGGTTCCTCCTCAGCGTCTCCGTTTCACGGTGTCGGCCGATCGCGATTGCTGCTACATTCGTGGCGATTTCAATCATCCGGAGGTGCTCCTTCTTGGGCAGTCCCGGCTCCCTGTAATACATAGCGAAAGTTCCGCAAACCTTCTGCTCCTTATCGAAAATCGGCGTGGACCAGCAGGCTCGCAGTCCGTGCTCCAGCGCGACGGGACCCGCATTTTTCCAGAGCGGACTCTCCGCAATATCCTCCACATATACCGCCTCTCGGCGGAAAGCCGCAGTCCCGCAGGATCCCACTCCTTCACCGATCTTCACTCCATCAATAGCACTTGTATATTCCAGCGGAAGGCTGGGTGCAGTGCCGTTCCGTAGATGTTCTCCGTCCCCATCCAGTAACAATATGGAGCAAAGTAATCCCGGAGATTGGTCTTCTATGAACTTCGCCAGAGCAGGTAGGGTCTCATCCAGACCCGCACCTTCGGCGATCAGCTCGAGCGCCTCCCGCTGACCTTCCAGCAACGCCAAATTCAGCTTCCTGTCCGTCACGTCACGGGAAATGCCCAGCAGCGAGATCACTCCTCCATCCTCGCTCCTCATCGGGGTCGCCTGCGTCTCAAGCCAGCGGTGGGTTCCCTTCAATCCCTCCATCTCGAACTCAAGCTCCCCACTTACCCCCTGCTTTACCCCCTCCATCATCTCTTTGAACGGTCCACGGTAGTTGGGATAAATAAGGTCCAGGACCGATTTTCCCGCCATATCCGCCACGGAATCCGCCTCTATCATCCGCAACCCTGCTGGATTCATTTCCAGAAGTTCAAAATCCAGGCCAAGAAGAGTCACACTCTCCGGTTCGTTTTCCAGTATTATCCGCAGTCTTCGCTCGCTGTCTGAAATTACCTCAGCCTTGCGTGCCGTTACCAGTTGCATCACCACCAAACCTCCCAGCTTGGCCAGCGCCGTGCGGCGTGTCTCCGTCAGGCTCCCCGGTTCCTTATCCATGACACACAGCCACCCGGCCACCTTGCCATTCGGCATAATCAGTGGCTCCGACGCAAAAAACCTCACCCCGTTGTCTCCTAGCGCCAGCGGCATTTTTGAAAACCGTTCGTCCGCCACCACATCCTCCACCACTAGTAGATCCCGGCAGTCTATCGCTTCCTCGTCCAGCCAATCTCCCCGTTCGCAACAGCTGGGCTCCATTCCCGCAGTGCCTACCAACCTCATTTGACTCCCACAATCCAGTACCACGGCCGCCATCGGAAGCCCGCAGATTTCCGCAGCCAGCCCAGCCAAGGCATCAAAGATTTCCGTCTGCATCTCGCTCTCGCAAAATGAATTCATCGGTCCAGTTACCGAACTCTCCCCCACAGAAATAAATGAATCCACAGACACATATCAGGAATAACCGAAAAGGATATTAACCGCCAGAGGTAAATTTGCCGCGATATATAACCCATACAGTATCAAGCCCTCACGAATCAACCATCACCCGTCAAAATGACTAACTGATCCCTTGTAATTAACACGACCACTCAAACTCCACCTATCACCCGGATTTTCCTGATTCATTCGATACAATCTTGCCGGCTTCAAGAATGGCTACGGATTACTGGCGCCTATTCATGGTATAAAATTAATTTTTTCTAATAATCAATTTCTACAAATTATAACTCACCCGATGTCTAGTAAATTATCGTTTTCATCTCTTGGAACATTCCGCACAGTCAGCACGATTCATATCGGCAAATAACCAAACATTTATGAAATTACTCATCACAGGTCTCTTCCTCGCCACCTTTCTAATTAGCTGCAAGGAGAAGGCAGCCGACTCCACTGAGCAAAAAGCCGAGAGAACCGCAAGAGCAGCAGCGGACAGCTTTAGCCAATACGAAATTATGGGGCTTACGATTGATCTCCCGGCGTCACCCACCTCTCAGCCCCTGGAGTTACCGGCCCAAGTCAAACAGGTCATGGAATCCATGGAAGTTTACCAACTCAGCCTCTCTGCCGGTAAAGTTATGCTCTCCCATATGGTCTACAAGATCCCCGAGGTAAATCTGGATGGTGCAGCCGCAGGTGGGATCGCCCAGGTCAGGGATAATCCCAAGGCTACCGATTTCACAAGTTCCACCGAGGAAGTCATCGTTGATGGACTTGCAGGGCGTCAGGTCCACATGTCACTCAAGCAGGACGGTCACCCGCTCAATCAGCACAGCCTCATATTTGCCCGCGGAAACGAACTCTGGCAGATCCAGGTCATCGCCCTCGGCGAAGGCGACCAAGAAGACCTCGAGAAACTCAGGGATAGAATTTTCGATAGCGTGGAGCTACCCAAGTAGTTGGACGAACGCGGCGGAGACGGAATATTGGGATAAACCTCACTCAGGAACACGCACACCTGCTGCATAGGTGGAGTTTTCGCCCCCGTTGAGAGGGCTCATTGAACACCGTCGATGGTGGAGCCGTTGTCCGCGAAGAAAACGACGAGGGTATTGTCGAATTCGCCGGTTTCCCTGAGCTCTGTGATCAGCTCTGCTTTTACCTCCTTTTTTCAACGGAGGAATACCAGAAATTCAGGTAAAACGGTTTACCTGCCTCCCATTCCCTGGAACCGTTGAAATCAAGGCGACACGAATTAGGATCCTCAGTAGCCTTTTCTATATCAATTTCCCGGTCCTCTAGATTTTATCGGGTGACAGTAATTTCCACTTCACCCGCTTCCACCGGGAGATCGGCCATGTAGAGATTTTCGCCAATTGATTCGAAATTTGCGCCGTCCATCTTAGGGGCACCGGTTTCACTCCAGATCGCCAGTGGACCGGATTCCGCGAGTGTGAAGACAATCTGGTCTTTGGTGGATTCCTTCACTTTTACCGCTGCCGCAGGAAGATACTTGTCGGTGCGACCGATCACTGCCCAGCCGTTGGATTTCGGATACAGGAGGAACAGTTTCGCATCGAAATTGGGAACCTCTGAGGAGAAATCGTCCTCCAGATCCACGATGGATTTAGCTTCACGATCGTAAACCAGGAGACCTTCCGCAGGAGCAGTCCACGCGCCTGAATTCGGCTGAAGTAATTCGCCTGCATAGGTGTAGTCCTTCGGTCTGATACTGCCTTTGAGGGACTTTCCGCCTTCTGTGAAATTGAATAACGCAATGGCAGCTACCCCATCTTCCATCGGAGCGATTACGCGGAAAACATCGTTATCGCGGAACGGATGGATGAAGAAGCTTTCCGGAAGAAGCGTAGCAGGTGCGGAAGTGCGAAGCAGCTTACCATCTTCGTAGGCAAACGGAGTCAGAACTTCGGGAACGATTTTGGAAGGCTCATCGGAAATGTAAACCGGGCCACCGGAGATCGCGCGGGCAATTGCCATTGGGTTCACATCGCGCTCGTCGTGTGTGTGGAACATATCCAAATCACCCCAAACGGTTTGCCCCATCCAAAGGTGGTTGGCGAAGCTCTGGTAGGTATTGCACTTGTTCTTATCCTTGTCCGACTGATTGTAGTCAGGGCTGGAGCGGGTCAACGCACTGTATTTCGTCTGCAGGGAGTTGATGTTCGGTTGCGCGATGCAATTCAAAAGAGGTATTCCCATTTCGTGGGTTGCTTCCTCGAGCGCCTCGTTGTTCGCACGCATCGCACCGATTGGATCAGGCATGCCTTTGTAATGATCAAAGGTGCGGGCGTGGAAGTCGACTTTAACGAAATCGAATCCGCTCTCCTTTGTATCGGAAACCATCTCATCATAAAAAGCCTTGGAAGCCTCCTTGCTGCCATATGGCAAAACGGTGCCCTTCTTCTTCATATTTTTCAGGTCGGACTTCAGATCCTTCATCGTATGTTGGGCGGAAACACCGCTCATGTAGCCGCCGAAATTTCTCCATACGCCTACCCATTTGATCTTCTCCGGATCCTTGAGGTTCATGATCGGTTCCCAGCCATTGGGGAACTTTTTCTTGTCCACTCCGAAGCTGACCAGCCTCCGGCCTTTTTCATCAAGGTAGCCGTCATCCACCATCAACCAACGGATCGGAGCACCGCTGTCCTCGATGGTGTGAAACGCATCTGAAATGATTTCCTCGGAGATCTTGGTTTTGTAGAATTCCCATGAGCACCAGCCAAGGTATCCGTAAGGCTCCTCAGGATAGCTTTTCCCTGAACGCGGCTGTGCGGCCACATTGCCTGACTTTAAAACCTGGTCCCAAACCGCTTCCGTGGCAGCATAAGGCGAGTCGCCGTAAGCCCAGCAGATCAGCGGAATTTCACCATCGACAGCATCGGTTCCGAAATTCCCGGTTTTCAGAAGAAGCTTCCCGTTCTCGAGAAAGAATTGCCCGAAAACCTTTTCCGAAGTCATCGGTAGAAGTGCGAGATAACGCCCGTCTTTTAGCTCCAGAAGTATGAACTGCCCTTCCTGGACCTTGCTGTGTCCTTTTCTGGTTTTAGAGGGCGAATAGTTTTCCAGATCCTCGATTGAGTCAAAAGCAACGGCTTCGACGCGATTTCCCCATGCTGTGGACTCGGAATGCGGGCGGTAATAGGCGCCACGGGAAAACTCCGGAAGTTCGATCTCACGGGAGAGTCCTGTGCCGTCCTTGCCTGACTTTAGCCCCTCGACAGTTTGTGTCAGTAGGCCGGTGGCAGCTCCGCTTATCGCCAGAGATTCCGCATGAAGCGGGAATAGAGCCAGGAGGCCGGATAGGGTGAGTAGAAGTGGGTTCAGTTTCATGGAATTCAATTTTCGGATAGAAGGGCTACTGTTGCTTACTTGGTTTCTTTCAGCCATTGGTCCAGAAGCTTCGCCAACTCCTGAACCTTCTCGGGATTCTGTTTTGCCAGATTGGATCGCTCGCCCAAATCGTTGGATAAATCATAAAGCTCGGAAGGCTCATCACTCTCGAAGCGAATCAATTTCCAGTCCTTGCTGAGGATGGCATCGGAGGGCTGGTGCCCGTTTCCGTGGATGTGCGGATAAGTCCATGCCAGAACACGGTTTTCGTCCCCTTCTCCTCCGTTCAAAATCGCTTTCAGGGACTGACCATCGAGATGTTGTTTCGGTTTGAGAGGAAGTCCCGCGAGATCTAGCAGCGTCGGATACATATCCATCGTGATAATATTCGCTTCGCTTGTGGCGGATGCGATCTTGCCCGGCCAACTGAAAATCGTGGGAATGCGGATACCTCCCTCATAGGTAAATGCCTTACCGGAGCGCAGCGGGGCGTTGCTGGTGGGTCCACCCTCACGTTTCCGATGAGCTAGGCCGCCGTTGTCGGATGTGAATACTACGATGGTATTTTCGAGCATCCCCTTTTCCTTCAGGTGATCCAGAACACGGCCAATATTGGTATCGAGATTTTCGACCATCGCAGCGTAAGCAGGGTCACCCTGTTCAGCCCTGGACAGAGTGTTATACTTTTCTTCGATCATTCCGGGTTTTCCTTTTCCCAGAAGTTTCAGTTTTTTCGCCTCATATTTCTCGACCAACGGCTGCGGGGCCTGAATTGGCGTGTGAACGGCATAATGCGCGAGACATAGGAAAAACGGCTTTTTGTCCGATTGATCAATGAACTCGATTGCTTTGTCAGTTACCGCATCAGTCAGGTAGTCACCTTTTTTATAGTCCTTGAGATCAGGCACACTGGATCCGGCCTTACCTTTGCCGAATGGGTAGAAGAACGAAGCAGGCTGCCCGGCACGGTTCACAGCTTTGGTGTATTCGAACCCCTGATACTGTGGCTGCATGTTGTCCTGCTTGCCGAGATGCCATTTCCCGACATATCCGGTGCGATACCCGTTTTCCAAAAATGCCTCACCTATTGTCTCCTCAGACAAAGGTAGCCCGATTTTGCTGCCCGATGGGATCCACTGCGTGATGCCCACGCGTTGCGGCGCTTTCCCTGTCATCATGGCTGCACGGGTCGGCGAGCAAACCGGATTGGCTGAGTAGGAGTGAGTGAAGTTCACCCCGCCTGCAGCCAGCGCATCGATATTCGGAGTCTCATAGAAAGTGGATCCGTTTACCCCGATATCAGTCCAGCCCAGATCATCTATGAAGAATAGAAGGATATTGGGCTTTGCCTCTTGGGCAAATGAAGTGGAGCCTAACGCGAAAGCGCTCGAAATCAGCAGTGAACGGAAAAGTTTGTGCATTTTAGTTGATTGAAAGTGTCTGTTTTACCGAGGAATTACCCTAGGAAATTTTCTTCGCCTAGTTAGGCGGTAAAGATGAAGTTCCGGAAGGAAGCGGCACAGAGAAACGTTCAGCCTTTTCAGTGCAATGGAACGTCCCAAGGTGCCGCAGCTGGACTCCAAACTTATAATTCCTCCTGTAGTGTCAATTTAATGACTGTGTCATACGGGTCGAGTGGTTTGGCCGGCAGCTTGATTTTCAGGGTGTTGTCAGCTTCTTTGAAATCTACTTTTTTACCGTCGGCGAGAAACACAGCTTCAGTCGCTTTGCCTGAGAAATTCCCGATCTGGATTTCACCTGACTCCGGCCAAACCATAACGTGAAGATAGAGTGTCTTGCCATCCTTGCTCACCGAGCAGTCTCCCCACTCGGGCTTTTCAGGTAGTGGATTGCGGATTGTGCTGTAGATAGATTCTCCGTTGACCTTGAGCCAGGCGCCGATCACGCCGTAAAGGCGCACGGCTTCCGGGTCGATCTCACCGTTGCCCATTGGTCCATTGTTCAGTAGATAGTTTCCACCTGCGCAGACCGTATTTACCAGGCGGTGAATCATTTCCTCCTCGGTATGATACTGGTGGTTACCTTTTGTTTTGTAGCCATAGGAAGTGCTCACACTGTCCGGGGACTCGAAGTAGAGCGGCAGTGGTTCTGTCGGCACTTCCTTATCACCTACTGAAATGTAATCGAAGAGTTCCAGATTCTCCTGCAGCACCTTATTCCTCCCCTGCTGAATCAGGCGGGAGTTAATCACGCAATCAGGACGATATTTGCGGATCACGTCCGTGAACTGTTTTGCACGCTCGTAGGTCATCTCGATCGGAGTATCAAACCAGACTAGATCGATCTCATAATTTTTCACTAACTCCTCGATTTGCGGTAAGCTCTTCTCTTTCAAATACCGGTCGAAGTCCGGTTTGAAATCCTTTTCCAGATCCGGATGCATCACATTGCGATTCGTCCGGCGCTTCATCATCACCGGTGCATCAGGTTCATCCCAGTCCTGCGCCTGCGAGTAATAGACCCCGAATTTCAAGCCATGCTTGTGACATGCTTCGCTCAACTCCTTGATGATATCACGTTTGAATGGAGTGGAATCCACCATATCAAAATCACTCACCGCTGAGTCATACAGCGCGAAACCGTCGTGGTGCTTGGAAGTGATCACGACATATTTCATTCCATTGTCTTTGAAGATTTTCACCCATTCTTCCGCATCGAATTCCTGCGGATTGAATCCCCTGGCAACTTCACGGTAATCATCGGCGGAAATTTTCGCATCAGCCCAGATCCACTCCGCATATTTCGGTCCCTGGGCCTTGCCTTTGTAGGCCCCCTCAAGAACCGAATAGATGCCGAAGTGAATGAAGGCTCCAAATTTCGCATCGTAGAACCATTTCTTATTCCGGGCAATTGAGTCAGGAGTTTGCTTAAGCTTTTCATCGAAACGGTAAGCATAGCTGGATTTGTCCACCGTTTCCTCGGCATGCAGGGGCAGAATGCACGGCATAATCGAGGCCAGTGATATCAGTTTGTAGTTCATAATTTTCATAGGTTTTTATTAAATTGGGGTGTCTTTGAGTGTGGGCTATTTTACTTCGGGCCAGCTTCTTGACTCACCCTTCTTCAGCGATAAAACATCGCTCAATTCCTTTTGGGCATAGACCCGGAAGGAGGCGTCACGAGTCGCGTGGATGATTGCGGTGGTGAGGCGTCCATTTTTCCATTCGATGTCCACATCGAAACCACCCCTCGCACGCAGACCTTTGACACTGCCCTCCGGCCAAGTCGTAGGTAGGGCCGGAAGTAGATCGAGGATATACGGAGCATCCACCAGACCGTCCTTCGGCACGACACCAACGAAGTGGTTCTTATGCTCTGGATCTTCTTTGTAGGACACGAAGGCAGCATCCTCGATCTGATCAGCATCCGAATCAATGCTTCGGAGGTGGCTCTGCAGTAACAATTCAGGGAGAACCGCACCACCGCCGAAGTTCGCATCGATCTGTAAGGTTGTCCCGCCGTTGAGCAGGTTAGGGATGCCCTGTTCTCCGGTAAGCAGATCCTGATAATATCTCAGCGCCTCATCCCCGTTTCGTAGGCGCGCCCAGCAAGCGGCCCTCCAAGCAGCCTTCCAACCACCGAAGCCTTCCCGAACCTTGAGTTCGGTAGCGCAGGCCTCTGCCAGCTCAGGTGTCGTCAGCGGTGAGAAATCACGACCCGGATGAAGCGCAATCAGGTGGGAAAGGTGGCGGTGTTCGACCTCGTAACCATCCCAGTCGTCTGGCCACTCCTGGATGTGGCCTTTTCCATTGATTTTCTGTGGGCTGAGTTTCGGGATAAATTCGCGCAGTGTCTGGCGAAACTCGGGATCCCGATCCAAAACAAGTGACGCTTCGATGCAATCGGTGAAGAGATTGAGCAGGAGTTGTTGATCGTAACTCGCGCCCCAAGACTGCTTGTTTAGCTCCCCGAACTCGTCTTTCTGAAAGTAGTTCTCCGGCGACCAAGTGGGATAGACCACGAGCGAACCATCCCGCCATGGAGCGAGGTGCTCGAGGAAGAATTCGGCAGCTCCCTTGAGAACCGGATAGGCATCTTCCAAATACTCCCGGTCCTGATTGAAGGCGTAGTGCTCGAAGACGTGCTGCGCCAACCAATGGCTGCCCTGCTGAAGCCTACGACCGTGGGGATTCTGGGCGGCAAAGCCAAAAATGTTTCCATTCAGCCCCACCGACCAACCGTTTTGCACACCGAAGGTTCCCCATGCCGAGTTCCTGCCGGATTCAGCCAAGACCTTGGTCCATTCGAAAAAGGGCGCGAAACTCTCCGGCAGATTCGCCGTCTCGACCATCCAGTAGTTCATCTGGATGTTAATATCGTTGTGATAGTCACTGTTCCACCAAGGCGATTGCAAGGTATTCCAAATGCCCTGTAAATTCGTGGGCACCGGTGCGTCCCGGGAAGAACTGATCTGCAGGTAACGCGCGTAGTCGAAGTAGAGCTGTTGTAGCTCACGCTGGTCGTCCTCTTCCCCGAGCTTATCTGTTAGAATTTGCGACGGCTCGATCCCGAGATCCAATTCCACACGGCCCATCAGTGCCTGCACATCGGCGATATGCGTTTTCTTCAGCACCTCGTAGCCAAGTTTCTCCGCTTCGTTCAGAGTGCGGAGTGTATCACCTTCAAAATCACGCCCTTTGAAGGATGGAAAAGTTGGCTCGAAATCCGTATTTCCCGCTACAAAAACGATCACCTCGCTTACCCCGGATACGTGCAAGGTCCCGTCTTCCCTGGTTTCAACCTCAGCCCCGTCGGCTATCACCCTCACAGCCTGCATGAACTCCATATCGTCGCGGGTCATTTTCGCGGCTCCGCGCAAATAGAGGTCACGCCCCTTCGCTTCGATTGTATTGTTCTTATGGCCGGTCCGGGCCTGCAACACGAGATTCAACTCCCCGCCTTCAACGGTAAACCGCGCAGCAAACACGTCTTGCGGGTGACTGCAAAAATATTCACGGGTGTAGGTAGCTCCCTCGATTTGGTAACGAACTTCAGCCAGACCTGTCGAAAGATCCAGGGAGCGCCGGTAGTTCTCCACCCCGCTCGATTCGTGACCCGTGCTGATCTCCAAGTCGGCAAAAGGCGCGTAGTTTCCAAGATTTAGTTTGGAAGCAAGAAATTCTGTCCCCAGTGATTCGGTCGATCCCTTCCCTGTTCCGAAATTCCCGTCGCGCAGAGCAGCGCGGACCTTCTCGAGATGATCCTTTCCATCAACTGGCGAACCCGACTGGGCCAGCGGGGCGGCGCCACGCGTGGCGTTCATCCACAGGGTGATGTCATTGAACACCAGATATTCCACGTCGACATGCCCGGAAAACATCGCACCAAATCTGCCGTTTCCCAGCGGCAAGGCCTCGTTCATGAAGCGATTGTTGATCTGCGATCTGGGAATTGAGTGATCCAGCCGCTTCAGATTCTCCGCGATCGGCCGATCATACCGCAAGAGGTATCGTCCAGCTCGGATTTCCTCGGCATCGGAGATAGACACACCCGATACGACCAATGAAATCGCACAGACTGCGCGTTTGAAAAATTGAGTTCGTTTCATCGTCTATACACTATTTCTCCTCACTGCTTTCTACTTCCCCCCGGATTGGACCCTACCGCCTCCAGCAGCACAGCGGCGCTATCGAATTGATTCGTGAACCGCAAAGGAATGCCCTCAGCCATCCATTCCGCTCCGCTTTTGGTCGAAGCAATTCCGCTCACCACACGCGGGCTACCATCGGCCTCGGGAAGATTTATCTCGGTCAATTGGTAGCTCTGCGCGGGATCCAAGCCTGAGACAGGAGAGGAAAATGCCAGTGGTTCCTCCAGCTCACCGGTCTGATAGGCCAGGACCAGAGCCCGCGTTTCATCTTTGGAAACATAGTTGAGCGAAGGCGTCTCCGAATCATGAGGATGGGCGTGGCGGAATTGATCGCCGAGTTGCACGATATTCCTGATCCTTTTGTAAGCGGCGATGCCGACCTCCGATGCCTCCAGATATTCCGGTTCTGATTTCCGGGTATCCACCTCCATACCTAATTGGGACATCATCGAAACATCGAAGCGAAACTTTGTTCCATATCCTTCACCCTTGTGCGTGACATGCGCGGTGATGGTGTTTGCCGGAAGAAAATTGGAAAAATTCCACTGCGCGCCCAGCCGGTAAAGCGGGTCCGTATCATCGCTCGGCCAGAAGGTGTGGCTGTAGCGCATCGCCCCTAGATCGGCACGCCCCCCGCCTGCGGCACAGGCTTGGAAATCCACATCCGGATGCCGCTCGGTCAGCTCGCGCATCACGTTGAGATAACCACCCATGTAGGCGTTCAGTAGATCGCCTTGGCGTTCCTTCCCAAGGTAGGGTGAATACACATTATTGATGTTGGAATTCGCGTCCCATTTCACAAACCGGATTCCCGGATACTTCGTCAGAACCCGGTCCACCGATTCAAACATAAACTCCTGAACCGCAGGATTCGCAACATCCAGAACCATTTGATCCCGCTGCTCCGCCAGTGGACGATCCGGATAACGCATCACCCATTCCGGATGCTCGGCGAACAACTTGCTCTTCTCATTGATCATCTCCGGTTCGAACCAGATCCCGAATTCAATATCCAGCTCAGCAGCCCTCTTCATGATGGCATCCAGTTCATCGGGAAAACGTTTGGTGTTGAACTGCCAATCGCCCAATCCTGCACGAGCATTTACGCGCGCTTCTTTCCCGTTTCCAAACCATCCGTCATCCAACACATAAAGTTCGATTCCAAGTCCGGCACTATCCTCCATCATTTTCAGGATGGCATCTTCGGAGACTTTCATTCTGCAGCCCTCCCATGAATTATTATCCACCAGTCGGATACGCTTTCCGTTTTTGAGAAAATGCTCACGCGCCCAATCGTGCAGCCCGCGGCTGGCCGGGCCTTTCCCCTTCCCGCTTAGCGTAAATACGCAAACAGGAGAGCTAAGCTGACCGCCGGACTCGACCAAGGGCTGTCCCGGTTGGTTCACTCCCACACTTGTTTCCAAAATCTGCTCGGAATTGGTTTCAAAGCTAAATCGACTGCTCCCCATCCAATCGAGCGCTGCAATCATACAACCACCCTCACTCTCTCCGGGCTGGTCACCAAAGCCCAAAACGAAGGCGGGTATCGGACCATGTTTATGACGGTTCCCATCACGGCTCTCCAACCGTCTCATTCCCATACCCAGCTTTTCACGAACTGGATAGCCAGCCGTGTTTTTCTGATCGCTCTCATACCATTCCAGAAAAATTGATCTCTCGGCCTCTGCTTGGAAATACATGGAATCAAGCCGGGGCACATAAATCGCTTCACTGAGCCCATTTTTCACCACCAGCCATTGTTCGAATACATCCACATCCTTATAGGCACGCAGATGAAGCTCGACCTCCAGAGGATAAACACGCTCACGCAACTGAACCACAAGATGCCGCACAGCCGGGCTTTCCTCCTGGATTTCATGCGATTCGTAGAGCAACTCCGCCGCACGATCGCCGTTCGGAAGTCGCCACTCGATTGGCCCTTGGTAACGGGGACCATTGCCATCGCGATGCGGCTCTGTTGGAAATAATTCTCCACCCAGAGGTGAGACCCACGAGCCGTCCTTCATCCCCATTTCCTTGAGCGACAGAGTCTTCTCATCGGATATCTCGAATTCCACCCGTAGCTGCCCGGTCTCGAGCACAATTTGTTTGCCATCCGCCGAGGTGGGGAAAGCGGCGGGGATCAGGATTGAGAATATAAGGAAAGGGATTTTCATCAATGGGAGTAAAATATGGAGAATCGGTTCATCGTTACATTTCACTTCTCTCCTGGATTTCAAATCTCCTGGTAAAGTTTAGAAAGATCATGAACTTCATCCGCTGTGGTTTTCAGATCGATGCTTTTGTCACCATACCGAACCACACAGGAACTGCCACGCTTTGATCGCAATTCCGCCTTGATGATCTTCCCGTTTTTCCAACTCATATCGACCTCGAAGCCTCCACGGGCCACCAATCCCTTCACCGACCCCTCAGGCCATTTTTCCGGCAATGCCGGCAAAAGCACAATCACCGGTTTACCTGAGTTTGCCTCCTCATGGGATTGCAGAAGCATCTCGGCAATCCCGGCAGTAGCTCCGAAGTTTCCATCGATCTGGAACGGCGGGTGGGTATCCAGGAGGTTGGAGAACGTGGATTTCGCCAGAAGCGCTTCAATGTTCTCTAAACATTTATCTCCATCCAGCAGGCGTGCGTAGAAATTAATGATCCATGCCCGACTCCATCCGGTGTGTCCCCCACCATTGGCCAAGCGGTGATCAATGGTTTTCCGCGCGGCAGCCGCCCACTCGGGGGTAGTGCCCGGGGAAATCTGCCATGAGGGATGAAGCGCGTAGAGATGCGAAATATGACGATGACCCTTTGAGGCTTCTTCAAGACCTTCCGCCCATTCCAATACGCGACCATCCGGACCGATTTTTACAGGGTCTGCCAGTTTGCTCCGCAGAGTCTTCAATTTCTCTCTGAATGCCTCATCCTTGTTTAGTATTTCCGATGTCAGGATGCAGTGGGTAAATAGTTCATAAATAATTTGCTGGTCCATTGCCGGTCCCATCGAGAGGGATCCACTACTGCCATCGGGAGCCTTGATGTTATTTTCAGGAGATGTTGTCGGCCCGGACACGAGCTTGCCCGTAGCGGGATCCTCAACCAGAAAATCCACAAAGAACTCCGAAGCCTCCTTCATGATTGGATAGGCGCGCTGCTCTAGAAACTCTCTATCGCCGGTATAAAGCCAGTTTTCCCAGAATTGACGGATGCACCAGGCCGGTCCGGTCACCCACATGCCAAAGCGCGGATTCCCGAAAAGCCAGGTATTCCCCCAGATATCGGAGGTATGACCTGCTACAAAACCACTGCAGTCAAACATCGTCCGAGCCGTCTTACGACCCGTTGGAACGAGTGATTCAATGAAATCAAAGAACGGTTCGTGGCATTCGGAGAGGTTGGTGGATTGGGCCAACCAGTAGTTCATCTGGATATTAATGTTGATGTGGTAATCCGCATTCCATGGCGGCATATACCCCTCCGCCCACAAGCCCTGCAAATTAGCAGCAGTGCTTCCGGGCCGGGAACTGGAGATCAGCAGATATCGGCCGTAATGAAAATACAGCGAAATGAGCTGTGGGTCCGAGGCGCCGTTTTGCACCTCAGCGAGGCGGATATCAGTCGGGCGTTCTGCCGCCTCATCTCCGCCTAGATCCAGATCAACACGTCTGTAAAGCCTCCTGTGCTCTTTCAAGTGATCGCCAAGCAGTTCTCGAAAGGTTTTGTTCACGGCCTTGCCCAGTTGATCGCGGCTTAGATTCACTGGATCATCACCTCGAAAATCGGTGGCTGCTGTGATGAAAATTAGAGCGGAATCGGCACCTTCCACACGCACAACCCCATCATTCATCTCAACGGTCCCACCGGTAGGGATCACCTTCAAATGGGCGGCGTAGCGAACGCCCTCCGAACCCGAGGGGAATCCAGCTGTGTCACGTTTCTTTGTATTAATGCTTTTAGCCTGTCCGGAAAGCATCAGGCCATCACGACCAGTAGACTCCAGAGAAGAATGAAACTGCCTCTTCAAAGCTGCGTCAAAACTCACTTTTCCAGGTTTATCGGCAATGATTCGGACAACGATTGCTTGATCCACCGGACTTGAGAAAACCTCCCGCAAATATCGAACACCATCCACTTCATAACGAACGCTTGCCACGGCACGATCCAGATCAAGATCCCGGCGATAATTTTTCACCATATCGGCAGCAGGAAAACTCAGCTCCAGATCTCCCAGCATTTGATAGGTATGCGTACCTGAAGGAAAGCGAGGAGCCAGAAACTTACCCTTTATCAACTTTTCAGCGGCTCCGTATTTACCGGTAAACATCAGTTCGCGCGCCTCCTTGATGAGAGCCGGCCCATTGGGTTTGTAGAAATCCATGCTGGCCCCGGACCAGAGAGAATCCTCATTAAGCTGGATCCACTCCCGATTGACTCCTCCATACACCATCCCCCCAAGGCGACCGTTCCCAAATGGCAGCGCTTCGTTCCAGTCGCTGGCCGGTTGGCGATACCATAGGGTGTCAGATGACTTCGGCGCCTCCGCATCCCCCACAAATTCCGAGGCAGATTCAGCAAGAAGCTCAGCTCGATAATCGCCAAGCTTCTGCTTCGATGGGACCTGCGCGCAGAGTGGTCCCACTAGCACTGCAGTAGCTCCGATGACTAGATGGAATAAATTCATGGGGTAAAATTGTAAGCGATAGCTGGACTTAAGGAATGGAATTGTCGTGGGGGCGGAATGCAGCCCGCCGGAATGAGATTGCGACCCAACAACCCGTAAAACCCGATATTTGGTTATTTTATATCAACTGGTATATACCAGAAAAACTGCCGAAGTGTTAGTGAGCACCTCGACAGCTTTATGGACGCTAGCAATTACTAAACTCTTCTACGGCGGAGAACCAATAGACCTGCGCCGCCAAGCAGCATCATGGAAGAGGAGGGTTCAGGAATCAGATCGAAGGTGATCCCGTTGATGGTAGGATTATTCGACCTCTCGTCAGCTGTAATCGAAAATGTTCCAGTGGTGCCCGCATCGAGGATTATATCGAAGAAGACAATGCCGGCATCACCTGCGCCAACTACAGGCAACGCTGTGAACGAAGCGGAAGGATCCGTCGTAAGAGCATCGTTATCATCGAAGAATAAAGCCAATGCCGTAGGGTCGTATCTTCCATCAGTAGCTTCTTCACTTCCGGCAATAATTCCCAAGCGGAAATAAGTGGTAACTAGTGTACTGACTGAGAAAGACATCATCGGCTGCCCTGTAGTGCCTGCGGTTGCATTATTCATCAAATACCCCGAATTACCGAAGTTATCCCCATTGATGGCCGCGGTCGGATCATCGATACTTGCCTGACTTGCATTGCGACGGGTGAGGGTCACTGCTTCATCCGCGGAAAATGCACTAACGAACGACGGCGTTGATGATACAAAGGCACCTGCCGTATTGTATTCAGCGCCATTATTCGCGTTAGTACCGCCAAAAATGTAATAGCCGTCGGTACCATATTTATTGTCACTGATTTCATCGAAAGTTTTGGCAACGCTTGTGGTGTAATATCCTGTGACTTCAGCACCAGTGGCGCTATAGCCGCTTCCGCTACCAACGGTTGAGATTGTGACTGCGGCATCGGCCACCGGGATGAGAGCTAGGGATACAGCGAGGAGGGAGTGGGGTATTTTTTTCATCTTTTTCTGTTTAGAGAAGACTGTTGGAGCGAATCGCTCTTTTGGAATTCACTGATCAGAAAGGAAGTTGCCCAATGTCCGAAGATGAAGCTACTGGCCAAATGTCCAGTTTTGCATAGTCCACAGAACAGGGTCGCACTGCACGGAAATATAGAGACCCGACACGGCGGCGATTCAAATTATACCGGACCGCAACGCCTTTGCCACAGCTCCTGATTGGGACTGAACTTCCAGCTTCCGATAGATGTTCTCGAGATGGAAGGCAGCTGTCCGCCTGCTGACTCCCAAACTTGCCGCGATCTCCTTAATTGATATCCCAGTGGACAATAGCTCCAACACCTCAACCTCACGGTCGGACAAGTCAAACGACTCTCCCCCAGCAGGCTTACGCATCACATCCAGAACGATTCTTGCCACTGCCGGACTCAGCGCTGCAGCCCCCAGAAACACCTGCTCCAAACCCTTGATGATTTCAGGGCCGGAGGCAGTCTTTAAAAGATATCCCGCGGCACCAGCATCAAGTGCATCCAGCACCTTCTTCTTTTCGTGAAACACTGTGATCACCATCACGGAAATTTCAGGTGATATCTTCGATAGTTTCCGGATCCCCTCCACACCGTCCATTCCCGGCAGCCCCAAATCCATGAGAATCAAATCCGGATTCGGCTCGATCTCTATCGCCTCGAACATATCTAGACACGACGGAAAAACACGATTGCAGGTGATATGCTCTTCAGCATTGAGCAGGGATTGAAGGGTGCGGCGGAAACCGGCATCGTCCTCCACAATCCATATATTCATCGGTATCATAGAGCTAGTTTGATGTTTTATAAGCTTTGTTGGGTTCCCGCGAAAGCGCGCGAAGCGGGACATCCAGCACGATCGTAGTGCCACAGTCCGGGCGGGAAATTATCTCCATCCCGCCATTCATTTCCTTCGCGCGTTGCTTCATGCTTTCCAGTCCCCAACCCAACGAAGGCTTTGAAATATCAAATCCTGCCCCGTTATCCTGAACCAGGATACGCAGCCTCTCATCCACCACCGATACCTTTATTTTTACAACATCAGCACCAGCATGACGCGCACAATTGTGCACCGCCTCCTTGAAAAACATGACCAAATGCCGCTTGAACGTTAAAGAGACCACCTGCTTCGGGCACTCATCCGGAATTTCCACGACTAAATCAGCACTGTTCAAGACCCGCTCGGCGCGTTCACCCAGCCTTTGTAATAAGAGCGGCAGAAGGATGGTCCGTTGATTTACGACCCAGACAACTTCCCGAAGTGAGGCACACGCTTCACGTGCCATTAAGGAAAGATCAGAAAGGCCGTCCCTCATCCTGTCATCACCAGCCATTTCCTCCAACTGCCCGGCCATCAGCGAGATACTGCCCAGGTTGCTTCCCACCTCATCGTGCAGATCGGAATTGATCTGTTTCCTCAGCCGCATTTCCGCTTTCTTACGTCCGCGTAACATCAGAACCATCAGGGTCATGATGCCTGCCACGACCAGGCCGGTCAGAGACACGATCGAGAAAAAACGGATACGCTGCCATCGCTCGCTCAGCACCCGAAGCTCGGCCTCAATCTCAGCCACACGGTTCTCATGCGGCTTGGCTGCTGCCAGCTGATCAATCCAATCTGTCATCGATAGAATATCCCGCCCGTCCACGCGGCCATCTACGATCCTATCCAGCTCGGGAATCGACTCTAGGTCCACATGATGAAGGCTGACGGCACCGTGTCTCGAAATATTTTTACCTTTCGAGAGGATCTCCACCTCTCCGAGCGAGAACATCGGCTTACCCTGATATACAGGAAAGTCATTGCACGAAATCTCGAGTGCGGAAACTCCCCTCCCCAGATCGGTGAGCCTGATCATATTGTTCCCGGGATGCTGGGGAATCGATAGCCCCTCCATTGAGAACCGCCGGTATGAGTCTTTGTCCTTCCGCTTTACCAAACGGGAAATGACTATCGATTTAGGAAATCCGTAACCGGGGACGTCGATCCCATCCGGACTATTCCCTGGAAAGAGGTTCAGCCATCCCAGATTTCCATCATCTTCCAACTCCACCCGGATTACCATCGATTGCTTCAAATGCGAGGTCGGGAGTTCCATTACCAGATTCCCGTCATTTCCGTTTCTTGCGGAAAGCGGCATTCCAAGCGTATGGCGGGAAGAGGATAAATAGTCGACGCCCCAATACGGAGCCGATTCGAAACTGGAGGAAACCTTGACCTTTCTTGGCCAGTGGATTTCGTCCGTCCGGATCAAATGGATCCTAGCGAGAGAGAAATATTCCAACCCGTTCTCTTCCTCCCCTCCGAAGACCTCCAGCCGTAGCCCCTTCCGTGATATCGTTTCAGGATCGGCCGCATACTCGGAAGGGAACCGGAAAATCACCGGCCGCATCCCCGGATCGGGGAAATCCCGGGTCGTCCAGTCCGCATGAACCTCAACGACTTTCCCGCTGCTATTGATCGAACTTATGCGGAAGCGTTTGGGAAATGCATAACCCCGCAGCACCGAGGATCGCTCGTCGATGGTGGGTATCAATACCACTCCGAGTATCCTTCTGTTAGGCATTCCCGCGTCTATGTTCATTTTCCACAGGGCCTGTTCCGGAATACCCTCCACGATCGGAACATAGTCGCTGTGATATCCGAAGGAATCCAACTGCTTCGCCGGCCTAAGAGGCGTCAGCGCTTCGAGTTGCCGATTTTCCTCTTTCAGCAACTCACGCAGCTGCTTCATGCGCGCGCCGGTGCCGAAAATCGAAGTCTTCGTAGCCTTTTTTTCGATCGCATCAGGATATAATTGATCTGAATAATCCGGAACTCCGGACAGGTTCTCAGCACGAACCAGAGAGGCTCCCATGGCTAGAAAACAGCTAATTATGCCCACGCACCGGACAGCGGTAAACAACAGGCGTGCGGTATTGGAAAAGGGCATGATTCTAATAGGGCTAGAAGCCACAGCATCCACGGTCCAGCTTTTCCGAATGCATCGCAACGATCGGAGGGAAAAGGCCATTTCAGGGGGCTGAGTCTTTCGAGCAAATTCCAGTCAATGAAAGCGATTTCTCCCTTAGCGAAGCTACTGGCCAATCGACCAGTAAGCGAACCTTATGGAATGCATCTGAATCTCTCCGTAAACCTATTGGAAGACATTTCAGACCCCGATAATCGAGGTGATTCTACTTCGATTATCGTAGATCTTTCTAGTCATGGCCCGGCCCAGGGTCATTTCCCGCGAATCGCTTTCCGGACCTCCTCCATCACGGCCATACATTCGGGATCGAAGATGGGATGCTCATCGGTCACATCGGCGGTCATGATCAGGTTCATCGTCACCGGAATCTCGGCAGCAGCCATTTTCTTGAAAAACGCCACATACTCCTCGGTGGAGTGCGAAGGACCATCACTGACATCCCCGTTCAGCGGTTTGTTCGGATACCAGCCATTCTTGTCCATGAGGCACCACCACGCAGAGGTGACCTCACCGAACTGGCGCCCGGGCCCAATGAGTTCCGGGTCAGGGATGCCTAATTCACTGGCACTATCTGTCACCGCCAATTCCGTAAATGGACTCACCGTCGGCCCGCGATTGGAGCTGTAACCGACAACAGCATCGGGATTTCCCGCCTTGATCGCGCGCGCCCAGCCTTCCCAGGATGGGTTGAGCGGATAATCCCAGGCCAGCGCTCCATCAATGTAGCCGAAACCTTTCAGTTTCTCACCATACCGTAGACTGCACTCGTGCAGAATGGCCTCGATATTTTCGCTGTAGCGTTTGGTATCCGCGTCGTTTGCGCCCACTGCCTCACGCCACACTTTGGGATCATACCCATTGTAGCCCGTGTGCAGGTAAAACAAAGTGCTGATACCCCGTTTATCCAGTTCGTCGATGATTTCACCCAGAAGATCACGCTCAGCGGTCCTGCCCGGAGCGATCTTGTCCAATGCCGCATTCGGTCCCGGCCAATAGAAGCCCTGATGGGTGGCGGTAAAGGTGATCCACTTCGCGCCAGTGCGCTCGATCGCATCCGCGAAAACATTCACATCGAAAATTTCCACGGATTTTTGAAACCAATCAGCCCGCGGTTCATCCCCGGTGAAACCTCGGCTAAGCGCCGACCAATGGACGAAAATTCCGTATTTCCCTTCCACCATCCAGGAAGCATCCCCCCGAATCTCCCTGGCACGTTCCAACTGAGCCTGACGCACTCCTGCGGTAGCCAATTCGATCGAAAAAAGATGGAACTCTTCCGTCACACCCTGCCCGAAACGGGGAGATTGCCCGGCCTTCCCGGGGTTTACCGGCTCCGCATCCGGAATGCTGAAGACGATCTCATTTTCGCCTTTTTTCAAAGAAAGACTCCCGGGTAGTTCCTGACGCCAGAAATAGGGGCGGTTCTCCCACGTCCTGACTATGGATGGAGCGGTCAACACAGTATCACCACAACGAACCTCCAACTGTGCGCTTTCCCTTTTGCTGAAAAGCACACTCACCTCGTATTCCCCATCCTCGGGAGCGATCACCGTCCACGTCACCGTATCCTCCGGCGACTCAAATCCGTGCACCACATTGGCACTGCGTGAATGATGTTCCGCATTGCCAGAAAGCGAACCGTTCGAAGCGATGATGGCAGTTACTTCATCCGGGCGCAGCTTATAGCTGACTACCTCACTCGGCATTTCCTCTCTCGGGGCGATTTCCTGGGAATGCCCGCTCGTCGCAACGCCCATTAGGAGCGTCGCGAAGATCGCCACGAACCGTAAATTCCTATCTCTATGTTTGGTTTTCATTTCAGGTTTTCTTTAAAATTATTCAGCAAGTGGAGTTAAACGCACGCCACGAATACGCGGTGCGAATCCGGGAAACTCAGCGGCCACCTCCATGGTCAATGTCTGCATCCCGGGATTGGAAATTTTCACCGTTCCCAGAACCGAAAAGGTTTCCTTCAGATGTGGGGGTAGTTCGATGCTTCTCTTCTCCTCACCTCCCAGAAGTGCGTTCTCGACCTCCTGACCCGATACCCGCGCCCGGACCCGGCCGTCCTTGTGACCCTCTCCGATCGTGACGACAGAAAGTTCATAATCGCCAGGCTCCAATACGCGGAAATCCCAACTCAAAGCCTGCCCTTCTTCACCGAAGTGATCCACGCTCAACATCCGCCCCGGCATGATGCCTTCCCCACGCAAAGGCACGGTGAACATTTTGAAATCCACTGCTCGACGCGGCTTATCCGCTACGAATTCCGAATCGTGCATCGTGGCTGTGTAGGCATCCAATACGATGGAACCATCGCTCTGCTGCATCCGTGCCTGCTCCATCGAAGCAGTGCCTTCCACAGTAAGCGCAATCACTGAAACATGCTCATTTGGCGCAGTCTCAGGCACTTGGATCGTGAGACGATTCACACCCGCTGCAGCATCGAATTCCGATGTGTGATCCAATGTTTGCCCTCCGTCCAACAGGGATGCGTCCAGAATCTTGTTATCCAACCCATAGAACTCGAATTTCCCTCCTTCCGGCCAATCCACGACGTTCATATACAGGCGACTATTTTTGCCTACCCGGCGCTGGGTAATGGTCCCCCAGTTCATACCGTGTGGATGAGGTCCGGCCTCCGTCCCGTAGATCGCTTCGCCATGCGTTTCCAGCCAATCGCCCATCGCTTCGAGCCGTTCCACGGCCGGTTCAGGGATGACACCCTTCGCATTTGGTCCCACATTGAGCAGGTAATTTCCGCCCCTCCCCACGACCATCACCAGACGTTCCAAAAGCTTGCCGACGGATTGGTAATGATCGTCGCCCTCACTGTAGTGCCAGGACTCGTTCATGGTTCCCGCCGTCTCAAAAGGCAGCCCGATGTTACCCGGAGGAACCTGGTTGTCGCCCATGCTCAGGTAATCGACATAGCGCAGTGAATCATCGTCACCCAAGCGACTGTTGCTGATGGCTCCGTGGGAATGTAAAAGATTCACTAGGTCCTGCTGCCCCAACAGCCGTTTCCTTTCCGGCGGGCGGAACCCACTCGAACCATCGAACCAAAATAGACTTGGCTGGTATTTCACACAGAGCTCCTCGATCTGTGCATACATGAACTTCATGTATTCCGTGATCTCCGCATCCGGGTTCGGCCTGTAGTGAAACCCGTTTCGATTGCTGAAATAGGGATCGAACTCCGGATGATACCAATCGCCGATCGAATAATAGAGCCCGAGCCGGACATCGGTTTTCTCGCAGGCCTCTGCCAATTCGCCGACGATATCACGTTTGAATTCTGTCTGATCCATCACATCCCACTCGGTGAGTGCTGAATCCCATTTGCAGAATCCATCGTGGTGTTTAGCCGTGAAAACGATGTATTTCGCCCCACCGTCCTTGGCGACCCGTAGCCATTCATCCGCATCGAAGTCCACGGGATTGAAGTCGTGAACCGATGCCTCGAAGCGTTCTGCCGGCGTCAGATCTCCGATCTTTTCCCTACCGCGCTCCGAGGCACCGAAATGAATGAACATGCCGAATTTCGCATCGCGGAACCATTCCAGCCGATCAGGTTCGGACTCGGCGGAGGAAATGCAGGGCTTTGCCAAAAGCAGGCAAGCCATCAGCGGCAGGAAGGAGTATCGGGTGGGTTTCATGGAGTTTTTTGGGGTCAGAATATTTGAAATAGGAATCGTTTATTCTTTCTCTTTGGGCAGCAGACCGACCTTGGAAAGATCCAGCGGAGTGATCCCGAGCTTGAGTGCCGGTGACCCCGGCTTGAAACGAAAATCACCGTTCTCCGGATCCACGAACATCGGGTCGACCGCGAGACTGTTGGCATCCACACCATCGGCCTGAAGCTTCTTCAAGGTAGCTTCACCGCGGCTGGAATCCGCCTTGCTGAAATAAATGTTATGGTCGGACTCGATGTCCTTCATACGCGCCGGAACGCGGCCTCGACTGTCCTCGCCAACTTTCCCCTTACCTGCACCTGGCTCGGAGATGAAGTGACATTCCGCCCCTGTCGAATAGTAGATATTCCGCTGGTTCGCTGCTCCATCCATTGGGCCCTCCACGATTTTAAAATAGGTCCCCCGGGGAGCGATCACATCCGCGACGATGTTGTTCTCAAAACGGTTGTTGAGCTTCAAAGTCATTCCCTGCGATCTGCATTTGTAGATCAGGTTCCCCGTGATCAGCGTGTCCATCTGGCCACCGTCTGTCCGGATCGCGCCCTGCGCATTGGTGTCCGCGATCAGATGATGGACATAGTTGTTTTGGACGATATTTCCCGGACCGCAACCACGGACATAAATCCCGTTTCCGTCGCCGAGAATTTGCATCGCATGGTGAATCTCGTTCAGCTCGATCACATTGTCCCGGGTGTGAAGATACGGAAGAACATCCTCCAGCTCGGGATTGCCGGGTGCCTTGCCAATTTCATGCCAGCGAATCGTGCGGGACGATTCACGCTTGTCCTGCTTTTTAAAAAACCGGGTCACAAATCCTGAGACAACCAAGCCGGTGTAGTTGGTATGATGGATGAGATTGTTCGCCACCCGGTTTTCCCCGCTCTGGCAGACATAGATCCCGGGCGAATGCCAATAGATCTCACCGACATGATGAATGTCATTGTTGGAAACGACGTTCTTCTTGTTCACGTCCTTGGTGCCGGGTCCGTAGCCGCAGAGCAGAATCCCACCGCCGCCGAGGTATTCAATGTGGTTGCCGGAAATCCTGTTGCCGATGCCATGCAGATCCACGCGGATCGCGCCGCTGCCACTGTGAAGAAAATGGCAGTCCTCGATCACACAGTTCTCCGCACCGCGGAATCGGACGAGTGCGTTGCCTTTATCGAACATGTCCCAATCATGCTGCAGGCCCGCATCGTCTTTGGTCAGCGTGTAGCGTTCACCATGTTTGAAGGTCAGTCCCTTGAAGGAGAGATTACGAACTGGCACGTCCTTGGGCCCTTCCAAATCAATGTCACCCTCCACCCGGATATACTCGATCAATTGCGGCGCCATAACGGGTGATTTTCCGCGTGGCCAGAGGTAGACCTTACCCTTTTTGGAATCGAGCACCCACTCCCCCTCCTCGTCGAGTTCATCCAGCACATTCTCCACCCAGCAGCCATACTTGTTCATCCCATACGTCGCGGTGATCGCTGTCCGCGCCTCTCCGGCCTTCACATCCACGGAGGCCAATGGCAGCACATTCATCATCCAGGCACGGGTCGGCCGCACCAGAATTTCCACATCCTCCAGATTCGGCCAATTCTTCAATTTCCCCTCTGGAAAACGAACCATCGTGCTACTGCTTCCTTTCAGCGGAACAAAACGCTCGGATCTCGCACGCGGTAACATCCCCTCCGCATTGTAGAGGGTAAGAAATTTGTGGGAAACATTCGCCTCCCAGATCTTGCCCTGAGCTGCGGCTGGCAGCCCCGGAAGACTACCTGTTACCTTTTTCCAATCGGTAATCTCCTTACCCGAGCTAAATACGGGAACCTCACCAGGATAGGCGGCATAGGTGATCGTCGATTCTCCAACTCCCGAATCCTCCAAGCCGAACACAACGGTCTCAGCCAGCGAATAGGTTCCGCCACGGACGAGCACCACGATATCTTCGGACTTCCCTTGCTTGAGTTCGCGCACGGCATCGCGAGCTCGCTCCAGACTTCGGAAGGGCCCGTCGCTTTTTTCATCGTTGGGCGCGGACAAGGTTCCCGACCACTTGTCGGAGCCTTCCGGGGATAGATAGAAATCGGCTTCCACCACTTCCGCCCGGCACAGGGTGCAGAACGTGAAGAGCAACAAGGTAATTAGGGGCTTTTTCATTATTGGGTTTTGGGTTTTCGTTTTGATCTATTCTCGCCAGGTGATTTTTGCTTCGCGGGTTTCAGAAATCATCCGTGAATACCTGCGTGCATGGAATCACGGGGGGAATCCCAACTAAATAGATAGTCATATTCCCCACTTCTTCTTTCACAACTCCCTGATTCCCTTTGCCTGTTTCATCGTCTCCAGTTGTCGCTCCATTGCAGCCGCCCTCTCAGGAAACTCTTCAATGATATTTGTAGCTTCGCCGGGATCTGACTTCAGATCGTAGAGTGCTTTTTTCGTAATCGAACCCTTTGCCCAATTCGATTTGGCTTCCTCGATGAATTTCCAATCACCATGACGCAGGGCCAGGCCCTTTGCTTCCTCGATCATATATTCCTGCCCGACCGGGTCATTTCCAATAAATGCATCCCATGCATCACGGCTATCAGCAGCTTCGTCCGCTGCCAGCTTTACCCCTAGGAAATTTGCGAACGAGGCAATGAAATCGATCTGGTTCACCAGAGCCGCGGAGGTGCCCGGCTTGATTTCCGAAGGCCAGCGGACAATCAATGGAACCCGTGTCCCTCCTTCATAGATCTGATATTTTCCGCCACGATAAACGCCTGAACCGTCGTGTCCGCGGTCCACTTCTTCCCCGGACCTCTTGACTCTAGTGCCATCCGCGTAGCCATCATCGTAAACCGGTCCATTGTCGCTGGAGAAGATCACGATAGTGTTTTCTGTCAGCCCGTTCTCCTCCAGAGCCCGCATGATTTCCCCGGTGGTCCAATCAAACTGCACCATCGCATCCCCACGGTAGCCGAGTTCCGTTTTTCCTTGGAAACGGGGATGCGGCGCGCGCGGCACGTGAATGTCCTGCGAAGCAAAATAGAGGAAAAACGGCTGTTCCTTATGGTCACTGATATACTTTTTAGCCTGTCCCACAAATTCGTCGGCCATCGTTTCGTCATTCCACAGTGCTGACTTACCGCCGGACATGTAGCCGATACGTCCGATGCCGTTGATGACGCTGTTATTGTGGCCGTGCGTGCTTTTGTAATAGGTCATTGCCTCCGGATTCGCCCTTGCATCGGGATATTGCGTACTGCCTTTCCGGTTCACGGCCTTGCGGGATGTACCAACATAAAGCGGATCCGCCGGATCGAGGTTTACCACGTGGTGCCCGTCCAAATACACGCAGGGAACTCGGTCGTTTGTCGAAGGCAGGAGGAAGGAAGTATCAAAACCCAGCTCCAGAGGCCCGGGCTTTACTTCTCCATTCCAGTCGGTCGGCTCCCCTTCCGCACCGATTCCGAGATGCCACTTCCCGATCACCCCTGTCGCGTATCCTGCTTTTTTGAAAAGTTTTGGGAGAGTGAGGATATTAGTAGAAATACTCAGCGGAGCATCTGGTGGCAGGACGCTGATACCATTACGGAATCCATGGATACCGGTAAGGAGTGAATAGCGTGAGGGAGTACAAGTGGCCGCGGCGCAATGTCCATCGGTGAACACAAGTCCCTCCGCTGCGAGTCGGTCGATATTCGGCGTCGGAATCATTTTTGATCCATAGACTCCGACATCACCCAATCCTACGTCATCGCCATATATGATTACGACGTTCGGTGGTTGATCCCCTGCAGCCCGGAGGTGGCACACCAGGGAGATGCATAGCAGCCCTCTCAATAAATTTTTATGGATCATAACTTTAAATTCTTCACCGCGTGACGCCCGGGATACGGCGGATAGTGTTACCGCTGTGGCCTCCCTAATCCTATTTCACAAACTCCACATTTTCCAAACGGAGGACCACAGCATTCGGCCATTTGCGATCATTGTAGAGGCGCTGGGCCCGATTCACTGAAATTTGAAGCCCTTCGGAAGTCTGTTCGAAGCGGGTCCCGATATCGTGCTTTTCGGTGAACTTCTCGATCCGATCTTCCTGTCCTAGCACGGAGATTTTCGTGCCGGCGGTAGCTTTTAGTTCCTTCAGAACCACTTCTTTCCGTATTGACCTTGCCCACTGGGTTCGGCCCTTCGGATTATTGTCAGTGAACTGTGTAAGGAAGGCAAATACATATTTTCCATCCTTGGATTGGGTGTAGTAGGCTCCCTCTTTGCTTCCCGCAGTTACGCACGGATCAATATCGTAAACGGCCTTCTCATTCACGAACATCCACAACGCCAATTCCCTGAAGCGCTCTTCCTGCTCCAACGGAACTATGCCCGAAGGCATGGGCCCCATGTTAATCAGCAGATTGCCACCCTTCGCGCGGGTTTCGATCAGCATATTGATCAGTTGTGTGCCGGACTTATAGTCCTCGTTGGTTGGCTTGTATTGCCACTGGTTTCCGAGGGTGAAACATGTCTCCCAAGGCCCCGGGATGGGGTCTTTCGGGAGCCTTTGTTCAGGAGTTACCATCTCACCACGTGTAACAATGGTGTTTGGCGAAATTTCGTGGACGTATTCGGTAAGTTCCGCCTTGTGTCCGCCATCCAGAAAAATCACATCAATTTCACCGTAATTGGTAAGAAGTTCATCCAGATGCCTTTTTGTGTAAGCGAGTAGCTCACCGAAGTTCTCACGTCCCTGGGCCCCACCCCTCGCCGGAATATCTCGTTCATAGTTGAAGGCGAAGTCCTCGGGAGAATAGTAGAAACCCACCTTCATTCCGTGGCGGCGGCAGGCATCCACATACATTTTTACGATATCCTTGCCATATGGGGTATTCATGATGCTGAAGTCAGTGGTCTTCGTGTCCCACATGCAGAAGCCATTGTGGTGTTTCGTGGTGAAAACCATGTATTTTGCACCCGCCAGCTTGGCGATTTCCATCCACTTATCCGGATCGTATTCGGTTGGGTTGAAGGTCTTCGGGAGTTCGTTGATGTAGCGATCCAGATAATCGCGGGATGCGTAATCCATCGAGTGGCTGATCACCGATCCCAGTTGGGAATCGATTGACCAATGCACGAACATTCCCAGCCCCCAGTCCTTGAATTCAGCCTCCCGCCCGGGTTTGTTTCTGAGTTCACCGGCCATTGCAGGCCTTTCATATCCCTGTGCGTGAACATCAATCGACGAGGCTAGGGCAGCCAAAAGAATTGAGCAAAGCACCTTTGCCATGCCGTATCGAGTAGTGGTTTTTTGGAATAAGCTCATTTCTATTTTCTTAGATTATTCGTTCATTCAGCTGTCTGCGGTCGGATCCACATGCAATGTCCGCCACCCGGCGCGATAACGACTGGGACTGTATCGCCTTTCTTAGCAGTAATTTTCCTCACCTGATAAAGTTCGCGGTGAGTTTCCTGTGCCTTCAGCTCTACTTTTTGTATCTTGGCCTCACGCTTGTTCATCGGGCCAATGTATTCGTAATTCGCGTCCGGGGCGTCCTCGTATAGTGTGATGTCGTAGTTCACGCCTTCGGAGAGGAAGTCCAGAGTCACCGAGGTTTCCCGATCTTCTTCATTTGCCACAGAACCGATAAACCATGCGTCTCCAGCTTGGCGGGCTATAGAGAAAAACTGTCCCGGTTCCGCATCGAGCACTTTTGTGTTATCCCACGTCATCGGCAATTTCGTCATGAATTCGAACAGGTCCGCTTTACGGCGGTAGGCATCCGGGAAATCCGGCAGTGTTACCAACCCGCTGGGAAACAGGAGGCACTGTGCTGTTTGTGAAACAACAGTGGCAGGAATCTGGCGATGGCAATATTCGCGGGTAATATAAGAGTCCAGATCGAACATGCCGCAGCTACGATCCACCGGCCCGCTGATTCCGAACACAAATAGATTATTGATAACACGACCTGGCGTAGCGGACGGGCGGGTGCCGGAGTCGAGCATACTGTTCACATACTCGTAGGAGAGAATGTTCGGGTAAGTCCTCTCGATGCCAGTCGGCTTTTCGGACTCATGAACCACATACATAATGTGATACTCGGCACATTTTTTTGCGACCTCGTGACTGAATTCATTTTTAGCACGGCTGCCTCCACCGAGAAAGCCGTGCTTGATCCCGACCACTCCCCACTTTTGATAAAGGGCAAACGTCTCATCCATATCGTATCCGGTGAGTGCCTTCGTGTTGACGTATAGCCAGATCCCCACTCCATTTTCCTTGGCATGGTTGCAAATTTTTTCGATGTCGATTGCCTGAATTGCAGTCTTCGGATCGGACTTCGGACTCCGCTCGGGACCATACCACTCCGCATCCAGCATCAGGTATTCCACGCCGGACTCGGCGGCGAAATCGATAAAGCGAATATAGCTCTCCGTATTTAACCCATACTCGAATCCGTCATCGGCATGCGCTCCATGGGCACGCCAGTCCCACAAAGTTACGCCTGGCTTGATCCACGAAGTGTCTTCTATAGCGCATGGTTCGTTGAGATTCAGGATCAATGACGACGCGATCAAATCCCGTGGCTCATCCGCTATTTGCACTGTCCTCCACGGGGTTTTCGAACCACCGGCCGTCTTCATATTGCTAAGGACGGTCAACGTATTCCCTTCCAGTCCGAGCATGGCCTCATCGGAGTGAAGAACTCCTGCCTCATGTACCGAGATGTAAGCTTTCTCCGAAAGTTTTACAACTACGGGTGTCCTCATCGCATCCGGTTTGAAGTCATATCGCGCATTTTTGCTCGGCTTTTTGCTGCCCTTTATCGCCGGTTCCCATGTATTTAAATCCGTCTCATCGGAGACCATTACCTGAGAAAGCGGGAACCAAGCCTTCGGTTCCTCCGAGACGAAACTTACCTGCGAAAGCTCATTCCCGTACACATCCTTGAAATTTTCCCCCTCCGGAATCGCATAGCGGAAAGCGAAACCGTCATCATAAGCCCGGAAAATTACCGTCTGCTCCGCGTCCCCATCCAGCTTCAGTTGGATCTCATTGTAGTGATCCCGTATCTCGCTGTAATAGCCCCAGACCGGCTTCCATGTTTCATCGAATGAGGACCGTGTTGTTTCGACCAATTTCAGTTTGGCGTCGGCATCGGTTTTGAGCCCCAAGTCTGAACGGCTTATAATCTCATTCCCGTTGAAGTTTACGGAATAACTAAGGCTTCCATCATTTTCCTGAAATGTGACCTGGATGTCACCGTCCGGGGATTTCAGCGATTCAGAGGCATTTGCACCGGTAAACCCGAACACAAGAGCTACCCCCAATCCAATTTTCACAATATTCCTCGACATAGATCTTCTGATACTGGGCGAAAATCGATTTCTATCCTTTCTGGAGTATTTTCTTACTGATAAGGGCGTTTTATTCAGCTTTGAATTACCAGAATACCACCTTCTGGTTCAATCGAATGATTGATGCGCTTAGATGAAACTTCTAACGCCAGGTAATCTTCGCCTCGCGGGATTCCGTGTTTACCCACACGCGCGCGCGCTCGAATTCCCGGGTAAATTCCCATCCATCCGGATCGGTGCGCTTGTATGCACCCTTCGGTTCCCCCAGGGGTTTTCTCAAGCTCGGATAATCCACCAGCGGACCTGTGGAAACTTTCCAGCCCCAGCTATATAGGAAATATGAATAAGGCTGAGCACCGATCAGGTAACAGGCGTGGGCGAATTCCAGCTTCTCTTTGGATAACTCCGGCATGTTCGGCTGCATGTGTCCCCGCCAGGTACCTTCCACGCCTAGGCGTATAACTGAAATCTTCCCATCCTTCGCCATCCGCAGCATATCCTCCCACTCCGAAAGAAGGCTCTCCTTGCTGGATTTTTCTTTGGCGTAGTTTTCAAACATGATCGCATCGCTGACGTCATATACAAACCGCGAGGATCGGTTGTAGGCATTGTTCGCCAATAGAATCTTATCCGGCCCCATTTCCCTCTTCAGAGCACCCATCATTTCCCCCATGACCTTTTCGATCTCTGGTTTTCTATCAGGTCTCAAATCTCCATTACCGTGCATCTGGTCAATGAAAACGCCATCGCATCCAGTCTCCCTCACGGCCTTCGCCACTGTCTCCACCCACCAATCACAGAAATGGGGGTTCAGGATATCGTAGCAATAGGCACCATATCGATCAGCCAGCTTGCCGGTTTTCGGATGTGTTATTAAAACTTCCTTCAACTCGGGATTCTTCTCCAGATTCTCCTTCGAGAATATCTCGTTGTAGCTGGTATAGGGCCAGGCGTAGGCGGCATTGAAATAGAATAACACTTTTACATCCGGATTAACCTTTTTGAAGGCAGCAGCTTCATGTTTCGCTCCCAATTCCGCGAACCCGAGCTTCCCCATGCCGTGGGATTTCTCGATACAGATGAAATTTGTCTGCTCGGAGATAAAGCCAACCTGTTCTTCGGTGAGCAGCCGATTCTTATCCCCGAACATGAAATATCGGGGCGTGCTGTTCCAGCTGAACTCCGGATAGAAATCCTTCGGGACAAATTCGCTCCCATCACTATTGAGTAGAGGCTTGGCGGCAGGCGCGGCAGTGGACACTTCCGCACCGATCACCAGCATCATTCCGACCACGATTCCGGTCGATAAGAGCAGTTTCCGGCAGAAGTTTCCTGCCTGTTTCCAATAGAGTGATTCGTTCATGATGATGTTTGATGAAAAGTAGCGAAAACAGCGATCGGTGCCATTCTCGATCAGGCACGGAGTCGTCCTAGCCACCGGGGAGCTCGGTAATCATTACCTTAGGGACCACCGAAAGCGTCTTGTATTTTTTGGCAAATTCTTCCGAGTCTTCCATCGTAGCCGGAACTGCCAATCCAAAAGGCATCCAATCACTGCCCGGAGCCCACTCCTTCTGCCCGAGAGAATACGCACCGCGGTATGTCCCCAACTGTGTGACACCCTCTGAGACAAGCAACTGTGAAGTCCCTGCTCCGCCTTCCACTTTCCTGCTGGATGGCGCTAGATTCAGTTTCTCCAGGCTTCCCCCCTTGAAGATATCCAAAGGAAATTCGGTCAAATTTCCTTTGATCAATCCACGGTCGGCAATGGGAAGACTTTTTGATTCCTCGCGCTCCGGGTTCAGCTTTCCTGCCTTCTTGGCTGCATCGAAAGGCCCGACCTCACTTGGTCCCACCACATCCTCGAACTTCCGGACGAGATTGTTCAGAACGTTCCAATCGATAATAGGCGGAAAACTGGTATCATTGCTCACTAGTTCCTCGTTACTGCCCTTGCGCTTCGGAACCACGTTCCTCGTCAGTTTATCCGCATCCTGGTTCAGAGCGGATGTATTGTTGTAAATGTTGAACTTTCCGTAGCCTTCAATGTTCAAGCCACGCTTTGAGGCCCAGAAAACATTGTGGTGAACAGTAAGTTGCTCGCCAGCCTGATCCAGACGCACTCCGTTTCCGTGGCAGTTGTGCACCCAGTTGTGATGCACCTCCGTCCAGAACTGGCTCAAATTCGGCATATAGACTCCCGATACGTCCGAGTTATAGAGCCCGGCATTGAACAAATTATTATAGGAAACCTGCGGGTTCACCTCCCCTTTGTAGTCATCGGTGAAGCCGATCAGAATGGCATCCCCGCAGTTGTTGAAAAACGTATTGCGGGTGATCACGAACGGACCGGATGCGACCACACGGATCGCACGGCTCTGGAAATTACCGTGCCTGTTGGATTCCATGAACACACAGTTCTCCACGGAGTTCAGTGCCCCTTGGAGGATCAAGGCGGAGTTATGCGCTCCCGCGAAAAGGCATTTTTCGAATTTAACCGATGTGCCTGCCACTGATATTGGCTTTTCACTCTTTTTCCCCTGGGGGATATCGATGAACAGCAACTCGGTTCCGATGTAGGTGAATTGAGAATCACGAAAGGTGATGTTCTTGTTGCCCTGATTTGTCAGATTCACCGAAGTCGCGAAGAAATCGATACCATCGATGAGAATATCGGTAATTACATCATCCTCCTCGATCGAAAAGTCTCTGGTTTTGATCAGAAAATCCTCGGCTCTCGGTATTTCCCCATCGGGAGTGTGAAAATATAGGACATCGTCTTTCACGAACCATTCACCCGGGCTATCGAGCAGATCCAGCGATCCCGCGAGGAAGAATTTGGCACGGACATTGGCCTTTGCCTTCCCCTTGGCTATGGCCGAAGGAGAGCCCCGTCTGCCATCCTCGCCTGAGTAGGTCACCGAATAGAAGTTTGAATCATCCCACTGCAAGGTCTCACCATCGAACGATTTTACAGGCCTGCTGTAACAGCTATTACCCTTTGAATAGCGGAGAAAGCAATACGCCCCGGCCAGATCCATGCCCTTGAGCTCGGAAAATGCATCTGATTTCAGCACTCCCGGACCAGTGCCTTTCGAGGATGACTCCCACATCTTGTTCCCTATCCAGTTTTCAGACCAGGTCAGGTTCGGCCACCGGGCCCAAGTCATTGGCTCGTTCTTGTAGAACACCTGCTTCGTTTCGCTACCCAGGTGTATCTTGTAGACGTTCTCGGAATGCTTCTCGAAATCACCCCTCAAGACGTTCGTCCCGCTGAAGACTACCTTTCTGGGATTCTCCGCCTTGAGGGAAATACCGGATTTCAGTTTCAGGGGCTCGGCATAGCAGCCGTCCCGAATTATCAGACCATCTCCCGCCTTCATCTGATCGACCGCATGACCGGCCGTCTGGAATGCTTTCTCCTTCGACGTCCCCGGATTCCTGTCGTCACCAGATGGCGAAAGATAAAACACCGCTCCGGAGGCTTGGGATATCAGGGCGATAATCAGTAATACTGATCCGGAAATTCTACCCGAAATCGGGGGAATGGATTGGTGGTTCATGGGTATTTTTTATCGACCTACCCCCCGGCACTCGGGGGACTCAGTAATATACCACCAGTATTCTCTGAATTTTTCAGAGGACGAAATGTTTCGCCAAGATTGGCATATCGTAGAGCTGTCTCGGAGCGTTGTCCGACATCGGCTTCTTTGTCCAGCGACCTGAACCTTTGGTTAGCAGCAGTTTTCACTTTCCTTACCCGTAGGAGAATTGTCCGCCTGCGGAATGGTGGATAACCCCGTTGGGCGTGGACTCGAGGGCTCTCCCTTTCAGAGAGGGAGCAAAACTCACGCTATCTTCACCGGCACTCAATCCACATTGACGGTAAATGGATGGAAACTGGGAAATTATGCCAATCCGTATCATTGATCCGAATCTCGCGGCTTCATATCGTTGTTAAAAAAAGTTGAGAGTTTCAATAAAAGATTCTTTCTATCAAGTTCGTAGGGACGCGTTGCGAGAGGCCTTTTCAATAACTTGAAAATTCGTTTCTGTTGGTCTGGTTCGAGAGTCTCCGTGAACCGATTCAGTGTTCCATATAATATCCACGCAATTTCGGGGAACGTCCATTTCTCATCTTGCAAGGTTTTGACAGCAATTATCAGTTCTTCCGTCGCTTGGGCCTGTCGATTTCGCCAAAAATTGTTAAGTGCGTTTAAAATGGCAGCGCTGCCCGGTAATTCCTTGCGTATCTGGTCAATAGTGGCCGAAGCGTCCGCGGGCTGGCTAGCAGTAGAGCAGGCCATGAGGAACGCGCCTCGAAGCGACCGCGGAGTTCCTACCCAGTTTTGCCTAAATCCAGAAATGTTACCTCTGAAAAATTGAGTCAATGCCTCGTTCATCCAGTCGGGTGCTTGTGAATTCGTAAATTGAATAGATGTATTGAAGCCCATAACCGTCTGCTCCTCTACGAAAAGTTCGCGGTCGAGTTGGCCCAGGTCGAAACGGCTTTCATCGAGAGAGGTGCGTAACTGGCGGTTTAGTTCCAAGACAGTAGTGTCATCTGTTTGCAACGCGGATCTGGCGGCTCTGAATTCGAGAACATTTCGATCGTCGGTATTCACAACGCCAATATCATGAGTAAGTTCATTCATCATTGCTGTGTCGGCCAAAAACCTCGCGAAGACCCCTTCGACACTTTGCGTCATAAAGCCACGAACCAAACCCCTTTCTACCGCGTGCCGACCAATGCGATTGCGGACGGAGTCGATACTGTAGTCGAACTCGGAGGAACAACCGATCAGGAGAAAATCTCCGGGCATGGTTGTCCAGAGTTCCACATTGGGAAAGACGGCCTGCAATGTATTGGCAGCAATCAGTATCGATTTCGCATCAATGGAATAGCCTTGTATCCACTGAACGAAAAAACCTTTCGGATTGATTCGCTTAGCACACTGGCGGTAAAATCCCTCGGTATAAAAGTCGCAGGTTCCAGCACGAAACAAGTTGGAAGGCTCGGAGATAATCACATCGTAGGAGTCACCGCAGGTAGCGAGAGTTTCCCTTGCATCCCCCACGATCACACGAACCTTGGGATTCTCTAAATAGTTGAGATTGGCGTCTGAAAACGCCGTCTGAGCCTCGACCACGGCGGGTTCAATCTCAAGAACATCGACCCGTTCGGTCGTCGGCAGGTCCGCTATCCAACCTGCGGAAACCCCCGTCCCCATCCCGATCACCGCAGCGGTTTTCACCTCATCCGCGTGCAACAGCACAGGGAGAATCGACAAACCAATCAGAGTTGCAGTATCTCCGTGGATTGAGCTTTCAGAAATGCTATTGGTGAAGATCGCAGGACTGTTGGTAGAAACCACGGCGACAGAAGCTTCACGACCATCCCAGCTACCGTCCACCGACGCCTCATACTCGGCAAAAGTCCTCAAACTTTCGTCAAGACTAGTTGGAATTGATCCACTACGCCCTAAACCGATTCCCGAGTATAGCCAGTATGCACCCGGGCCCTTCGCGAGAAATAAGCCCGCAAACAAAGTAAGAAAAACTCCGGTAGTTACGAAAACGGGAATGCGGCACCCAATAAAACGAGACTGCGCCTCTGATCTACGCGACAACCACGCAAAGGCAATGGCTAGACCACTGCACAGAACTCCGCAGATCAGCCAGGTGCGCAACGCTCCGATTAGGGGAATAAGGACGAATCCCCCCAAAATGGAGCCGGCGATCGCGCCCAGTGTGTTCCAAGCGTAAGCCCGGCCGATTTGCCTACCAACCCCGGTTCCCCCTTGCCCGAGGAAAGAGAGGATCATCGGAAACTGGATTCCTGCCAAAACCGAGGGCAATAACACAAGGAGACTCGTGACGAGAAACCAAAGTACTATAGAATATTCAAACGGCCCATTACCCACTACAGCTACGCCAATCGCGACAAACAACGCTAACCAGTCTCCCGCCAAATAAGGGACGAAGACAGTGAGGCATTGGAGAAAACAGAAAATTGCAAACATGCCCGGGCGTTGTCCTATCCATCGACCATATTTGCTGTAAACAATCCCGCCGATTGCCATTCCCAGCAACGCCACTACCAGGACCATCCCGAGCGAATAAACTGATCCCCCGGTGAGAGGCGTTAGAACACGGTACCAGACAAGCTCGAGCACAAAGAAGATAAAGCCTGTGGACAACGCTGCCCCGTAACACCAAGGCGGTGAAACTGGCAGCATAGTAGCCGCCCTTATCGGGTTTGCCAGAGGAGGTTTTAGGTCAGTTGAAGTCTTTGATTGCTGCTTGACCAATTCTGAGACCGACCGGGATCGAGCCAGCACTAGGGCCCAGCAAGCTATCCCCATATTCAAGCCTGCGGCAAACCACAGCGATCCCTTGCTCCCAAAGGACTCCATCATCCAGAATGTTGATAGAATCACTCCCGTGACCGCACCGAATATATTGATCCCATAGAACCATCCAGCCCTCCTTCGTTCTCTATCGGCGTCATCCTGGATGTATTTGACGGCCGCTGGCAACGTTCCTCCCATAAGAAAACAAGGCAGTCCGATTACAACGATAGTCATCCCGATTCGCAAAAGAGTTGCCACTGGATAGCCAAGACTGCTTTCTCCTCCTGTAGTAAAGTATGTGGAACGTACCCACACTAACAGAATGGGCGTTATCGCTGCACTCAGACTGATCCCGATCTCCGTAAACGCGTAGAATTTCAGCGGATTCCTGGTAACCTCCACGCGGCGGCCCAAGACCGCACCTCCTAGCCCCAGTCCTCCCATGAAAACTGCAAGCACCGCAGACATCGCTCCCGTCGTCCCTCCGAATATAACACGAAATTCGCGAATCCAGATGACCTGATACAAAAGCGAGCAAACCCCCGAAATAAAGAGGACCGTAGAAAGCAATCTAAACCAAGGCCGAGGGGTTACCTGGTTGGTCGTAGAGATCGAGTTCGTAATTTCAGCTTCCATTATTCGGCGATCCTAAAGAGGGGCATGAGAGATTTCTATGGGAAATTGTTTATTCCTAGGCATTTCAAGGTTCGACTCACTCCAGCAATACAATGAAAGTCCCTCCCTAAAAGTAGGAGACAGGCAACAAACTACCGGCATAATGACCAAATTCCTCACAACTGTGGTGTCCTTGGTGAAACTGCCACTGAAAATGTTTCAGCAGATCCGCTACTGGCTCGGATCGAATCTTTTTTGCTAGTTTTCTAGGCTTTCAGGTGGACTAGTAACGAGTGTTTAGAATCACGTAGTCACCTACAGGTGACTACCGGGGCGAGAAGGATCGGCAGAAATATGAACGTATTTAGTCAAAAAATGCTGAGTTCAACCCCAAAAAAATGGGACATGGTCAATCAACCATGTCCCACAAATAAAATTTGAAGATGATTCTTGTTAGATACGGCGGCGGCGCATCAACAAACCTGCAAATCCGAATCCAACGAGCGCAAAAGCGCTGGGCTCAGGTATGAAGTTGACCTGTAAACCGGTGATAGAGAATCTGTTTTTAGAGTTGGCACCGCTAGCCTGAATGAACAAGTCAGTCGCTGGTGTAGAGAAATTAGATAGTGATTCGATACTGTAAGCTCCGTTGGCAGTCGAATTGGCGGCATTGGTAGCATTGTTGAAACTGACGCTTTGTGTATCTACACCGAAGCTGCCAAATGAAATATTTGCATTATCCTGACCATCGGGCCCCGCTCCAGCGGTGAAACCAGTGAAAGTAAGTGAGTTCGTGATTTCTGCCTCGGTATAAGTTGTACCCATCACGAAATTGCTCACAGTAAGACTGGTGAACGAGATCCCTTGGCTGGTATCGCCTTCGATTGTTCCCGTTCGTGCATTGGTATCGCTTCCTCCACCAACGCCTAATGAGTCACCAGCAGATTCGATAAAGAGAGCAGTAGTAGCTGGATCGGGATCGCTTGGATTCCCAGTCAATCCAAGTGTGTAAGTAACGTCAAAAGTACCTCCATCAGTATTAGTAATGCTCGTGACCACTGTTTCGCCACCATTATATGTGCCCGAAAGAGGAAGATTAAGGAAAGTATATGCAGCTTGCGTGGAGCCAGCCATAAGCGCACAGAATCCGAGGGTAGTAAATGTGTTTTTCATGATTTTGGGGTTCATTTATGCAGAGGAAAAAATAAATTTTTCCCGCAGTCCGCGTTGAATTTACCAAGCTTTTTTGGACTTGTATACCCATATTTGGAGAAAGTCGGAAAATTGAGGCCACTTCACGGATTCCTCCTCCATGACATGCCACTCCCGTCCGTAGCGCATACTCAATCCGGCTAATAGCGTGATTGACAGAGCCGCCCACGAATAAGTGATTTCCAGTATTTTGGTGGATCGAATTGCGTTCTAATTAGCGATTAGATTGACTCTTCGTTTGGAATTTTTACCCAGAATCCGTGCACCCATCTTCCAGCATGGGAAAGTAGTATCGATGCCTGATCTAATTACAAAGGGATCAGAAAGCAGCCGCGAGAAGCGGCTGCCTTGCATCACTTTCCAAATTACTTTTTGAAGCCTTTCGAAAAATTCACTTTTGTGTCATTGCTGACTTTCGGACCCGCGGTGCTACGACCATTCTCCACATCGGATTCGAGTTGTGAGAGTAATCTCTGTACGATCTCGGGATGAGACTTGTAGAGATTCTTCATTTCTCCGGGATCTGTCTCCATGTCGTAGAGCTGTCCCGGAGAATTGTCCGACATCGGCTCCTTTGTCCAGCCGCCGGACCCTTTGGTGAGCAGCAGTTTCCACTTCCCTTCCCTGTAGGCAAATTGCCCGCCTACGGAATGGTGGATTACTCCCTTGCGCGTGGATTCGATCGCTCCTCCTTTCAAGGCCGGAGCAAAACTCACGCTATCTTCACCGGCAGTTTCCGGTAAATCGGCACCTGCAAGTTCGGCACTTGTCGCCATCAGGTCGGTCAGACAAATTAGTTCACTACTGATGCTCCCTGCCTTAATACCTGCAGGCCAGCGCACGATAAATGGCACCCGGTGTCCACCGTCCCAGAGATCCGATTTGGAGCCGCGGTATTGTGCATTGGGGAAATGGCCCTGCTTCTTCAACGCAGGGATATCCGCCACCTTTGAACAACCATTGTCACTGGTAACAATAATGATCGTATTTTCCGCAAGTCCGGCGGCATCGACCGCATCCACGATCACGCCGATGACTGAATCGGTATTCATTACGAAATCCCCATAGTCACCCAACTTGCTTTTTCCCTGCCACTCCCCGGTGGGGATGATAGGTGCGTGAGGTGATGTGAGGGCCACATACATGAAAAAGGGCTGATCCTCTTTCTGCTTTCCGATGTATTCCGCGGATTTGTTCCCTATCTCCGGGAGAACATCAATTGCTTCGAAATCCGCGTGAGCCGGACCCGGGCGGTGAAATGCCTTGATTGTCGTGCACTCACCAATGAAGCGATCGTTCTCGATCCAGATATATGGCGGCATATCCAGCGAAGCCGCAGTGCCATACCAATAGTCGAACCCCAAATCGAACGGCCCGCCGGTAATGCGTGCACCCCAGTCTACTCCATCTACCTTCGCAGCCTTCCCGGATGTTGGTTTGCCGCCGGGTGTCTCCAGGCCGAGACCAAGATGCCATTTCCCGATCATAGCCGTATTATATCCCTGCTTCTTCAAAAGCGCAGGAACGGTCAGACGATCGGGCTGGATCAGTGGCTGATCGAAGCCAAACAGGACGCCGCTTTGCTTTTTGCTGCGCCAGTTGTAGCGACCGGTAAGGACACCATAACGGGTGGGTGTGCAGACAGAGGAATTCGAATGCGCATCGGTAAATACCATCCCATCCGCTGCAAGCTGATCCATCTTCGGCGTGGCAATCTTTCCCTGCTCGGGATTCAACGCCTGCACATCCCCGTAGCCGAGGTCATCGGCCAGGATATAGATGATATTCGGCCTCTCCGCGGCGTTTAGCGCGCCCGCACAGCAGGCAAACGCGAGGAGAAGCTGTTTCGGAAATAATTGCATAAGCTTGGTCTGATTCGCTTAGTTTCTGTCGTGCTTTACGCCAGTGCTTTTGGACCAGAGATACTCGCCTTTTCCTTTGGGATCCGCTTTTACCTCATCGTATTCGAGGACGATTACCGTATCCATGGCATCCGGAGCCTCGGCAGGCACCTTAACCTTGGTGACGTGGTCCCCGGCATTGTAATCTACCTCCAGTTCCTTCTGCTCTCCGTCGGCCAGGAAATACGCCTTGCTAGGAGCTCCCATCAGGCCGTTGAACTCGATGCTTTCCGGATTCCACTTCATCACGTGCAGGTAGACTTTTTTGTCCTTCTGCGTCATCGCTCCCCATGGGAAATCGAAATCCACCGGTGAATAGGTCGTGCCGTAGATCGAGTCTCCATTCACTTCCATCCATGCGCCCGTCTCCTTCAGTCTTTCCACCTCTTCCGGTGAAAATGTGCCTTCTGGAGTAGGTGCCACATTGAGCAGGAAATTAACCCCGCGCGCCGAGCTCAGGACCATCCGTTCTAGGATGTCCTTTGTGCTCTTCCAGTTATCGTCATCCTGATCATAGCCCCAGTTGTGGCGCATGGTCATGCATGTTTCGTTGTCACCTTCCATCCGCTTCGAAGCGATCGTTCGATCCGGAAGGGATTCGAAGTCTGCATATTTTTGATCCTTCTGCGGCACCTTGCGGCTGTATAGACGACTGCAAATGACCGTATTTGGCTGCAGTTCACGCACCCGTGCACCCTGCTCATCGGCCTCCTTCAGGTCACTGCCTCCGACGTCGAACCAGAGCACAGCCATATCGCCGTAGTTGGTCAGTAGCTCATCGAGATTTTTCTTCACCAGTTCCAGATACTCCGAATTGGACATCGTCCCAGTGTGCCTCTTGCCCTGTCCACGATGATACCAGTCCTTGAACTGCGAATAATAAACGCCGAATTTCATATCCTGCTTCGCACATTCGTCGGCAAGTTCCTTGATGATATCGCGCTTGAAAGGCGTGGCATCCATCACGTTGTAATCCGTCGCATCAGTATCGAATAGACAGAATCCGTCATGATGCTTGGAGGTGATCACGATATATTTCATGCCCGCTGCCTTTGCGGTTGAGACCCACTTCTCCGCGTCGAACTCGGTCGGATTGAACTGGGGGGCGAGGGTTTCCCTGTATTCCTTGCCGGGGATTTTCGCGCTGTTCATCAGCCACTCGGCACTGGCGCCACCGGCTTCCTTGCCATAATCCTCACCCTTCCATTCGCCGCCGGGGATGGAGTAGAGACCCCAGTGGATAAACATGCCGTAGCGCGCATCACGCCACCATTCCATATGCGAGTCATCGGCTTTCTGTGAAAATGCTGTCAGCGGTGTTAACGCCAGCAGCGCCAGGGATAGGATTGAGGTTCTCTTTTTCATCGTTGTGTTATTTGGGTTTCGGAATCGTGTATACGTTGATTCGCACGAAAACATTCGATTGGGACACCAAAGACACTTTTTTATATCCCGCGCAATAACGCCTATTCCGCGTCGGCGAAACGGATTTCGAACGGCTGGGTCGTATGGATTACCTTCCGCAATTTCTCCTCGGGAATCTGTCCACGCCGCAGAATGATCTCTTTCAACCGTGGTAACTCCAGCGTGCCCCTTACCTCCACCCTCCTGCAGCTGCTGAGGTCCAGCGATTCGATAGGCAGTGCATTGAGGTCGCTCAGCTCGAACCGACGGGAAAGATCCAGTTTCAGGAACCGGAAGGAAAGAAAGCGCAGCCAACTATCACCGTATTGTCCGTTCAGCCTCACTACCTGGTCTGCCCATAGAGTGACCATCGAGCGCTCCGGATCGAATGACAATCTCAGGTGTTCCGGGCCTCCTGAACGGTATTGGAGATATGCCTCCACCACGGAATCATAACCCTCGCGATCACCTCTGGTAGCCACATCATAGGCAACAACCCGCTCGAAGTAAAAGCCTAGCCGGCTCTCGATCTCCCTGCCCCGTGAAAATAACTCGGTAAGCTGCGCGATAGACGGGCGTTTCTCGCTCGAAAAATCAAATTCTGGAAATTCCTCGGCAATCCGGCTGAATCTCCGGTAGGCGAAAACTGTGCGCACTTCAGGAGGACGCTCCAAGGCCGCCTTATAATTTAATTCCACGCAATCTGTCGCGAAATTCTGTGCGTGGGCATCCAGCGAATCGGGATCCTGCTGAAGAGCTGTATCTATGATCTCGCGTGTCTGTTCGATGGTCGATACAGGACGCTCGTAGATTGCAAGGTTCCTCAACTGCCGTGCAGAGGCAGCCAGAGAAATCGCAAGTTTTCTCCGCGCATCCAGTGCCCGCTCCATATAAGTTGAATATTCGAAGTCCAGCGCCTCTACCTCGGATGATAGCTGCTCTGCCCGCCCCCTTTCCACCTCGGTCGCCAGCTTTTGTCGTGTAATGTGCTGCACGAAAAACAAACTTGTCACCCCGATCACCACCAGTGCCATCGCCAGAATCCCCACTGGAAGCCGGTTCCGTGCGACGAACAACCTCGCCTCACGGAAAAAACCGGGCCGCTCCGCGTGAGTCGAAAATCCATCAAGATAACTTTCGATTTCCTCGTGAAGGTGCTCGACGGATTCATAACGTTCCTCCGGATTTCTGGCTGTAGCCTTCATTACCACCGCCTCCAGGCCCTCCGGGATGTTCCGCTCCGGATACTCCAGCCTCGGCGCTGGAACCACGTCCTTCTCTGTTTTCAAAAGAACTTCCGCCTGATCTCCCTTGAACGGCGGATAACCGGTTAGAATGCAGTGAAGAATACACCCCAGCGCATAAATATCTGTCTGGTGATCCTTTCTTGAGCCCGCGATCACCTGCTCCGGTGCCATGTAACCCGGGCTTCCCTTGATCTGGCCCATTAGCGTCATATCACCCCAGATATGCGTAAGAGGCTCAGCACCCTCCCGCTCGAACTCCGCCTCTTCCTGGATTTTCCCCAGGCCCCAGTCGCACACCAATACCTCACCGAAATCGTCCACCTGGATATTATCCGGCTTCAGATCAAGATGAAGCACCCCACGGGAGTGCGCGTAGGCAACCGCATCACAGACTTTCCCGAAGACCTGCAACTGATGGTGCAACTCATCCCTACCCACTCTTTCCGTCAGATCGGCCAGGGTGGTATTGCTCTTCAGATCCATCGTGAAGAATGGTCGCCCATCATCCCAAATACCCATGTTGTAGATCTTGATGATGTTCGGATGACTCAGCGCAGCGACCAGACGTGCCTCACGTACGAATAGATCGTAGAAATCCGGCCCCCGATCTTCCCTCAGCTGCGCCATCGCCACCCATCGGTGAAGATGCTGATCATAAATCCTATAAACCTCCTTAAGCGCTCCTCGGCCGATCGGTGACTCATCGCGATATCGGACCCTCTCCTCAAGCATTTCCGAATACGCAGGGCAGAGCCCCTCCAGTCCGTGCAAATCCAGATCGTTCGCCTCGCTATACATCTGGCTCAGGCGCTTGTCCGGAACGTAATCGTCGGATTCCTCGGCCATTACGGTTCCAGTTCCTCGGTAATTGATCTCACCTCCAGTAGGAGCCGCTGCTTCACCCGCTTCCTCAGGGTATAAACCGAGGACACTGTCAGACCGGTGGCCTCGGCAATCTCAGCAGCAGAGCTGCCATCCAGACCCATTGCGAACGCGTCAATCGCCTGCCCCTTGAATACCTGACGCAACCGATCCATCGCCTGATTCGCGATGTATGTCGCCCATTCTTCCTCGATCCACTGCTCCACCTCCGCAGGCTGCGCCAGTCCTTCGATCGAGTCATCCTCCAGACCACAATCATTTGTTGGCCGGCTCTGCAGCTTTCTGAAATAGGAGAAAGCCGTATTGCGAATCACCGTTCCCAGCCAGTTGCGGAAGCTCGAACGGGAACGATCATAGTTTTTCAAACTTCGGGTCAAACCGATCAGCACCTGCTGCGTCACATCCTGCAAATCCCGGTCCGGCACTTTGAGCTCACGCAGGATGTATTTGATGAAACGTCCGTAATTCGCGAATAACCGATCCCATGCCTCATCGTCCCGTGTATCGCAAGCCCGGCTGATCAGGGAATAACTTGTGTTCGGATATTCGGGCATAAATTTCAGTCTACTGTTAGACGGTCACTTACCCCATTCAGACATTTGCCCCGTACATTTGCAAGCCGCTCAAAGCGATACCGGGTGAATCAGTCCCGCACTTTAATCTGTGCTAACTCCGCAAACTGAGTGGGTCATCGCAATAGAGTCCCACCACCCATAAAATAAAAAGCCCCGTCTAAGCTGAAAACTCGGACAGGGCTCGTTGAAATGTCGATCCAAAGCCTAGCGCTTGCGACGACCGACCAAAGCCAGTCCACCGATTCCCAGCAGTGCAAGGGATGAAGGTTCCGGTACGGTCGTAACAGTGAAATCAACGCTGAGCGCTCTAATTCCATTGTTCCCATTTCCCGACCATACCAATGCGTTAGAATCGCTGAAAACTAGTGGCGTAGTCGCAGTGACGGTTACACTGGTTGCCGAAGCAGCTAATGTATTTACACCATCAGTCACAGAATAGGCGCCATTTCCCGATTTGAAATAGGAGTTCAGCGCCCCTGACATCAAAACTGTTCCACCATAAGTTGCATCCACTGTGGTGAGCGCGATACCCGACAGCAGCATGTTGTATGTTCCACCCGCGGTTTTAAATGGATACAACGCACCATCATTGTTGAGGTCGGACGTTCCATTGGTGGAGGTGGTTACCAATTTATAGGTTAAAGTGTCAAAGATCCCATCTCCCGTGTAATCTCGTGTGGCATTCGTAAATGTCTGGACAAGGCTAAGACCGGTTGTATCGGGCGTTCCCGAGTTTGCCTCGATGACCTGACTGAAGGTTGTGACAGCAGCGTTTGAAGCTGCCGCACTCAGTAAAAGCATTACGCTAATTTTTTTCATTTAATTTGGGTAGCGCCCTTGATGGAGGGGCAACAGTTATCTTCGCCTATCCAAACGGTTTGAATACTCCCCAAACAGGGGGTGAAGCCCCTTTTTTCTAGTTCTGTAAGTCTTGCTGAAAACTCACAAAAAAGCCCCTCCGGATCGAAACCGAGAGGAGCTTGGAAATAGTATGGCTGCCGTTAGCTGCAACGCTTTCTGCGGAAAAGAAGGCCAGCAAAACCAAGACCGAGAAGAGCTGTGGAGGACGGCTCAGGGATCACAGTAGTAATAGTACCGCTGAGGATAAGGTCGTCATAATCTACGCGAGAAGGGGGGTTCCCTCCATCACGCGCACCCCACCCCACGAGTAGTGAATCACCATTTTGAAGTTCGGTATAATTAGAAGTATTTTGATCGAAAACAAAAACGTCGGTGCTCCCTGTATTAACTACTGGATCCACTCCGGCTGAAGCTTGTTCTCCAGCAGCATACGCAGTTATTCGGAAACTGTTGAGGCCTCCAGTTTGTGCTGTAGTGAGAGTGATCGAGTCCAAAGTGAGCCTCTCATTGCCAACGAGACCAGAAACAGTATAGAGAAAGAGGGCTTGTTGTGCCGGGGTGTCGGTACTAGTACCAAACCCTGCAGATGTATTGAAAACAGTACCGGTAACAGCGTCAGCTTCGTATTGAGCGCCAAGTTGTAGGTCGCTCGAGGTGCCGAAGTCCTGGGTAGTGGCGGCGAGAGAGCCTCCGGTGAAATCGAAGGTGGCAAGTGTGACCGCATGTGCTGCGCCTGCCAGTAACGTGCAGGCACTTAAGGTGAAGAGAAGTGTTTTTTTCATATTTTTCAGTGTTTTTTCGCCGCAGGGACACGGGAATTACGGCGAATCTGTAAGATATTCTACATCAATCCACCTTGGTGTCTACCCTTCAAACAAGGGTAGAGAATAAGGTCATCCAGCTAGGGATGCAGAGCTGGGTGCGGTAACCATCGCTTGCCATCGCTCTCATTTGTTTCATCGGCAGGGACTTCCTGTTGGTTTAGTTCTATTTCAGGAGGTTGTGGGCTATGCGCCGTAGAATCACAAAGCTCTGACGGAGTTGGCTAAGCGAACCTGCGAGTGCTGCTCACGGTTTACGCGTGAAAAAAGAAAAGTGGCGATACTTACCCATCTGAAATGCCTGTAAATCAAAAGTGCCGCACACCAATGCGGAGCAATTCTCATAGCACTCAGCACAAAACAAAAATACCTTCAAGGTTTCACCTGAAGGTATCTTGAAGAATTTCTAATTTGGATGATTAGTTCCGCTTTCTGCGAAGCAGAAGGCCGGCAAAGCCAAGTCCAAGAAGAGCAGCAGACGACGGCTCAGGAATGGCGCTCAACGAAACAGATTGAATCGCTCTAGCGAAATCAACATCCTGTGCATACGCGACAAACTGATAGGATTTTGTCAAATCAAAGCCGCCAGCAAATATTCCCGAGGCCTCTTGAACTCCATCAATTGAGTAACTCCAAGCACCGCCTGTTCCAAAGGAGAGAGTCACTTCAGAGTCTGTGGTGAAGGAGGCGTTGGTCCCAGCCGCATCTAGCTGATTCAATGTCGTGCCATTTGTAAAATTATAGGCTTGGGTTCCGCCACCTGCTCCGCCGATGACATTCGTGCCCAAACTGTAAACTGAAGTGGTAACGCCAAAAGGGTTTGAACCCGCATATGCACTCAAATCAGTATCGGTGCTAACCAAACCAAACGAAAGTTGGTTTCCCGTTCCACCCGCCGAAGTGATGCTGCTGGAAGTGTAGTTTACCGTCAAATCGAACCCCTCCGAAGACTGAAAGGAATTTGTCGAGTAGAATATCGCTCGGTTATCAAAGTTGTTTGTACCGGGCGTACTGAGGTTTAAATCGCCATTATCTGTCCAAACAGATCGTTTGATCGCATTGCTCACACCACCCCCGCCAGTTCCGGCGTTGGTCGCCAGTGTGTCATTGTCGAAGTTATCCTCATAAACTAGGATCGCGGCCTGTGCAGCGCCGGCAGCGAGGAAGCCCGCGCTTAATGTGAGTAGTGTTTTTTTCATCTATTGTAGTTTATCGTAGTCGTTTTCGACGCTGAAAGGGAATGCGCCTGAAATACCTGGAAGTCTCTCTATATCTACCCCCCCCCGTTGTCCACCCTATTGTAAGGGGGTTGGGGCGAATCCGTAGCGATAAATATTCCACGGTGGGCTCCGAACCCGCCGCTCACCTGGTACCGGTGACAAACGCTTTGAGTCCACCGTGCGTGGAATGAATGTTGAGATGGGCTATATTGGTAAGCACGGTCAATTCCCCTATGTTTCGTCATAGACTTCACGGACGGACTCGCTGCGAAATCCCGTCCCGAATTCCTTGGGGAAAAATGCATCCGGGAATATTCCGATCCACGTAATCACGAACACTATGCGTTTCTTCGGGCTAGGCGTCGCCCACTTCGCGGCAGCTCCGACAAGATACCTCGACCTTATAACAGTAGACCGATCGAGACTCCCACTATTCTAAGGAGATATCGTCTGATACCTTCATGTGGTGCTTCATGCAGCTCCTATATTTCGCAAGAAGTCGGTCACCTTGGAAGTAGACTAGCCCGTCGCTTAAGTCGTCCGTCAATCCTCGCGGAAAATTTCACTTCTCCAATGGAGAGGTCGGCGGCAAGGGAACCTCATTTTTTTCTCTCCACGCCACTAGCTCGCCCAGAAGCTGCTGCGCCTTTTCGGGATTGCTCTTCGAAAGGTCACGACTTTCCTTCAGATCCTCCTCGGTATCGTATAGCTCGATATCGCCTTTTTTCAGATATTGGATCAGCTTCCACTTGCCCTTGCGGATGATCGAACAAGCCGGATCCTTGTAGGCACTGGCCACGTGCCAGAAAATCGCACGCTCCTCGAGATCCTTGCCGTTCATCAGCGGCACCAGACTCTCACCGTCCAGAGTGCCGGTGTAGTCATCGACCCCTGCCAAATCCAGAAAGGTAGGGAAAAGGTCCAGTCCCTGCACTGGCGTCTCATTCCGGCCCGGTGCGATCGTCTTCTGCCAGTTCACCAACGCAGGCACCCTCAGACCGCCGTCGTAGACATTACCTTTCGCGCCTCTTAGATTCTTATTTGTGCTCTGCTTGCCGTTGAATCCATTGTCGGAGGTGAAAACGATCACTGTATTCTCACGCAGGCCGGCTTCATCCAGGTAATCGGTGATCCTTTTGATATTGTCATCGATCGATTTGATCATCGTCGCATACGCGGCGATTCCCTTTTTCTTCTTCGGCGGCCCCATGCCCTGCCCGGTCGCCGTGTCTCCCTTCTTCTTCATGAAATGAGCTTGCAGCTCTTCATTCCGGGAAACCGAAGGCATATGAGGTGAATAGAAGTGCAGGTTCACAAAGAAAGGCCCATCTTCGTTGCGTTTCATGAAATCGATAGCGTCGTCGGTTAGCCGATCTGTCAGCCACTCGTCGCCCTTCTTTTCTTCGATGAAAGGGTTCTTGAACGGAGCAACATATCCCCCGCCCGGCGAATTATAGCCCTTGTCGTAGCCACGCGATGGATCACCCCACCATGTTCCGCCCACATTCTCATCGAAGCCACGCCCGATCGGATAATACTTCTGGATCTCCGGAGACTTGTGTTCCGCCAGCCAGCTCAGATCCCCGTCCTTGGGCTGTGTCAGCTTTTTCTTGAATGGAAAATCGGTCTCCCTATCGGGGTATGGCCCCACGATGTGCCACTTGCCAAGATGGATCGATTTATAGCCAGCCTCCTTCAGAGGCTTGGAAAATACAGTATGTTCTTCACCGACCGTCCATTTCGAAAAAATGTTATCCCGGTCATTCCCCTGCTCCAGCACCGGCACTGTGTAGCAACCGGTGCGGAAAGATTGCTGCCCGGTCAGGATCGCTGCCCGCGAAGGCGAACAGGTTGGATACATGAACGCATTGTCCAGCACCAGACTCTCCTCCGCCAAGGCATCCAGATTCGGAGTCTCGAAATATCCACTTCCCATGAAACCCACATCCTGCCAGCCCAGATCATCCGCCAGGATAAATACGATGTTCGGCTGTCCCGCGGAAAGCGCGACTGGCAGCGCCCCCAATACCAGGGCAAGGGAGGTAAGTAGCTTTGGTATTCTCATAGGTCTTATCGGGAATCAGGGAAGGTTTGCATCATCTCCCGTCAGGAAGATTCAAACGTAGCCAATATACACCCCCAACTCGAATCCTTTGTCATCATCCATAAAGATTCCACCCACTGATCCCCGGATATTTTTTGTGAAGCGATCAAAAGAAAAACGTCTCCGGGCGCTTGCCGGGAGACGTTTTGAAAAGATTCCAAACTGTATGATTAGCTGCAACGTCTTCTACGGAGCAGAAGGCCGGCGAAGCCAAGCCCGAAAAGAGCTGTAGAAGATACTTCCGGGATGGAGTTGACGGCTACATTGTCCAGTCTTGACTGGCCAAAGTTATTGCTGCTCCGCCCACCACCGAATACCAGCAGAATATCCCCCGACCCATCATACTCAAAATTTTGTGTGATGCCGGTGGCTAGACTGTCGTAAATGCCACTCGTTAGAAGCGATGCCGTGGCACCCCCGGAAACGGTAACGGTACCTGTTGGGAATGCTCTATTCCAGCCTCCCGCTACCTGATTGAGTGAATCAAGGCTACCGGTACTGTAATCGACGTCATAAACTCCGGCGAAAAGTCTACTTTGGACGTTCGTCTGCGCCGAGTAGTCGAAGGTGAGTGCGTAAGATCCCGCTCCCTCTGTAAAAAGTGAACTAGCTAGGACAATCGTGGAAGCGCTCCAACCGCCGGTTGTGTCAGGCCTTGTGAATGCTAGTTCGGTGCCAACAATAGTTGTACCAGTGCCTGCAGACCAGGTCCCCCCTGATGTCGTAGCTGTTACGACGGGGTCGGTTGTAGAAGCGCTCTGGGTCTGGAGGACCAGGCTCGTAAAGTCTTCCGAGTAAACCAATGCCGCATGTGCTGAGCCCGCCATCAAAGTGCATGCGCCAAGTGTATTAAACAGTGTTTTTTTCATTCAAATAATTTATAAATTTAGCTGGGGGGTGTTTCATCCGTAACTTCTCTCCGGCCTTGAATTAATACTGCCGTAAACATTTCGGACTGTATACCCCCTGAAACGAGGGGTAGTGGATGAATCCATGGCACTTCTATCGCCTGTCCGATGAGACTGCTTCACCCGCTATCCACAGGCAAGGAGCCACGTCGGCAGAGATCTTAGCGCCCTTTTTCCCCGTTTCCTTTTCGCCCCCTCCCTATGATTCCACGCACCGTTGAACTTGTAATCGTTCCCACGACACCAACTACCACACAGAAAAGCTCCACGGGATCGGGATCCGGTGGAACTTGGAGAACTTTCCAGAGCGTTGGATTAGCAGCGTTTTCTCCGGAGTAGCAGACCCAGAGCACCTAGCCCGAGCAGTGCAGCGGAAGAAGGCTCCGGGATAACATCCACTGTTATGTCGAAGCCGACATTGAGGATTCCCATCCGCTGCGGATTGCCACCGCCGCCGTCCGGACTCCTCGCTGTAACGTAGAGTGTATCCTGGTAGCCGGCAGTTCCACCCTCATCGACTGTGCCGTTGAGAAGGATTGTTCTGCTGCCGTTTGTGTCTGCCAGAAACAGGTCCGAACCAACACCGGTCACCGTTTGATGACTGTTGCTGGTGCCGATTTCATTGATGCGGTATTGATCGAATCCATTGAGCACCGCCTGATATCCTGCCAGCGAATTCAGGGAAATATCCTCAATCGAGTAAATTAGAGTCTGACCTCCGCTAAATAAGGTATTACCCACAGTGAAGGAACTTCCATTCGAGAAAACATTGGCCGCGACCCCATCAAGGGCGACACTTCCGGAGTAGTTTTGCCCTTCTGCTGCTGGTTCCGTCCCGCCAACAGTATTTGCACCCATCGCGGAAACCCGCATATTAAAGGTCAGTGTATCGTTAACCGTGTCTCCGTCGAAATCAGAACCAGTGTAGCTCACTGCAAACAGGTATTGGTCAACACCGCCAACGGCTATGGTGCTTCTTGTGACCACGAGGCCTGCGGTGGATTCATTGGCTGTTGCCGTGCCGGTCCCAATGGCATCATTTGAAAAGCTGTTGAAGGTTATCAGCGCAGCATGCGCGGATCCTGCAGCAACCAGGCCTGTCGTTAGTATCAGTAGTGTTTTTTTCATATTTGGAAAATTTCCTTCCATTCAGAAAGATGTTCGATCCGATCGGAAATCTGCACGATAGTGCCACTAAACACTCAGAGCCGTCTACCCCCTGAAACGAGGGGTAGTGGATGAAACCCTACCATTTCCATCGCCAGGCGAATGAACTTATTTCACCGGCCAAATCCACATGCAGTGCACGCCACCCGGCGCAATCTTCGCAGAGATCTTGTCACCCTTTTTTACCGTCATCTAGCGGATCTGATACAGCTCACGCTTCGTCTCGGTCGACTCGAATGAGAGCTTCTTTTTAGCCGCTTCCCTACGGTTCCACGCCCCGTTGACTTTGTAATCACCCTCCGCGGTATCTTCATGAAGTGTCACATCATACGTCTCATCCGGCTTCAGGAAATCGAGCTCCAGATCCCGCCACCAGCCACGTATCGCCCGTGCTGCGTGCCAGACTGATGTGATTGCCGATTTCCATCTCCAGCACCTTCGTCTCATCGTAGGTCATCGGCAGTTGCTTGATGAACTCGAAGAGATCCTTCTTGCGGTTATACGCGTCCGGCATATCCGGCAGCGTCAGCACCCCGCTGTAAAACACCAGAAAAAGCGCAGTGGAAGTCACCGGATAACAGGCCACCGGGCTTTCGGATACCCTCGCTCCAGCAACGCAGGCGCACGCACCAGCCAAGCAGAGACGAAGAACCACTGAGGGAAATGTGTTCGAGCTTGGGAGGGACGCTTTATCCCCGGTCAATCTATTTAGTCGATCTCGCGCGTCTCGCCCTCTTTCAGGGAAATCACCCCGCTCAGCTTCCCTTCGGAATACACGCGGAACTTCGTATCCCGCGTCGCCCGGATCACCGCCTTCTGCAGCTTGTTGCCATCCCAGGCGATGTCCACTTCCAGCCCACCGCGGGCACGCAGGCCATAGACCTTGCCCTTCGGCCACACACCCGGCAGCGCAGGCAGCAGGTGGAGGATATACGGTGCATCCGCCAGACTCTCATCCGGCACCACCGGCAGGAAGTTCTTGGGATTCTTATCGTCCTGTTTATATGCCACGAACGCAGCGTCCGCCACATTTCCCGCATTGTCATCCACACTGCGGAGATGGCTCTGCAGTAGCATTTCGCAGACACCGGCTGTCCCGCCGAAGTTCCCGTCGATCTGGAATGGCGGGTGGAAATCGAACAAATTCGGATACGCACGCTTAGAGGTCAGGAACCTGTAGATGTTGTGCGCACGGTCGCCATTGTGCAGCCGCGCCCAGAAGTTTGTCTTCCAGCCCGTGCTCCATCCTGTCGAGGCATCACCACGGTGCGCCATCGTCACCAGCGCAGCATCGGAGAGCTCCTTCGTCGTCAGCGGGGAAATATCCCTGCCCGGGTGCAGCGCGATCAGATGGGAAATATGCCTGTGCGTATTCCTCGGATCATCCAGATCCTTCGGCCACTCCTGCAGCTGCCCGTGCTTGCCGATCTTCTGCGGGCTCAGCTTCGGGATCATCTCCTTCAGCGTCTTGCGGAAATCCTCGTCCACACCCAGGATATGCCCCGCCTCTATGCAGTCGGTGAAGAGATTCAGAATCAGCTGTTGGTCCCACGCCGCGCCCAGCGTCTGCTTGTTCAGCTTGCCCTTGCCGTAGTTGTTCTCAGGTGACCACGTCGGATACACCGCCAGAGTTCCATCTTCCAGCGGCGCCAGGAACTCCACGAAAAACTCCGCCGCCCCCTTCATGATCGGATACACATCTTTTAGATACTCCTCATCCCCGCCGAAGGCGTAGTGCTCGAACAAATGCTGCGACAGCCAATGCCCCGCCTGCTGCGCCCTGCGCCCGTGCTCGTTCTGCGCGGTGAAGCCATACACATTCCCGTTCAGCCCCATCGTCCAGCCCTTGTCGATGTTGTAGCTCTCACGCGCCGTCACCTTCCCGGAATCGGCGATCACCCTCAGATACTCCACGAAAGGGGAAAAGGACTCCGGCAGATTCGCAGTCTCCACCATCCAGTAGTTCATCGAGAGATTGATATCCGTGTGGTAATCACAGTTCCACATCGGCTTCAGACTCGCATTCCACAGCCCCTGTAGATTCGAGGGCACCGGCGCACCGCGTGAGCTGCTGATCTGCAGATAGCGCCCGTAGTTGAAATAAAGATTCTCCAGCTCGCGGCTCTCCTTCTTCACCAGCTTGTCCGTTGTCAGACCCGTCGGTTTGAAATCAAGCTCCAGCCGGCAGCGCATCATCAGCTCCGTCACATCCGCCACATGCGCCTTCTTCAGCTCATCGTATCCCAGCTTGCTCGCCGCATCCATCACCTTCACCGTATCTCCCTTGAAGTCACGGCCCTTGAAGCTTGGGAAAACTGGCAGGTAATCCGTATATCCCGCCAGATAAATGCGCACATCCGTCGCACCGCTCACCTTCACGGAGCCATTCTTCTGCGGCTCCACCTTGCCATCCACCGCCTCGATCTCCACCAGCTGCATGAACTCCACATCATCCTTCACCATCGAGGCCTTGCCCATAAGCGTGATCCGGTTGCCCGCCGCCTTCAGCTCCACCACCTTGTGGTTTGTCTGACTCTGGATCGTCAGATTCAGCTCCCCCTTCTCAGCCGTGAAGCGCGCACCCATCACATCATTCGGATAGCTGCAGAAAAATTCCCGGGTATATGTTCCCCCATCCATCTCATAGCTCACCCGCCCCAGCCCCGTGCGGGAGTCCAGGGAACGGCGATACCCGCTCACCGCCTTCTCATCGTGACCCGTCGTCACCACCAGATTCGCGAACGGCGAGTAATTCCCAAGCGGCTCCTTGGAGCTCAGATACTTCGTGGAAATCGCCTCCATGCTCTCCGGACCCTCGCCGAATTTCTCCGTCCGGTATGCCTCCCTCACCTTATCGAAATCCTCCGGCGTCACCGATCGCGTCCCGGATTGCGTCACCTCGTCCTCGCCCCGCTTCGCATCCGTCCACAGCGTGATATCATTGATCATCACCTGCTCCTGCTCGATCCCCCCGGAGAACATCGCCCCCAGCCTCCCGTTACCCAGCGGCAGCGCCGTCTTGATAAAACCCGGCTCCTTGCTCTTCCCCTTCGACTTCACCAGATCATTCACCGCCGGCTGATCATACTGCAGCAGGAACCGCTCATCCGCGCTCAAGCCAGTCATCGTCACCAGCGCTATCCCCACCGTCGTTAAAATCTTTCTCATCTGTATCACTATCTTTGGTTTTTATTTTGAAAAGCTCCGTGGCCGCTCCCCTCCTCACAGTCATCCACCTGCATCAGTGAACCTATGACTCCCCGTCACTGGCTCAATAATACATTCAAATGAAAGAAAAGGGTCGATCCCGATCCCGCATCATTACGCACAAACGTCAAAGACCTTTCAAGATCGGGTCATTATCCTCCCCATAATTCTCCCCCCATCAAGATCTTTCAAAACCACCGCCACCCAACCCAGCTCCATGCCCAAAACCACCGCCACAAAACCCCAGCCCAAGGAGCGGCTGCATCCTGCTGCCGGATAAACCCCAGCTACAAAGACCCCAGCCTCAAAGCCACAGCCCAAAAAGCCTCCTCACTTATCTAGCCTCTCGAAAAAAGCCCCTCCCCATTCAACCCCCCGGAATCTCAAACCTACCCATCTCCGTCACCACCGAGAACCGGAACCCCGCGTCTTCAATCGCCGTCCTAGCCAATCGCAGAGCGCTGAAATCATCCTCTCCCTCAGGCACGAACTTGCAGCGAATCGCAATCTCGATCTCAAGCCCCCGCGCCGCCGGGCGGGCCGTGTAGATCTCCCCGGATTCGATGAACGCCAGGTAATTGTTCAGCTTCTTTTGAAGCGCCTGAAGGTGCTCCCAGTCATTCCATTCCCGGTCATCGGCTATCACCAGCACACAGCTGCCCTCGTCTTGGTTGATCCCGCAGAAATCCACGAGTTTTGGATGGTCAATGCTCACAATACTTTCTCCGCCTCTTCTAGGACATCCGCCCCCCATCCGGAAGCCCGAATTATCCACCCAGCCCCAAGGAGCGGCTGCATTCTGCTGCCGGATAAACCCCAGCCACGAAGACTCCGGAAATATCCTCTCCTACTATTTCCCAGTCCCTATCCGGCACCGGAACGACGCCGCTCCTTGCCCTCAACCACCGCCACAAAACTCCAGCCATATCAACCCAAACCCAACCAACCACATCCCTCCCCCATATGCAGAAGGAGATTCCATCACCTTTGCCAACCCAAGCCATTAACCCCAGCTATTCACGCCTCCTTGGGTATTACATTTTCTTTTTCACAACACCATCCACCTACTAAACGACATATATTTTTCCTTGTCTTCATCTAGTATAAACCGCCATCTAGCGTGATGAAAAACCTTGTTTGCGCACTTCTATCCCTGGCGCTGTTTCTTTTCTGCACCCCACTGAAAGCGGAAAACTTCGAAAAGGAGCTAAATCAAATCGAAGCAAAAACGAAAAAGCTATTCAATGCAAAAGACTGGGCCGCCCTCGACGACTACGCAGACACCGCCCACATAAAAAAGCAGACCCTCAGCAACGGGTTACTACTCTTCGATCACATACAAGCCTATCTCAATCCCAGCTACCACCTCGAAGACTCCGATACGGATGCCACATGGGAAAAGTGGTATGCATCATACGATGAATGGGAAGCGGCATCCCCAAACTCCCTTCTCATTCCCACAGCCAGAATCCTCTATTGGGTGAACTTTGCCTGGAAAGCCCGTGGCGGTGGCTACGCCAACACCGTCGGAGCAGACGACTGGAAACTCTTTAGCCAGCGCCTGGATAAAGCCAAAACCATCTTCGATCAAGAAATCGCCCCCCTAAACGGAAAGCCCTACCCCAACGCCAACATCTACTCGGCTGCCATGTCCATCGCCCTCGGCCAAGGCTGGGATATCCAGAAATGCTACGATGAACTCCTCACCCCCTCCATCGCAGCCAGCCCGGAATCCACCTTCATCCACGGAGACATCACCAACTTTCTGCAGACCAAATGGCACGGAGCGCAAGGCGATGACTACCGCTTCTATAAAACCATCCCGGGCAGAATCGGCGGAGAACTAGGCAAGGAAATGTACGCCCGCGTACTCGTCTTCGAGAAAATCCATGAACTCACCAACTACCGCCCAGATCTCGTGGACTGGGAGCTCGCCAAGGAAGGAATGATCGTAGCCATGCAGCGCTACCCGGAAAGCACACACCTACTCACCAGCTTCGTCAAATTTGCCCACAGGTATAACGAGCATAAAGCGCTCGTCGCCATCTTGAAAGACACCGCCCCGGAAGCTGTTGCACGCTTCTATGAATCATCACCCTACGGAAACACCTTCGCCCTGGAAGCGGATAGTCCAGCCTCCGTCCTCACCCCCATCCGCTATTTTAAAGTGGAACCCGCCCTCGGCGGTGACCTCGCCAGAACCCCTGTGAAACGTGCAGGCACAGACAACCTCCTCGTAAGCTTCGGCCACCGGGGCGTCCACGAAATCTCCCTACCGGAAGGAAAAATCATAAAACACCGCCCCGCCACCCCGCGCTACATCAAATGCATCGCCACCTCCCCGGATGGCCGTCACATGCTCTTCAGCTCCGGCGCGGATAAAAACCACGGGCACAATAACACACTCCTCCAGATCAGATCCACCGATGACGATTGGACCGTCGACTTCTCCACAGAATTCAAGCTCGGCTACGTCTACGATTGCATCTTCACCCCGGACTCCAGTAAAATAATCTTTGGCTACACCCCTCCAAAAATCGGCAATAAAAAGCCAAAATCATCCACCTACATCTGGGACTGGCAGATACCCGGCTCCAAACCCGAGATCCTCTTGGCAGATCTAAAACAGGTCCACGACAGCTACACCATCGATCCCGCCACCAACACCCTCTACTACAAACACTCCCGCACCATCTACAAGCTGGACCTCGCCCACCCTGCGGAACAACCCACCGTCCTCAGCAAATCAATTCCCAAAGGCTCCAGAATCTGGGACTTCAAGATTATCGACGGCGGCAAAACCTGCCTCGTCCTATCCGGAATCAAGAAAACTGGAAAAAGCCTCCACATGTTGAAAACAGAAGACGGCAGCCTCATCACCACACGCCCACTCACCGAGATCGGCGATGACGCCTGGCTCATCACCTACGCCTTCAGCAAAAAACTCAACAAACCTATCATCGCCACCTGCGGCGAATCCGGCGGAGTTATCACATGGACCATCGAACCGGACTCCACCATCGCCTACCAATCCACCATCTCCCAGAACGGCCAACCCGCCGCCTGCATGGCCACCATGGCCGATGAAAAAGACAACACCTATATCATCCAAGGCACCCAAAACGGAATGCTAGGCATCTACCGCTTGGACTAACTCCGCCCAAGGAGCGGCTGCATCCTGCTGCCGGATAAACCCCAGCCACGAAGACTCCGGAAATATCCTCTCCTGCAATTTCCCAATCCTTATCCGGCGCCGGAACGACGCCGCTCCTTGCCCTAAACCACCGCCACAAAACCACCGCCCAAGGAGCGGCTGCATTCTGCTGCCGGATAAACCCCAGCCACAAAACCCCAGCCACATCAACCCAAGCCCAAGTCTTCCACTCCTCACTCGGCCCCCACCAGCCAATCAGCTACAGCCTCCACATCCTTGAACTCCGGGATCCACGCCAGTTCTTCCGGCAGGTCGCTCGTGAACTCGCAGCGCAGGCGCACCGGATGCGCACCCGACTCGATCGCCGCATGCTGGTTATAGATCCGGTCGTCTACGAGGATCGTCTCGTCCGGGTTTAGCCCGTATTTCTCATAACACAGCCGCAGCCGATCGATCTTGGCCGTATCGTGCATGAACTCACCGTGCTGCACGCATTCGATGGTCAGGAAGTCGCTCACCGGCGCCAGGATATCGTTGAGGTAGGCGGTCTTCGCCTCCACATCGAAGGTCGCCGACATCGTGAACTGGCGGTAGCCCCGCTCATTCAGCCGCTTGAGCACCTCGATCGCCTTCGGGTAGAGCGGCCGATTCCGGAAAAACGCCTGATCGGCACAGAAATCCCGGTCCATCTCCGCACCCAGCTCCGGATGCGTCTTCAACTCCAGCGCTCCATACTCAGGAAGGATGGGCAGGACTTCGGACAGTTGCTCCCACTTCAGCCCCGCGTAACGATCCCGGTAATTCGGATGCTCCGTCAGGAAATGGAAATAGGCGTAGTTCAGATCCGCCAGCACGCCGTCGACGTCCCAGAAGATGTTCTTAATTTGGCTCGGATTCATGAGGTGGAAAGAGCGCGAGCATGATCGGGGACAATCCCTCAGAAAAGCATTTATCGCGATGCGGGATAAGGAACATCGACCTTATGATCATCTCTTTTCCCTCCCCTCCGGAATCCCGGCCCTATCCACCCAGGAAACAAAGCACCCCGCCATTCCCCAAATCCCTATCCGCTGCCGAAACGACGCCGATCCGTGCCCCTCAACCACCGCCACAAAACCACCGCCCAAGGAGCGGCTGCGTTCCGCTGCCGGATAATCCCCAGTAGAAAATCCCCAGCCACAAAGGTGCCAGCCTTCCACTGATCATCGTTCGTTTTTCCCTCAGTCAAGATGAGGCTTTTGAAGTGCCCTATGTGAACATCGAACTACCATTCCAGGACCTTTTGAAAATTCAACCTACGTCCAGTGTTCCTTCTCGTAGATACTTTGTTCCCCCCTGCCCAATGGTTGGGAAGAGCAGCCGGTCCGGACAAAGAATTCTTCCTTACCTTCATAAGTCGTGAACACCGGCGTGCCGCTACGTGACACACGGACGCGGCAGATTTGCTGACTGTCGTAAATGGGGAATGAGATCTTGATGTGGTTGCCATATTCCGTGCCGACGTATTTCTTGATGATCCCGATCAACAGCAACTCGAAGCCGTCGATATTCTGCTTCTCCAGCGTTTGTAGGTCAGTTTCCAAACCCAGCGCGTTTGAATCATCGTCAATCCCGATAAGGAGGTCTCCCCCTTCGGAGTTCAGGAAAGCTGCGATGGTCTTTGCGATCACAAATTCCAGCTTCTTGTTTACGACCTTGGTTCTCAGGTCATAGCGCAGAGTGGACTTGAACTCTACCTTTTCACTTTCACCGCCAACGATCAGCTCTTCCAACTCTTCATTCACGGACTCCTGATGGGTCAGATCGATACGGGACTTTAGTGAGTCATAGATCAGCTTGGATCTCTGTGCCAAGAATGTCGCGTAGTCGTCACTCTCTATCCCGAACCCATTCAGACTGATGAAGTGGGATGTCAGAGCGATATCGATCTCGCTGTTCTCATCGTGGAAATCGCCGATGTAAACCGATGGTGCTTTCGCACCGATCTTGCGCTTGTTGAGATGGTCGCTGACGAAAGTGATGTTCACCAAGCTATTGCCATTCTGAATCTGCTTTGCAGCAAGATAGGCTTTCGGGAAGAAGTGATGGTAGTTCTTGCTGTTGGCGATTTTGAGCCAAGAGTTGTCCAAGATTACCTTGCCGTTGTCTCGGAAGTCCTTGGGTTCTTGGTAAGCAAGCAGGCACAGGATTGCTTTGCAGAAGCTATTCCCGGCACTGAAATTCGTCGTAACCAGCGCTCTAGGTGATTCCAAGTTCACTTTGATATCAGCGTAGTCGGGGCGTTTCCCCTCAAGGATCGTATCGATCCGTTTGATATCCTGCGCCAGCTTCGATTCCGTGGAGCTGGAGTATCGGAAAGAAAGGGACATCCTCCAAAAGAACTCTTCAAGAAGCTTCTTTTGCTGCCCACTTGGCTTGTCCTTCTTGTGGTAGAAAAAGTAGGCGAAGGGAATGAGGAGCGCATCGTAGGGCAGGATTTGTGAAACAGGGATCCGGTAAGTTGTCCGGAAGTAATCGATGCTGTCCTTCAATGCCGAGATCGCATCGTCCCATGCATCGATGAGCGTGTGTTTGTCCAGAGCTAGGATCGTCTTGCGCTTGCATTCCTTTGTCCGGCTAAGGACGAGTGACAAGAGGCTCAGGACAACCGAGTTGGAAACCCCTTCGTATTTGATGTCTTTAAGCTCCTTGATGAAGTCGCCCCACTTCACCGTCATGTCGAAGCTCTGTTCCTCATCATAGGTCTTCGCGGACATGATTTCGAAGAGCGTCAGGGTCTGGCCACCGGTGTTGATGCGGGTGAAGACTTCGATCGCTGAATCAATGTCCTCTTTCCTCAAGACCACGGTTGAGAACTCGTAAGTGCGGAAAGCATTCGCGTAGGAATCAATGAGCTGCAGTTCGTCGCCGGTAAACTTAGATTCCAGTTCCTTCGCCTTTGCAAAGCTGAAGTTCAGAACGGTGCTCAACGAGATCGACTTCTCGCCGGTTGGCTCTGAGGAAATAACTTGTCCGTCGCTATCGCTGATGTCGACGTCGATGTTCACCACGATGTCACCATAGTCCGTCACTTTCTTCTCCCCGATCTTTTGGATCTTGGCTCCGCGATAGGCGGCAAACAGGGATGTGATCCGCTGCTGGCCGTCTAAGACGTATTCCACCTTTGTCCCGTCAGGCGTTGGCGGGATGTCCAGGTTGCCGACATTCTTGATGTCGTTGATCCGCTCATCGGTTTTCCAGAGGATGAAGGTGCCGATGGGATAGCCTTTCAAGATGCTGTCCAAAAGCTTGGCGGTCTTGTCGATGCCCCAGACGAACTCGCGTTGGAACTTCGGGATCTTGATGATCCCTTTTTCGATATCGGAAATGAGATCGGAATATTTTTTGGAGTCGGGCTTGGGCTGTTCGAAGTTCATGAGCTTAGTTTGTTGGGTTAGCAGTAACGGGTGTGGCGCACTTTGATCTTATAAACTCGAAGATAGGTTCGAACACCTTGAAGTGCTCAGCATCCAGGCTGGGTACGATGTTTTTGGCAAATCTCGTCTTCCTTCCCTTAAAATTCTTGAAATTATCCGTCCGCTCCGTATCGACCTTAAAGTATGATTCGAGTCCTGGCACGTCGTGGAAAAGAAGCTCAATCGTTAGAAGTGAATTGTGCCTGTAAGTGTGACCATTGATGGGATTGATCACCTGATCTTTGATCGTTGACGTGCTTGGAACCGGAAGCAGAAGTCCGTAGCCCTCATGATGCTTGTTCTTCTTTGTCAGACACTTTGAGGGGTTAGTTTCCAAGTCATCGTCTTCATTTATTCGATACCAACTGCTGTAACCATCATCGAAATCGAAGACACCAAAAAACACCCGATTTGGGTGTTCTTGGTAAAGAGAATCGCGCTTTAACAAATTTGCTAAGAAAAAACAGTCGAACGCATTCTGGATTTCGAATGGGCGCTCCTCGCTCGGATACAGCTTCGACCACGCAGTCTCCAAGATAATCTCGTCGGTAATCCCCTCTGTGAAAAGGACTGCACCTGACGTATTTTCAAGCACGTGTTGGATATTCAGCCGTGCCTCTGATTCTGAGAACGTGATCAATCCTGCGGAAAGGGAGGTGATGACTTCGCCTTTGGGAACTTTGGAGACTTTTACGGTATGCCCGTCGATTTCAAACAGGCTGATAAGGCTGTCGGTGCTCGAAGAAATCGTTGAGGCGCTGTGGCTGCTGAGGAGGGTGTGGTTAGTCTGGGTGGCGGCGTCTGAGATCTCGAAGATCTGGCTGAGGAACTCGTGTTGCCACTCAGGGTGGAGGAAGGAATCAGGTTCGTCTAGGAGGGTGAGGCAGTGGCGCTCTTTGAAGAGCTCGGTGATTGCGAAGATATAAACGGATTGAAATTGACCGTCGCTGAAGTAGTCAACGTTGCCTTGGTCTGTATCCTTGATTGTGAGCGGAATTGAAATGCGCTCAAGCATGTCAAGTATCTGCAAGTTGTGCAGATGATTGAAGACACTCGGAGTGTCGGTTTTGAATTCTTTTTCAAATAGGTCCCTATCAAGATTTAAGGTATAAGTATCGCTTTTCTCGTCATAGATTTCTCGATGCTTAAATTCACCCTTCACACAATTCTGCAGCCTGAGTAAGAAATCATGAGTTATACCCTTAGCACCCCAGTAATGAGTGCGTGGATCAAATTCCTCTATTATCACTTTGCTTTTAGCGAAGTAGGGTCGTTTCAGTATTACTTGAGCGCTGTCAGAGATCGATGTGATCTCTAGCTTCTTTTCTATGTATTTTCGGGCGACAGAGCTGTCGGGTTGGAGTAGCAGTGCTGACAATAAGAGCTCTTTATGATTCGACCCGATTCCAATGAATCTGGGGCTTTCATCTAAAGCCGCTAACTTTATTCGGCTTTCAAATGCTGATGTATATGCATCAATTAGCCTAGTGACCGTCTGGTTATGCCCTGAGTAATACACTAGAACATTTTCGGGGAGTAAGGTTTTTCCAAGGGTTTTTCTTTCGTCACCATTGATGCGGAGTTGACCCTCGTTCCATTCGATTAGGACTTCCGTTTCCTCGATCGTATAGCTGATCTTGTAGTCGAATGTCGGTGGGATCTTTAAACCTTCATAAAGATGGCGGAAGATTTCGATTAGGGCTTCGAAAAGGTTGGATTTACCGGTGCCGTTTTTGCCGACGAAGACGTCGAGGAAGCTGTCGTTGTCGAAGTTGAGGGTGAAATCCTTCAGGTTCTTGTAGTCGCTGATGTGGACGTGTTGGAGGCGCATGGATGGTGGGCGGAGTTGGGCGTTTATCCAATGGCCTGCTCGACGAGGGTGTCGGCGAGGTTGAGTTGGGTGGCTTGGGCGGTGGCGAGGCTCGCTTTGAGCTGGTCGCACAGCGCCATCAGCTCATCGACTTTGGCGACGATGCGGAGCTGTTCGGCGAGGGGAGGAATGGGAAATAGCGTATGAGCTAGCTTTGTTCCATTGAAGTTCGCTTGTCCGCATTGCTGGATGATTTCCGGATCAATTTGCGTAACCCTGAAATACGGAGCCTGGAAACAGAGATTGATGAACTCTGGCTTTAGGAATTGGGCAGGAACCCTTACTCGGATCAGATAAGAGGCAAATGTATGTGTATTTGGAGTGCCTTTGAAGATTGCCGCTTTGCCCACCAACTCGGCACTGTTCGTCCGATTAAAAAGGATGTCGGTTGGTTCAAGGAATAGACGGGGTAGATCGTCTATGTCCGGCGGAACGAATTTTAGTTTATCGTCGTAAAGTGAGCCCTCTTTAATATCCCCCATGCGATAGACCGGAACCTTTGAAGGGTCATCGTTGGACTTTTGAGAGGTTCCATACTCGATCAGGTGAGTAAGTGATCCGAGTTGGGTCCAGCACCACGTTGAAGGAACGGTATGGGGCTTTTCGCGGGGAGACTCCAACTTCTTGGCTTTGGGAATCACCTTCTCTTTGATCAATCGATTCCGTTCGAGGGTTAGATTCTTAATAATTTTCTCGGCTGATTCATCCCCTGGATCCTGTTCGACGAGTTTGCCCATGATGGCGAGTTGGAGGATGGTTTGTTTGAGTTGGTCGATGCTGGATTCGGTGGTGAAGAGGGTGTCGAAGTGGGAGGCGATGCGCTGCCAGGCTTCGGCAAAGGCGCCGCGTTCGCTGGCGGCCGTCAAGGCGCCGAGGAGCGTTTCCACCAGGGCGCCGTGCGTGCGCACGCTGTCCTCTTGCTTCTGCTCCAACTGATCGCACAGCGCCATCAGCTTTTCCACTTTCGCCACGATCCGCTGTTGCTCGGCGAGGGGTGGGAGGGACAGAAGTGCGTAGTCGAGCTTCTTTAGAGTAACCCGAGTAATGGCTACGCCAGTCATTCCGGCTCGCATCTCTTGATAAAAATACGGAGCTCGCAGCGAAAGCAATAGATAGGAGTTTAAAATGCCGCGAGGGCATTTCAAAAGAGCGACGCTTGAGAGCATCGAGAAAGGTACATTAAGATCGTTAATGGTGGCAATACCTGTCGTTGCTCCATCCTTAATGTATAAAATGTCCCCAAATTCAGGATCGCATCGCGAATAGATCTCGTCGTGAACCTCCTTGGTCACAAACGTTGCATTTGATGTCTGCACTCCATCGTTTTTAATGTTTTTTGCGGAGATGTATAAATAGTCACCCGTGTCCGTGTTTGGTGGTGAATGATGAGTGCCGTCTGTAATTTTATTGACCGCGTCCCCTAATCGAACCCACACCCATCCTGGCGGCACCTTGAATAGAAGTTGTCCATCAGAAGGCGGCGGTAGCTTCTTCGGCTTCTTGAGTTTCCCTTCCTTAACAAGGTGTGCCTTTTCCTTCGAAATTTTCTTCAGCAACTCCGACGCCGGTTCATCCTTCGGATCTTGCGACACCAACAGCCCCCGCACCGCCAGTTCCAGGATCAGCTCGCGCAGTTTCTTGATCCCGTAGAACTCTTCCTTTTTCCCGCCGCCGCGTCCGGCGGAGGACTTGGCCTTGATCGCCGAAGTCCAAGTGTCGAGGTGTTCGGTGATGAGTGTTTCTGCTGCGCTCATCACTGATTTCCCGCAAGGGCGGTGGCTAGAATGGATTTCAACTGGTCGCGCAGATCCTGGATTTCGCCCTGCTGTTGGGCGTAGGTGGCGAGCAATTCCTCGGGGTCGTGGGTGACGGTTTCGCCGACGTGGGGGTTGGTGATGTCGAGGTTGTAGTTGCGGGCGGCGATGTCCTCGATGCTGACTTTCCAGGCCTGCTCGGTTTCCTTGCGCTTTTTGAAGCGGTCGGCCTCGGAGCCCCACCAGTCGATCTCGGGCTGGAACTCCTCGAAGCGCATCGGCTTGGTCTTGTTGTAGCTGACCACGCCTTCCGGGTAGGGATGCTCGTAGAACCAGATGTGCTTGGTGCCGGGTTGCTCGCTCTCCGGCTTCTTGGTGAAGAAGAGGATGTTTGTCTTGATGCCGGTGTAAGGATTAAAGACGCCATTGGGCAGGCGGACGATGGTGTGAAGATTGCACTTCTCCAGCAGATCCTGCTTGAGACGGGTTTTCATACCCTCGCCGAACAGGAAGCCATCCGGCAGGACGACGGCGGCGCGGCCGTGGTTTTTCAGCAGCTTAATAATGAGCGCCATGAAGAGATCGGCCGTCTCGCGGGTGCGGTAGGTGGCGGGAAAATTGTTCTCGATGCCGTCCTCCTCAGTGCCGCCGAAGGGAGGGTTGGTGACGATAACGTTTACACGGTCTTTTTCCCCGTAGTCCTTGTAGGGACGGCTGAGGGTATTGTCGTGGCGGATGTTCGTCGGCGTATCGATGCCATGCAGGATCATGTTCGTCGTGCAGAGCATGTGTGGCAGGGCTTTCTTTTCGACCCCGTGTATGCTGCCAATCAGGGTTTCCGCATCCTCGCCAGATTTGACGTATTTGCTGCGTTTGTGGTCGATGGTGCAGGCGAGGAATCCCCCGGTGCCGCAGGCGGGATCAAGCACGGATTCCTCAAGCTTGGGATCCACGCGATTGATGATGAATTCCGTGACCGCGCGTGGGGTGTAGAACTCCCCGGCGTTTCCCGCGCTCTGCAAATCCTTGAGGATTTGCTCGTAGATGTTGCCGAAGGTGTGGCGGTCTTGGCTGTCGTTAAAATTGATCTCACTGATCTTGTTAATGACCTGGCGTATCAGGGTGCCAGACTTCATGTAGTTGTAGGCATCCTCGAAGACATTGCGGATGACTTGGGCGCGTTTTCCGTTAGGGCCTTCCAAGATGAGCTGCTCCTTGAGCGTTGGGAATAGTTCGTTGTTGATGAACTCGCTGAGGTCGTTGCCCGTCATGGCCTCAGAATCCGCAGCCCAGTTGCGCCAGCGAAGATTTTCGGGGAGAGGAGATTCGTAGTTATCCTCGAGGAGTTCGATCTCTTCCTCCCTGTCATCGTAGATTTTCAGGAAGAACATCCACACCAACTGACTGATGCGCTGGGCATCACCATCGACACCGACGTCCTTTCGCATGATGTCCTGGATGGACTTAATGGTTCCGCTTACGTTGCTCATGCTGATTGTTTTTGCTCAAAAATTTCGCGCTCAAGCTCTTGCAGGGCGCTTTCGTATTTCGCCTTCCCTCCGAAGACCTTGTTGATGATTTCCACAGGAGTTCCCATCTTGTCGAAGGGGGTGAGTTTGAGGACTTTCGTGCTTTCTATGGTGAGAACACCTTCGTCCGCATATTTCTCCAAAAGGGCTTCAAGAACTGCACGGGCTTGTTCACCGTATTTGGTGAAGTAGTCACGCTTTTTCACGTTGTCCGCGCGTTCCCTGCGGGAGAGTGGAGGCTGATCGAAAGCGATGTGGCAGATGAGATCGAAGTCTCCGTAGTCCTGGCCGACTTCTTCCGCGAGTTTATCGAGTTCGATCCCGTATTCTTCCAGCTCCTTGATGATGGCGGTCTTTTTCTTGGAGACCTTCCACTTGTTGATGAACTCATCCAGCGAGGCATACTCCTTGAGAATATTCTTCCGGCTGTAGTCTTGGTAGGACTCGGTGACCATTTCTCCATCGTCGCCGCGATACTCCACCGTTTTCGCGAGGATTTTCACTTCCAATCCGCTGACATAGATCTTTTTGATGCCGCCTGTTCCGTCGTCGTCGTCGTCGTCTTCGTCTTCGTCCGGATCAGGTTCCGGATCGGGTGGAACCGGGTCGTCATCGGGATCAGGCTCAAAAATAACGACGGGATCCCCGTCGAAGTCCGGATCCTTGAAGAGTTGGGTAGCACCTTTGAAATCCATGACGGTGAAGAAATATTTCCCGTGTTCTTCATCAATGCGCGTGCCCCGCCCGATGATCTGTTTAAAGGTGGTCATGGAGTTGATCGTCTTATCGAGTACGATCAGCTTGCAGGTCTTCGCATCCACTCCGGTGGTCATCAACTCGGAAGTCGTGGCGATGACGGGGAAATTGGATTCGGGGTCGATGAAGTTATCCAGCTCTGCCTTTCCTTCAACGCTATCGCCCGTGATGCGCATCACGTATTTCGGATTATCGAGCGCCAGTTTTCCAGCCTCATTGGTGATCGCTACGCGCATGCGCTCGGCGTGATCGATATCCTCGCAGAAGATGATGGTTTTTGAAAAAGGATCCGTGGCGTTGAGAAGTTTCATCACGCACTTCGCTACGAGCTTAGTGCGCTTGTTGAGAACAAGGATGCGATCCATATCCTTCTGGTTGTAGGTGCGGCTCTCGATTTCTTTCCCCAAGTCGTCTGTCATGCCCTCGGGTGGCGTCCAGCCTTCCAGATCCTTGTCCAAGTAATACCGGACGACTTTATAAGGTGCTAGGAAACCGTCTTCGATGCCCTGCTTCAGCTTGTAGGTGTAAACCGGATCGCCGAAATAAGTGATATTCGATGCGTATTTGGTCTCCCGTGGAGTAGCGGTCAGACCGATCTGAATGGCATTATCAAAATACTCCAGAATCTCCCTCCATGCGGAATCTTCCTTGGCGCTGCCTCGATGGCACTCGTCAATCACGATGAGGTCAAAGAAGTCCCTGGAAACGGACTTGAAGATCTTGTCTTCCTCATCGGGGCCAGTGAGTGCCTGATACAGCCCTAGATGAATTTCATAGGATGGATCAATCTTGCGATTCTTGATCTTGGTCATGACGGAGCCGAAGGGCTTGAAGTCATTCACCAACGTTTGGTCGGCAAGGATGTTACGATCTACCAGGAAGAGAATGCGCTTGGCTTTCTTCGCCTTCCAAAGCCGCCAGATGATCTGGAACGTGGTGTAGGTCTTGCCCGTGCCGGTGGCCATGACAAGCAACAAGCGTTTATCCCCCTTGGCCACGGCTTCGAGGATAAGGTTGATCGCTTCCGACTGGAAATAGTAGGGAGCTTTCCCACTAGGATCCACGTAGTAGGGCTCGGTGATAAGCTCCTCGGCTTCGTCCTTAATGTTACGATGCTTCTTGTAGCGATCCCAAAGGACGGAGGGAGGCGGAAAGGATTCGAGAGTAAATTCACATTCGATGTCTTCGCCAGGCTTTGGAACCTTGTTGTGGGAGGCAAAGGCTTCGCCGTTCGAGCTGAATGCACACGGGACGTTGAGAATATTCGTGTAGCCTAAGGCCTGTTGAAGACCGTGGCTGGCTCCTTTCGTGGGATCATAGGCTTTCGCTTCCACCACGGCGATTGGAACGCCTTTTTCCCACTGGAGGACATAGTCCGCGAATTTCTTCTTCTTTTTGTTCCGAGACGACATGTTGCCGCGAACGACGATGGGTCCAGGTGTGAGAGTTACTTCACGGCGGATCTGCTTAAATTGATCCCAGCCGGCGCTCTTAATAGCTGGAGTTATGAAGAGGTCGCAAATGTCCTCCTCGCTGAGTTCCTGTTTTTCCTGTGGGGTCATACTGCACTGTTAAGTTGAATTGTAAGACCGCAGTCGACGAGGTTGTTCTCAACGAACCTTTGGAGCGCCCCGCCATTCCTTTTCTTATTGATAGACATTTCACCGTAGTTCCTCAACGCCTCTGTCGCTCCGCTCCAGTCCGAAGACTCAAAGGTACCCTGCAGGTTGGTGGCGGCCTCCCAAAAGGATTTCTCTAAAGATTTGGTAAGCTCTGTGGGAGCGGGTTTCTTCGGGGGCATGCGTGGCTGGACTTTCTGGACTGTAGGGGATGTGAAGGACATGAACTATCAGTTCACAGCCCTGCCGCGATAGGAAAAAGACCGGCTCGGAATATTATTCGCCTTGGAGACTTTTATTCAAAATACCCATATCTGTATTTTCGATTCATGACTCACTAAGAACCAATGAAATAGATCCCAATCAGACATTGGATTCCACCTTCCGGGCAATGCACTATATTGGGAATCGATACCGCCCACCCTACGACATGACCACTTCAGCCGAATAGCCATCAAAAGCTACGCTTGAGACCAGATCATCAGTAAGCAACGCCCCGTTGAAGGTAAGCAACGCCTCGTTGAAGGTAAGCAACGCCACATTGAAGGTAAGCAACGTCTCGTTGAAGATGAGCAACGCCTCGTTGAAGGTAAGCAACGCCTCGTTGAAGGTAAGCAAGCTCTCGTTGAAGGTAAGCAACGCCACGTTGAAGGTAAGCAATGCCTCGTTGAAGGTAAGCAAGCCCACGTTGAAGGTAAGCAATGCCTTGTTGAAGGTAAGCAATGCCACGTTGAAGGTAAGCAACGCCTCGTTGAAGGTAAGCAACGCCTCGTTGAAGGTAAGCAACGCCTCGTTGAAGGTAAGCAACGCCTCGTTGAAGGTAAGCAAGGCTCCGTTGAAGGTAAGCAACGTCACATTGAAGGTAAGCAACGCCTCGTTGAAGGTAAGCAAGCTCTCGTTGAAGGTAAGCAAGCCCTCGTTGAACGTAAGCAAGCCCACATTGAAGGTAAGCAAGGCCTCGTTGAAGGTAAGCAAGGCCTCGTTGAAGGTAAGCAAGGCCTATTTGAAGGTAAGCAATGCCTCGTTGAAGGTAAGCAATGCCTCGTTGAAGGTTGCTTGTGACCTGTGATTCAGCGGATTTTCCCGCGATATTTCCACCGTTCGATCCCTATTTGGTGCGTAATTCACCGCAAAAACCGTTCACCAAGGCTTCCAGATGGTGCTTTTTAGCACGGATTTTGCGTGAAATCTGCAAAAACCATTATCCAAAAACGGCCACGCAAACATGTATACGCGATTACGTGGGGTATATCATTTTCCGGCATATTCACCCCCGGAAACCACCTCCAATAGTTCGTAACTCACTAAAAATAACAGCTTTAAGAAAATTGGTTTTACCATGAAGAATATTCATACTTCCAAGCTGCCGACCCCCATTGAAAATAAGTATTGCCGAAATAAACATTTTTCGGGTAATAGGTTTCTCACGGTCAAAAAACGCCATATCGGTGTGATTTTTCCTAACGGATAACAAAACAAACAAAAACAATATCCAAACATGAAAATACAGACACAAAGAGTATCACTTACGTTCGCAAGAAAAGGTGATTCAGGAATACTGAACACAGCCTATGGCGTATCCACAAACTTGTATGCGGAGACGGAGGACTTCCCCGCCCCACCCGTGGAGAAGACCGTGTTCGATGCGGCCATCGCCGCGCTGGAAGCATCAAAGGCCGCCATGGTCCAGGGAGGCACCGCCGCCACCGCGGAACGGAACATCCGCAAGCAGGAGCTCTACAATCTCCTCAAGAAATTGGCGAGCTATGTGACGGAGGAATCCGGGAACAACCTTTCCATCCTCCTCTCCAGCGGATTCGAGGCCGTGAGCAATAATCGTGTGAGCGAGCAGCTGCCCGCGCCCGCCACCGTTACCGTGAAAAACGGGATCGCCCGCCAGACACTCACCACCGGCAAGTCCGTTAGGAACAGCCGTGGATACGAGGGCCAGTATGCCCTGGTCGATGAAACCACCGGCGCCTCCGGGGAATGGATCGAGATCCCGTTCACCTCCAGCTCCCGGAACATCCCCGTCAGTAACCTGGAATCCGGCAAGCTCTACATCTACCGCCTCCGCGCCATGGGCGGCCTCACCGGTCACTCGGACTGGAGCGAATCCGTCTCCCACCGCGCCTACTGAACCCATGGAATCAATCGCCCCAAAAGCAGAATACGCCGCCCGATCCAAGGCCCTGAGAAAGCTGGTTCAAGCGACGTAATTTCAACGGAAGGCAATCAAACGCCGTCAGTTCCCGAAATAGGAGCTGGCGGCTTCTTCAAGCCAAACACGATGTGGATGTTTACCAACTAAACATTGAGACTGCAAGACACTTTCTGATACTGGATGACTAACTGGGAACCAAATCGGATTTCATCAGGTTTTCACATAAATAAGATACTCGGGTTTACTCGTAATAATACGACTAGAATGCTCGTGTTATTTCTATTTCAATGAGTAGCTTTTACTAATTTTGGTTATTTATTATTTATCGCATCCGCGATCTTCTTTTTGATACAAAAAAGGAACATACCCCACCCCTTTTGTTCCACTAGCTATTTCCCGATTCTTATCCGGCGCCGGAACGACGCCGCTCCTTGTTTCAAAACCACCGCCACGGAACCACCGCCCAAGGAGCGGCTGCATTCTGCTGCCGGATAAGCCATAGCACAGCGAGGGCTTTGGGAATATCCTGTCCTGCGATTTCCCGATCCTTATCCGGCGCCGGAACGACGCCGCTCCTTGCCCTCAACCACTGCCACGGAACCACCGCCCAAGGAGCGGCTGCATTCTGCTGCCGGATAAGCCAGAGCCACGAAGACTCCGGGAATATCCTGTTCTGCTATTTCCCAATCCATATCCGGCGCCGGAACGACGCCGCTCCTTGTTTCAAAGCCACCGCTCCTTGGCTTCGATTGACTGCTTCAATCGAGACCAGCGTTGCCCAACATTCGCTTCACCCAATCGGCCTCATAGAGCGCGTAGTCCGTTCCCTTCAATTTTCCTTTGGTAGGGTTTCTCCGGATATACTTTGCCACCCGGAACATGTGCTGCCAGTCGCGGATGATTCTATCGAAGTAGTCTTTCTGCCACAGCGATCCTGTCTGACCAATGAGCTGGTTGATCGACTTTGCAGAATTCCCCTTCCAGGCACCCACTACCGTTTCAAGTTGCCTATCTTCCGCGATGGTAAAGAGGGCATGCACATGATTTGGCATCGCCACCCAGGAGTGCATCAGAAATCGCTCTTCGGCGAATTGGTCGAAACAATGGGAAAGAACCTCCCTGCACTTCTTTTTTCTTAAGACGCACTCGCCGTGACCTTTGTCCATGACGGTATCGATGCGGGTGGAGAAGCGTTTATGAAATTCGGTTTCGGTCTCGATGGACCATGGTTGTGGATTCCGGGCCCGCCACTCCTCACGCTCGATCTTCCACTCGTCCAGAAGCTTGCGTGGGATGGAATCCTTCAGCCGCCAGGTCACGAAGTAAGTAGCTCCTTCCTGCTGCCAATGTGGAAGCCGATTCTTCGTGGCATCGGTTTGCGCGAGATCGTTGAAGAATCGCATGGATGGTTTCTATTGAGAATCCATCTATCGGACAAGCCACAAGGCGTAGCGAGCAAGGAGCGGATGTGTTCTGTTGCGGGATAAGCCCAAGAAACGAAGGCTTTGGGAATATCGTGCCCGGCTATTTCCGGATTCTTATCCGGCGCCGGAACGACGCCGCTCCTTGTTTCCAAAACCACCGCAGACGGAGCCACCGCCCAAGGAGCGGCTGCATTCTGCTGCCGGATAAGCCACAGCAGTGAAGCTTTCGGGAATATCCTCCCCTGCTATTTCCCAGTGCTTATCCGGCGCCGGAACGACGCCGCTCCTTGTTTCAAAGCCACTGCCCACGGAGCCACCGCCCAAGGAGCGGCTGCATCCTGCTGCCGGATAAGCCCCAGCAGCGAAGGCTAAAGTCTTTCACAGGCCGCCGATTACCCGGCGTTTTCGCCCGAACTAGGCTCTAGTGCCACGGTGAACCAACAGAGCGATCGAACCAAGTCCGATGAGCAATGCGGAAGTAGGCTCTGGAATTGTCTCGCCTGCGAAGGTGGTGAAATCACCGCCGTCGATAAATGCATTACGCTGGGTATTCGAGTTTCCTCCAACAATCGTGTAGGTGAAGTCAGCTTGGGCAATATTTTCGAAACCAAACACAATCATCGCCGACTCCTGCGCGGCAGTCAGGGTAACGGTTGAAGAGGAAGGGTTGGGAATATCGTTAATGGTCCCGTTGGCCGTTGCAGTGACCGAGTTTCCACTCGTGGTCACATCAAGCAGACTGTCTTTCAGATAAAGATAACTGGAATGATCGTAGGAAGTGATTTGATCGAGACCTTCGGAAGCAATTCCATCAATGTCATAAAAGGACAACGAGTAACCGTATTCCCCTCCCAGGAATGAGGAATCGATCAGATTTCCCGTTGCTTCATCGAAGAGAGACAAGGTGAAGCTGACTGAATTATCTCTCCTCTGGTTGATTTGTACGTCATTGGTACCCGCTGTACCGTTAAGCCCTTCATTTCTCGGGCTGTAGGCACTTGTGGCAGCTAGGGTTGCGCCAACGGATTTGGTCCCGTCTGAGAAGACGCTGGTGAAAACAAGGCCCTCTTTGCCGTCATACCAGGATCCCACTGACGAATTGGTTCCATCGAAATCCGAAGATGAGACAAAGTTAGCAAATGAGATTTCAAAACTAGTCTGGCCTTGGGCTGCGGTGAGGTTGAGCAGCGTAAAACACGCGGCACTGTATATGGAAAGCCTTTTCATAAGGGGGGAGTATGCATCCGAAGGACGGGAAATCCGTTACGGGCAACTGCGGGACCATTGTCGGAAGCCCCCTTCTTTGTCAAACCAAAAGCTTTAGTTATCTGGACTACTAATCCACAAGCCAAGCTCAAGGAGCGGCTGCATTTTGCTGCCGGATAAGCCACGGCAGCGAAGGCTTCGGGAATATCCTGTCCTGCTATTTCCTAATCCTTATCCGGCGCCGGAACGACGCCGCTCCTTGTTTTCAAAGCCATCGTCCACGGAGCCACCGCCCAAGGAGCGGCTGCATTCTGCTGCCGGATAAGCCATAGCAGCGGAGGCTTCGGGAATATCTTGTCCTGCTATTTCCTGATTCTTATCCGGCGCCGGAACGACGCCGCTCCTTGTTTTCAAAGCCACCGCAACGGAACCACCGCCCAAGGAGCGGCTGCATTCTGCTGCCGGATAATCCACAGCAGCGAGGGCTTCGAGAATATCCGGACCTGCTATTTCCAGATTCTTATCCGGCGCCGGAACGACGCCGCTCCTTGTTTTCAAAACCACCGCCCGCGGAACCACCGCGCAGTCTTCCACTTCGAACCCGTCACAAGACACTTCCTCGCATCTTCCACCTCAAAAGAAAATTGCCCTTTCCCCTGTTTGGGTTTCACTTCCCGCATATGAAAAAGGCAGACAAAGAATTTCTCTTCAAACTCCTCGACACCCCTTCCCCGACCGGCTTCGAGATGCCCGGGCAGAATGTATGGGCAAATTACCTCAAGAAGACCGCCGCCTCGGTGCAGTGCGATGCCTACGGCTCCACCTGGGCCACGCTCGAAGGAAAATCCGAGAAAATCGTGATGCTGGAAGCACACGCGGACGAGATCGGCTACATTATCAAGCACGTCGATGACAAAGGCTTCCTCCGGATCGACCGCGTGGGCGGCTCCGATGCAGCCACCGCCCGTGGCCGCCGCGTGCATATCCTAGGCAGCAAAGGCATCGTCTCCGGCATCATCGGCAACACCGCCATCCACCTCCGCCGTGATTCCCTCAGCAATGAAAAGGCCCCGGCAGTGCACGATCTATGGGTGGACGTGGGTGCCTCCAACGCAAAGGAAGTAGCGGAAATGGGCCTGCGCGTTGGCCACCCGATGGTCAATCAGGACGGCCCTGCGGAGCTTGCCCACAATCGACTGATCTCCCGCGCGCTCGATAACCGCCTGGGCTCCTACATCATTGCCCAGGTCATGAAACGGATCGCCGCTTCCGGGAAGAAACCGGCGGTGACTCTCGTCTGCCTGAACGCCATCCAGGAAGAAATCGGCGGACACGGTGCCATGATGGCCACCTACCGCATCAAACCGGAAATGTGCATCTGCCTGGACGTCACCCACGCCACCGATACCCCGGGGATCGATCCAGCGAAGTTCGGCCTGGTGAAACTTGGCAAGGGCCCGACCCTTACCCACGGCACCTGTAACCACCCGCTGATCGTCGATCGCCTCATCGAGCTTTCCGGGAAACAGAAAATCGCCATCCAGCACGAATCCTCCTCCCGCTTCTCCGGGACCGATACGGATAAAATCTTCACCTCCCGCGAAGGCATCCCATCCGCCCTGGTCTCCCTGCCGCTGCGCTGCATGCACTCCGTAGTGGAAACCGCCCACCTCGATGATATTGAAGCCACCATCCAGCTACTGGAAGCCTTTGTTCTGTCCGTAAAAGACACCGAAAACTTCCACCAAACCCTGGACTAACGGCACGGGGAGCGATTGCGGTTTACGGTCGGATAGGCACTGCAGCGAGGGCTTTGGAAATATCCTGTCCTGCTATTCCCGGATTCTTATCCGGCGCCGGAACGACGCCGCTCCTTGTTTTCAAAGCCACCGCCACGAAGCCACCGCCCAAGGAGCGGCTGCATCCTGCTGCCGGATAAACCACAGCAGCGAGGGCTTCGGGAATATCCTGTCCTGCTATTTCCGGATTCTTATCCGGCGCCGGAACGACGCCGCTCCTTGTTTCAAAGCCACCGCTCACGAAGCCTCCGCCCATGGAGCGGCTGCATTCTGCTGCCGGATAAGCCACAGCAGCGAGGGCATTGGGAATATCCTGTCCTCCTATTTCCGGATTCATATCCGGCGCCGGGACGACGCCGCTCCTTGGTCTCCCGAAAAATAATTTCTCACTGACAGATCCCTGCACACACATCAGTTTACTACCCGTGTCCGATACCATCCATTTCTCACAGGAAAACCTAAAACTACAGCAAGTCCGTGAAGAGATTTCCCAAGTCGTTGTGGGCATGGGAGACCTAGTAGATCGCCTTTTGGTCAGCCTTTTGTGCAATGGCCACATCCTCATCGAAGGCGTGCCCGGCCTGGCGAAAACACTGACGATCTCCACACTCGCCAAGACACTGGGCGTGGCCTTTTCCCGCATCCAGTTCACCCCGGATCTTCTGCCCGGCGATCTCATAGGCACGCTGATCTATAACCAGAAGACCGGAGAGTTTTCCCCGCACAAGGGACCGGTCTTCGCGAACATTATCCTCGCGGATGAAATCAACCGCTCCCCGGCCAAGGTGCAGAGTGCGCTGCTTGAGGCCATGCAGGAGAAACAAGTCACGATCGGCACGGAAAGCTATAAACTGGACGAGCCATTCCTGGTGCTCGCCACGCAGAATCCGATCGAGCAGGAAGGAACCTACACACTGCCGGAAGCGCAGCTGGATCGCTTCATGCTCAAGGTGATGATCAAATATCCGACCATCGAGGAGGAGCACGAGGTGATGCGCCGCATGTCGGTGAACAAGCCGAAGACCGAAGTGCGCTCCGTGCTCAGCGGCGAGGAAATCCTCACCATGCGCGAATCACTTGATACGATTCACACCAGCCTGGAGATCGAGAAATACGTGCTACGTCTCGTTGATGCCACACGGAACCCGGCCCGCCACAACCTTGCAGAGCTGGAGTCGTTTATCTCCCACGGAGTATCGCCCCGTGCCAGTATTTTCCTCATGAAAGGCGCACGCGCCCACGCCCTGCTGCAGGGTCGCGATTACGTCACCCCGGCGGATGTGAAATGGATAGCTCCGGATATTTTCCGCCACCGCCTGGCCATCACCTACAAAGCAGAAGCCCAGAACGAGACGTCCGAGACCATTCTCCAGAAGATTCTGGCCACCGTCCCTACGATAGAAGCCTAACCACCGGCCGAGGAGCGGCTGCGTTCCGCTGCCGGATTAACACCAGCAATAAAGAATCCCGCATCCATCGAAAGTCGTCTTCATACCAGGCACCTCATAACAACGATCCCGAATCCTTTTCCGGCGCCGGAACGACGCCGCTCCTTGTGCCCCTGCATTCCACCGATCACCCACTCATGATTCCACAGAAAGAACTCGAATCAAAAGTCCGACACATCCAGATCCAAAGCAGGAAAGCAGTTCTGGAACTACTCGCAGGTGAATACCGCAGCGGGTTTAAGGGAATGGGCATCGAGTTCGAGGACGTGCGGGAATACCAGCACGGTGATGATGTCCGCACGATCGATTGGAACGTCACCGCCCGCACCGGCCGGCCGCATGTCAAAACCTTCATGGAAGAGCGCGAGCTTGCGCTTTATTTCCTGGTGGATGTCTCCGCTTCGGAAAACTTCGGCTCCGGCACGGCGACCAAGCGAGATATCATTGCACAGATCTTCGCCCTCCTGGCCTTCGCCTCCGCGCACAATCACGACAAGGTGGGGCTCATCCTTTTCAGCGATGTCATCGAGCTGCACCTGAAGCCGGGGAAAGGAAAGAACCACGTGATGCGCTTGGTGGAGGCGATGCTCGGGCACGAGCCAAAATCCCCCCGCACCGATCTCTCGCAGGCACTGGATTACCTCAACCAGATTCGCTCCCGCCGCTGCGTGGTGTTCCTGTTTTCCGATTTCCTGGATGATGACTATGCGGACTCCCTGCGCCGCACCGCCCACCTCCACGATCTCATCTGCATCTCACTCACTGATCCCCGCGAGCATTACCTGCCTTCCGCGGGCATTCTGGAAATCATCGATTCGGAAACCGGAGAGCTGCGCAGTCTGGATTGCACGGATCCCCGCACACGCGCACAGATCCAGCAGACTTCACAGGCCAGTGCGGCGGCACTCAGAAATCTCTGCCACGAGATCAAGGCAGACCTTTTACCCCTTTCCACCGCGGACGATTTCCTACACGAGATCATACAGTTCTTCAAAACCCGCAACCGACAGTCCACCGGCAGCTAATACCGCGCCGGTCGGTATCACGCTACTCCGCACCACCTTTTCAGAAAGATTCCATCAGTTTGTTAGAAACCTCCATACATCACCGGGCACAGGCCGCCGCAACGCGTTTCCAGCATATTCTGGCGGCTTTCCTGATAGGTATCACCGGTATGCTGCTACTTTCCTGCACGGAGGAAAACCAGGAAGCGCCGCAGCTCCAGACGTTCACGACCACCGGATCCGGCGGGATTAGCGCGAGCATCGTCACCCCGCTCTCCACCACCATCGCCTCCAGCGAAACGCTGCGCATCCAGCTCTATCTCGAGCACCCTGCGGAGACGAAACTCCAACTCCCGGAGCAGGCCGCCACCTGGGGAGATTTCACTATTCTGGAGATCGATGACGCACAGCCAAAGCTCACGGAGGATGGCAGTATTTCCCTGATCCGCGCCTATACCCTTGAGCCGGATCTGCCGGGGAAATACACCCTGCCACCACTCACCATCACCACCGATCTCAAGACCGCCCCGGTGCCGATCGAGGTCACTTCCGTGCTGGCAGCGGAGCAGAAGGATCTGCAACCGATCGCCACCGCGACTTCCTCATCCTCTGTTTCAAAGAAAGAGCGCGAGCCGACCTGGTTCATGCCTGTGGCCGTGCTGCTGTTTCTCATCGTCATCTCCGGTATCCGCCTTTTGAAATCGGCCAAAAGCAAGCGTGCGGCCTCCGCTGGAACCGACCACGAGGCGGCTTTCCTCCGACTGGAAAACGCAACCCCGCAGGAGATCATGCGCGGGGTGGAGCCAGCATTCACCCGCCTTTACGCACAGCAGCAGGATTTGGCGATCACCGCTCCGGATTTCCCATCACTGATGGCGGCTCAGGAAACGCCACCGCCAGCTCTGGTTTCCGCAATCCATACCTACGAGAGGCTGCAATACTCCGCCACCACCCCGCCTGAAGCGGAAATCCGCGCGCTCTATGAAAGCCTCGCAAAACTCATTGGGAAAGGAGACGCATGAGCTTCGCCGCATCCGCTTATTTCCTACTCTTACTAGGCCTGCCGTTTCTGGCGATTTATCAACTGCGCCGCCGCAGGCGCCAGGCGATCCCCTACCCATCCTTCGCCATCCTCAAGGGCACCCCGCGCACCTGGCGCCAGCGGCTGCTTTTCATCCCGCCGCTTCTACTCTATCTGGCACTGGCCGCGCTAATCACCTGCCTGGCCCGCCCGCAGGTGGAATCCACCGGAAAACGCCAGGACCGCGAGGGCATCGCCATCCAGTTGCTCGTCGATGTTTCATCCAGCATGGATATGAATGTGGACACCGGGGATGGCCGGATGACGCGCATGGAAGTGGCGAAAAAGGTATTGGAGGAATTCGTGGCCGGAGACGGAGAGGAACTCAACGGCCGGCCGAACGATATGATCGGGGTGATCTCCTTTGCCCGCTACTCGGACCGCATCTGTCCGCTCACGCTCGGCCATGATGCGGTGACCTACATGATTCGGGAAATCACCATCAATACCCGCCCCAACGAGGACGGCACGGCTTACGGCGACGCCACCGCTCTGGCCGCCGCTCAGCTGAAATCCGAGGAAGACCGCGAGGGATCGCTGAAGAGCAAGGTCATCCTCCTGCTCACCGATGGTGAAAACAATTGCGGCCAGCAAATGCCACTCCAGGCCGCCGCCATGGCCAGGGAATGGGGAATCCGCATCTACACCATTTCGCTCCAGGAACAGGACCCGCCGGAGATCATCACCAATGACGATGGCGAAAAGTTCCTGAAACCGGAGCCACCCACCCAATCCGACCAGGTGCTGGAGGAAATGGCCTCCATGACCGGCGGGATCTTCCGCACCGCCCACGATCTCGATTCCCTCCAATCCGTCTACGCGGAGATCGATGAGCTGGAGAAAACGAAAATCAAGGAAGTCGATTTCAAGGAAATGGACGAAGCCTTTTCACCCTTCGCCATGGGCGCCCTAGCTCTACTCCTGTTCCGCACCCTGCTAACCTCCACCATCCTCCGCACCTCCCCATGACCCAGAAAACAAGGAGCGGCTGCATTTTTCTGCCGGATAAACCCGGGCCACGAAGACTCCGAAAATGTTCTGTCCTGCTATTTCCAATTCCTTATCCGGCGCCGGAACGACGCCGCTCCTTGTTTTTTTGCTGATCACCCGGCACTAGAATAACCCATGCCTCAATTCATCCTACAGAATCCGACGATGCTCTGGCTGCTCCCCGCAGTGAGCATCTTCGTGTTTCTACATCTATGGCGCAGCGGAAAACGGACCCGTGATCTCACCGCCTTCGGTGCGAAGTCCCACCGGAACTCACGTTACACCTACCAGCTCGCCGCGCTCGCGCTTGCCGCCGTTTTCATCATCCTCTCCCTTTCCCGTCCGGCCAATAATCCGCACCCGAAACTTCTCCAGCGCGAAGGACGTGATCTGGTTTTCCTCCTAGACGTTTCCCGTAGTATGCTTGCGGAAGATCTGGCGCCGAACCGGCTGGAATCCGCCAAGCTCGCGATCGCCGAATGCGTTCAGGATCTACAGGACCATCGTGTGGGGCTGGTGGTATTCGGCGGATCCTCCTCCATCCTCTGCCCGCTCACACTGGATAAGGAGTTTTTCCTCGAGAGCCTGGACCGCGCCGGGCCGGATAGCGTGTTTCACGGCGGCACCCGCATCGGCGATGCTCTATTGAAGACCTGCGATAAGATTTTCTCCGGAGAGGAGCAGGGCTACCGCGATATCATCCTGCTCACCGATGGTGGTGACCAATCGGAATCGCTCGATAAGGCCATCACACAGATCAACGAGAAGTCCGTGAAACTCATCGTGCTGGGGCTGGGTGATGAGAAATCAGGCAGCCGCATCCCTTCCCCGAACGAGAAATCCGATTACCTCATCTACAAGGATCAGGAAGTTTACTCGAAGCTGGAAACCGGCCAACTCGCCACCCTCGTGAAAGCCGCCGATCAGGGAGCATTCCTGGCCGTAGGCACCCGTCGCATGAAGCTCGGTGAAATCTACGGACGCATCAGCGAGCAAGAGCAAACCCAGCAACTGGCGGAGGAAAACATCATCGATTACGATGAGATCTACCAGATCCCCATCGCCATTGCCCTGCTCCTACTGGTCATCAAAGTGCTTATCCCGAACAGTGGTAAAACTCCGGCGACTCCGCATCGCAACGGTCTGCACGTGGCGGCGCTCGCTTTGTGTTTCTTCAGTTTCACGCAATCCATGCGCGCACAGGAACCGGAAACCCCCGCCGATTTCTTCGAGGCTGGCAATAAAGCCTATCTGGAATCGAACTTCCCCGCAGCCACGGATCATTACCAGCAGGCGCTGGCGCTCCATCCCGGCACCCCGCTGATCCGTCACCTGACCTATAATCTTGGGAACTCGCTTTTCCAGCAGTCGAAACGATCCGAAACCTCCTATGAATCCCTCGCTCTAGTAAACCAGAGTCTGGACCAATACCGGAAGGTCCTGCAGCAGGACCCGGAAGACAGCGATGCCGCGATCAACAACGAAATCGCCCGCCTTGAGCGGAAACGCCTCCGCGAGGTCATCGCCGAAGAAGAGCTCCGTCGTGAAGAACTGCGGCTGGCGCTTGAGAATATCAAGAAACAGATCGAGGAGCTGATCACCGCCCAATCGGATAACCTATCCTCCACCGAGCAGCTGCTGACCGAGCAAGACCAGACAAAGACCACCCCGCTGGTAGAGGCGGAGCAAAAGATCATCGAGGGCACCCGCGCTGCCACCGGGTTCGTGAAAGCTACTGCCAAAAAGTTCTTCGACTCCGATATACCGGAGGGGAACCCATTGGAGAAGACAGCGACCAATCTCACGACTGCGGAAGCATCCGAAACATCCGCCACGGAGACTTTCCCCACCTCACTGGAGGAGGCAAAGGGCCACGAAACCGCTGCATTAGCCGCATTGAAAGCCGCTCTCGAAGAGCTGCCGATGGATCCCGAAACCGCCGAGGAAGAAGCAGCCCAAGGCGAGGAAGAAGGTGAGGAAGCCGAACCCAGCGAGGACGGCGAGCCATCCGACGGCGATAGCGAATCCAGTGAAGACGGTGAGGGTGAGCAATCCGATGAAAATTCCGAAGCGGAAGGGAAAATCGATTTCGAGGCCATGGATATCCCGCCACCGAACGATTCCCCGGAGGATATCATCAATAAGAACCAAGCCATGCAACAGGCACGCCAATCCGATGGCGGCCAGAAAAAGGGCGAACCGGTAGAGAAAGACTGGTGACACCAGCCCGGGAACACTCCGCCTCCTAAACACAATTTCCAGACAATGAAGTCATTTTCACATCATCCAAAGGCAGCCGAGCCACTCCGGCCGCACAAGTCCCCTCGCGCCTTCCGTGCCCTCGTCCTTCGCTTTATTTCCATCCTACTGCTGTCCACCGCTCCCCTCGCCGCCATCCCGACACTCAAGACCAGCTACTCCACGAAATCCTACTTCGTAGGTGAGGAATTCCGCTATGAAGTGCTGATCAACGGGGCAAAGGAAATCACCGCGGACGAGCCTGAATCCAGCGCTGATCTGGCCGTTAAATTCTCGGGCCAGACCCAGGCGGAGCGCGATGGACTGACCACCACCGTGCTCACCTACCGCATGCTTCCACTCCAGCAGGGAAACATCCTGATGCCGGCCATCAACATCAGAGCGGACGACACCTACCTCACCACCGGCCCCCTCGATGAAGAAGAATTGGGCGAAACCATCTTCGCTGCGCAAGCGGAGGGCCACCCGGGCCTCACCCTCACCCAGACTCTCCCGGATCGGGATCTATACGTCGGCGAGCCCTTTCTGGCGGATTACCAATGGAAATCCAGCCTGCCGCTGAAAAGCTTCCGCGCGATCAATTTCGACATCCCTCTCTTTTACGAAAGCGGATTCAAGAACCTCTCTCCATCCAACTGGATCGATCCGAACGACAGCGCCGCGATCGGGCTTCCGGTCGGCGGTAATCGCCTCATCGCCCGCTATGCCCAACTCAAGGAAGCGGATCAGTTTTTCAATACCGTTTCCTTTGCTAAGATCATTATACCAACGAAGGCCGGGGAGTTCACGCTGCGTCCCGCGACACTTCTCAGCTCCTACGTCGCCCCGCCTGAGCCACAAAATCCACGCGCACGCCAAGCCTACCAATCCACCTACCCCAGCTACTTTAACAATAATTTCTTCGATCAGGCGGAGGGCGAGGACTTCGAGAAATACTACACCGCCTCCCGCAGTCATCGCCTGGTCGTGCTGCCACTGCCGGATTCAGGAAAGCCGGAAGACTTCGCCGGACAAGTAGGCAGCCGGGAGATAACCGTCACAGCCAGCCCGACCGTTTTGAAAGTTGGCGAACCAATCACGCTCACCATTACCGTCAGCGGAAACGATTTCCCGGAGGTGGTGGAACTGCCATCGCTGGAGGAGCAAACCGCCTTCACCCGGCAATTCGCCATTCCACCGCGCCAGTCGTCCGGAAGAATCGAGGGAAAGGAAAAATCCTACATCCGCACCATTCGCCCGCTGGCCCAGGATGCCACAGCCATCCCTGCCATCCGCCTGCCGTTTTTCGATCCGGAAACGAAGTCCTACGGCGTCGCCCAATCCCCGCCCATTCCGATTACCGTCAGCCCGGCGGAAATGGTCACGGCATTTGATGCGACTCTCAGCGGCACCGGCCCCCTGCGCAATCTGGTCCAGAAGAACCCCGAAGGAATCCGCGCAAACATCGTTTCACCGGATGCGCTAGAAGCCTCATCAGTCACCAGGCTCCAGCCTATCTTCTGGCTGGCCCTCATCTTGCCACCCTTGGGGTTCTTAGTTTTTGTTATTCTCAGCGCTCCCGCACGCCGTCGCCGAAAAGATCCCGCCGCCGCACGCGCCAAGGCCGCCTATAAGCATTTCAATACTTCCGTCAAAAAGGCTCGCACCCTCGCCGATCTCGATCAGGCGCTTCGCACCTATTTCTCGGAGAAACTCAACATTTCCGCCCAAGCCCACACCTTCCCGGAGATAGAGCCCATCCTCTCCGACGCTGGAGCACAGATCACTACCATTGCAAAACTCAAAGCGGTTTACCTGGCCACTGAAGCCAAAACCTATGGAACCAGCGAACCTTCCGCTACCGACATCCCTGATCTGATCGCAAGAACCCGTACTGCCGTAAGCGCCATCGATCCCAAGCTAAATTAGAACAAGATGCTCTCAAGAAGCGGCCCAAGGAGCGGCTGCATCCTCCTGCCGGATAAGCCACAGCAGCGAAGACTCCGGAAATATCCTGTCCTGCTATTTCCCTATCCTCATCCGGCGCCGGAACGACGCCGCTCCTTGTTTCCAAAACCACCGCCCAAGGAGCCACCGCCCAAGGAGCGGCTGCATTCTGCTGCCGGATAAGCCACAGCAGCAAAGACTCCGGAAATATCCTATCCTGCTATTTCCCTATCCTCATCCGGCGCCGGAACGACGCCGCTCATTGTCCGCTCCACCAACAAAAAAATAAGCCGCCAGGGAGTCCCTTCCCTGGCGGCTTGAAAGTTGTCTTACGTCACCCACACCTATGAGATCAGATTCGACAACTGCTGTTACACCCTTACATGTAAAAAACTGACAAAGTCGGCTTTCAAGGGGAATAGACTACCAACTCAAGCTTACGTTCAAACTTTCTGAAACTTTTTTTGGAAACATCCAAAAGCTAATTCCCGGTGACCACTCACACCCGAAAACCGTCCCCTATAAAATGAGTAAGCCGCCAGGGAGTCCCTTCCCTGGCGGCTTGAAAGTTGTCTTACATCACCCACACCCATGAGATCAGATTCGACAACTGCTGTTACACCCTTACATGTAAAAAACTGACAAAGTCGGCTTTCAAGGGGAATAGACTGCCAACTCAAACTTACGTTCAAATATCCCGAAACTTTTTCTCTAAAGTTCAACGGGCCCGAGATCAAATCGAAGCACATCGATTGGGTCCGTTTTTAGGCTGTCACCTACGGCCTAATTCAGACAATTTTTTAGAGGCCGAAGCATCAATCCACTTTTTACTCCAATGAAACGACATCGAGTAGCGTTCTTGGCATTCATTTCATTTGCTCTGTTATCTCCATCTCAGGTCAAGGCGTTCGAGCCGGAAACTGCTGCGAAGGAGATCCTCCAAGCACCTCGGTGGGCTAATATGCACCAAGAAAACTTTCTCGAGTTAGGACCGAAGCTTCTTACTGTGCTGAATACATACAAGGACCTTGAACCACCGCAGGCCCGTTTACTTGTGGAGGCAATCGTAGCGCTGCAAGAAGATCCATTCGATCTAGTAACAGCCAGCCAGATCTTTGTCTTCAATCGCCTCTATTTCAATGTCCCTGAGTGGGAGCTTCTAGAAAATTGGAAATCTCATTCAGGATTCCATGGAATTCCGCAAAAGGGGTTCAGTTTCAATAGTCTGTATCCGCTGACCCTCAAAAACGGCAAATTTGAATTTTGCGGAGGTTCGTTAGCTTACGCTGGCGGGCCTTATATGGGACTCAAAGAGTTCGACTATCTTGCTGAAAAATACGGGAAACGAAAATTCGAATCCGAGTAGACTTTCTCGCCAGCTACTTAAATCCTCCAAGCAAGGAGAGAGAAATTGCGATCAACAGGGATTTTCTAACCTTCATGGCAGTTCAGATTTTCCACCCACAATCGTTTCACTCATCTCCTGTTCCTAGGATCGGCAGTCCTTCGCCGTGGTCCCTCACTTTTAGACTTTCAGCTACAGCCTATCTCCACCAATCTCCCCGCGATGTCTCAAGAACAAATCGATGTCCGTTACGTGGCAAAACTCGCCCGTCTGGATCTTACCGAAGAAGAAGCCTCCACCTTCCAGTCACAACTGGAATCCATCATTGCCCATGTGGAGTCCCTCACCGCGATCGAGCTGCCGGATGATCTCGATACGGATGACAATTCGCACCTAGCGATCATGCGCGACGACATCCCGCACCAGAGCCTTCCGGCAGAGCTTATGCTACAAAACGCTCCCGATCAGGCACAGTCCCAGATCAGAGTCCCGAAAGTCGTCGCCGACGCCTGATTGACAGTTTCCACCATTTCTCAATTTTCCACTTCACCGTTTATGACGCTTACCAGTCTCCGCCAGCAATATCAGGATGGCACCACCACTCCCGCAGAAGTCATCAAGACCCTGGGAGAAAAAATCAGCACCGAGGATACAGAGGTGAAAGCTTATCTCTCGCACGATCTCGACCAAGCTCTGAAGGACACCGAAGATTACGATGCCTCGCTTCCTCTCGCCGGTCTTCCGATCGCCATCAAGGACAACATAAACACCTTCGGAGCGCCCTGCACCTGTGCTTCTCGGATTTTAGAAAAAAACTACACATCTCCCTATAACGCAACGGTTATCGATAAATTGAAATCTGCGGGAGCGATTCCCTTCGGCCGAACCAATATGGATGAGTTCGCCATGGGCTCTGCCACGGAAAACTCCGCACTCCAGCTCACCCGCAACCCGAGAAATCTCGAAAGAATCACCGGAGGTTCATCCGGCGGCTCCGCTGCATCCGTCGCAGCAGGCACCGCCTTTGCCGCTCTGGGCTCCGATACCGGTGGCTCTATCCGCCAGCCGGCATCCCATTGTGGGATCGTCGGTCTGAAACCAACCTATGGCCGTGTCTCGCGGTTCGGTCTCGTTGCCTTCGCCTCATCCCTCGACCAGATCGGCCCACTCACCAATAGCGTCGACGATGCAGCAATGATTCTTCAAGCGATCGCCGGATACGATTCACGTGACACGACCTCTCTGGATGTCCCGGTTCCCGATTACAGTGCGACCATCAACGACGGAGTGAAGGGCCTGAAGATCGGAATCCCCGCTGAATACTTCGGAGAAGGGATCCATGAGGGCGTTCGCAAAAACGTGGAAGAATGTGTTCAAAGACTTAAGGATCAAGGAGCTACTATCGTTCCGATTTCACTCCCGCACACCGAGCATTCGGTAGCTACCTATTACGTCATTGCCCCAGCGGAGGCCTCCTCGAACCTTTCCCGTTTTGACGGAATTCGCTACGGAAACCGCGCAACGAACGCTACTGACATTGTCGATCTCTACCACCAGAGCCGGGAGCAATCGCTCGGTCCGGAAGTAAAACGACGCATCATACTCGGAACCTACGTTCTATCCTCCGGTTACTACGATGCTTACTATTCCAGAGCACAAAAGGTGCGTCAGCTGATTACCCGCGATTTCAAAAAGGCATTTACTAAGGTGGATGTGATTATTTCCCCGGTCAGCCCCACCCCGGCGCGGAAAATCGGAGCATGCGAGGGCGATCCTCTACAGGATTATCTGGCGGACATCTTCACCATCCCAGCCAACCTCGCTGGAATCCCTGCCATTTCCGTGCCATGCGGCACCACCTCCTTTGACGGAGCGGATGATCTGCCAGTGGGTGTTCAGATTTTAGCACCACACTTGGGCGAGCAAATGCTTCTCCGCGTGGCAAAAGCCGCTGAACAAGCCTAAGAAGCTGCGAGCTGTATGATTCTAGGCTACTGCACCAACATTCATCCTGCTGAAACGTGGGAGGAAACCCTCACGGCACTCAAGACACACGTCCTGGCAGTGCGGGACCTTCTTCTCGACAGCGGAGACCAGCCTACCAATCGGCGCTACCCTATCGGTCTGCGCCTTTCCGCAATCGCAGCCGAGGAATTACTCAGTGAGGATCACTTGCCGAGGTTCATCGACTGGCTCGAGAGGGAGCAGTGCTACGTCTTCACCATCAACGGCTTCCCCTACGGCTCCTTCCACGGCACCAGGGTAAAGGAAAAGGTATTCCAGCCCGACTGGACCGATCCGAAACGCGTTCTTTACACCAAGCACCTATTCAAGATCGCAGCCGCGCTAACCGGAAACGGTCCGGATTGCTCGGTTTCCACCCTCCCCGGGTCCCACAAATCGTTCGATGCGGACCAGAGCAAGATCATCACGAATTTGGTCGAGATGGCATATTTCATCGAGGACCTCAGCCAGAAACATCAGATCGATCTACATCTAGGGCTTGAACCGGAACCTTTGGGTCACTTCGAAAACACCAATGAAACTCTCCAGTTCTTCGAAGATCTACACACTGTAGGAAAAACTCCGGATATCATCTCAAAACGAATCGGGCTGAATTACGATACCTGCCACTTCGCCATCGAATTCGATGATGCAGCCGCCTCACTTGACGCAATTTCGGCTGCCGGCATCCGTCTTTCCAAGATCCACCTGTCAAACGCACTAAGAATCGACCCCCAAAACCCTGAGGCGATTGAGGCAATCCGCTCATACAACGAGCCGACCTATTTCCATCAGGTAATCGCCGCGGATAGAGACCGGGATATTCATCGGTTTCCAGATCTCCCTGATTTCCTCCAGTTCGCAGAGAACAATCCGCGAAACAACTTCACGGAAGCACGCATCCATTTCCACATCCCTCTGGATTCCACCCCCGCTGCCCCGTTGGATTCCACCCACAGTCATGTGGCGGAAACTCTCGCCTGGTGCCAGAAACACCCTGCCGCCTGCCAGCACTTCGAGATCGAAACCTACACCTGGGGAGTTCTTCCGGAAAACCTCCAGCGCCCTATCGAGCAACAAATCGCAGCAGAATATCACTGGGTCCTCGAAAAACTACGCCATCCCGACCAATAAACCTTTTGCCTTGTTACCAATCACCACTCACTTTCCCAATATTATGTCAGACATCAAAATTACAATCCACACCACCAAGGGTGATATCGACGCAACGATGTATGCCTCCAAGGCTCCACTTACTTGCGCCAATTTCCTTAATCTCGCGAAACGCGGCTACTACGACAACATCGCGTTTCACCGGGTGATCGAAGGCTTCATGCTCCAAGGCGGCGACCCGACCGAATCAGGTAGAGGCGGCCCAGGTTACAAGTTTGCAGACGAATTCCATCCGGATCTTCGCCACCGCAGCCCGGGTATTTTCTCCATGGCGAACGCTGGCCCAGGCACCAACGGGTCCCAGTTCTTCATCACCACTACTCCAACACCTTTCCTTGATAATCGTCACTCCGTATTCGGACAAGTCACAGATGGTCTGGATGTTGTAGATAAAATTACTGGAAAAAACAATACAGGTGAACGCGGCTGCAAGTTTGATGGAACCGGTGACAAAATCACCTCCATCACGATCCACGATGACGCCACATCCCTCTTCGAAGACCAGAAGGACAACATCGAGCACTGGAATTCCATCTTGGACAAAGCGTAGTTCCAGCTATTGATTTCCCAGATGCCGTGTTCGCAAGTATACCGCTTGCAGCACGGCATTTTTGTTTGGTGGTTCCGAGAAATTAAACAGAGGACGAAGACACCTTCTGCGTTGAATCTCCCACCCCATCCATCCACAATTCCTCCAGATGCTTCTGGACGTTAAAAATCTCACCACACGCTTCCACACCCGCAACGGCATTGTGCACGCGGTGGAGGATGTTTCATTTTCCGTCGATAAAGGCCAGACGCTCGGCATCGTCGGCGAATCCGGATCAGGAAAATCAGTCACTTGCTATTCGCTGCTGGGTTTGATCCCCATGCCCCCGGGAAGAATCGTGAGAGGGACAGCAATGTTCGACGGAACGGACCTCCTCAGCGCACCTGAGAAGCAGCTCCGCAAGATACGCGGGAAGCGCATCTCGATGATTTTCCAGGATCCAATGACCTCACTGAACCCCTACATGCGGATCAGTGACCAGCTCACCGAGCCATTGGAAATTCATGAAAATGTCCGTGGAAAAGCTGCCCTCACACGCGCAATCGATGCCTTGGCGGAAGTTGGTATCCCGGAGCCGGAAAAACGTATCCACTCCTTTCCACACGAGTTCTCCGGTGGCATGCGTCAACGCGTAATGATTGCCATGGCATTGATTACCCGGCCCGAACTGCTCATTTGTGATGAACCCACAACCGCTCTCGATGTCACAGTACAGAAGCAGGTTCTGGATCTCATCAAGGCACGCCAGCGTGATTTTGGGACAGCAGTGATCTTCATCACCCATGATCTGGCTGTGGTTTCTGAAGTCTGCGATCACATCAATGTCATGTACGCGGGCAGAATCGTGGAAAGCGCTACCCGCGGGCAGCTTTTCAGCAACCCTCTCCACGCCTACACCCGCTCTCTGCTTAAAAGCATTCCGGCCGCTCAACCGAAGGGTATCCCGCTCATCACCATCCCCGGCCTACCACCGAATCTGGCAAACCCGCCGACCGGTTGCGCTTTCCAACCCCGGAATCTCATCGGACGTCCGGATCTCTGCCTGACCGATCATTCCCCGCAACTGGCAGAAATTTCCCCGGGGCACTTCGCCCAGCAATGCCCGGGCTGCCTGGCCTAGCTGAGCTTGAGATCAAAGATCTTTCAGAGCCTTTTTCTGGAACTGCTGATCACGCAATTTCCTCAGGTATTCCAGATACTCGCGCTGTGCCTCGATACTCGCATCGTCTCTGGGCCTCGAGGGGGAACCGCTGGTAGTGGGCCGTGCGGCAACCTGCTGATTCGAGGAAGGAGTAGTATATTTCTTCCATGGTCCGTAGGGGACCTGCCCATCCTCAACAAATCTCCAGTGAACTTTTTTCCCGGAGGAAACTCCCAGATAGTCGCGGATCGAGGGTGAAATATCGATCCCGGCAGCTCCGTTCTGCGTCGCTTTTGGACGATTGTTACCAAAAACATACTGCCAATCATCCGTTACCCACGGTCCACAATCCTCCCACTGCGCGTAGCAACTACGGTTGTTGTAATAAATTTGCACCCAACGGCCTTTCAGAACTGTTTTCCCCGGGGCCGGACGCATCCGAGAGAACCATGGAATCACACGAGAAGCCTCGGGTTTGTGACTGCTCCAGCCCTTCACATCGTTATACGGGAGGGCTATATAAAACGGATTTAGCTTTGGTAAAAAATTCTTCGGCCGGAAATCTCCGGTAGTATGATTTGCCACCCGATTATCAGGGTTGGGATCATCAAACCCTCCGAAATTCTGTGCCCATTCCGTATCCCAGGATGACTTGTGATTGGGTGTGGGATTGCGCGGCGTCGGCTTTTCCCCTACCCAGAAAATCGTAGCTGTTATATGGGTTTTCCAAGGATACAGAGCACGGGATGCGGGTGCAACCGGGCGCGATGGTGCAAGGGATCGATTGCCCGTTGGAATCACCACACGCGGGGCGGAATTTCCTTGGGCATTAAGCAAATCACCTCCCAGAAATGCCAAAGCGGCAACCAATAGGTATGTGATGTATCGTTGGGGGTTTTGTAACATGCGTCGCGTTAGATCTCGCTATTGCGCATTTATAGGGTACTAAAGTTTCAAGCTCAAGCGAAAGGGTAGCGCTTCGTTGCCCCGGATCAGCCGCTTAGCATTTAATCTTCAATGTATTATGTTTCGCTATCTAGCAATCATTATGACCAGCGCCGCTTCGGTTTACGCTGAAGGGGCAAGATCCTGGACCAGCGCCGATGGCTCGAAACAGTTCGAAGCAGAGTTCGTCAGCCGCACGGATGATTCGGTGACCCTGCATCGAACGGATGGGAAGGAATTCACCTTCGATATCTCCAAGCTCCACGAAACCGATCAGAAATGGCTGGAGGAGAATCATTCTGGTAACGCCACGAAATCCAATCCCGATCATGTTTTCGATACACTCATCTTCGGAGATAGCCGGGAAGCGGTGCATTCAAAACTGAAAGAAAGCCCGCTGGTTGAGTCAAATCTCGAGGGCATTTTCCAGGGACGCACAGGGCTGAATGGAATTTTCAGGACAAAGGCAAAACTTGGTGGTCTTTACTGCTACTTGTTTTTTGACTGGGATGCCGACGGTGGCCTGAAGGAAATTACACTTCATACCGAGGATCAACCCAAGGCGGACTACAACACATCGGTTAAAAGCTGCTGGTCGGAATTAGCCGATGTTATCGAAACCATCCACGGCGCTCCAATCCACAGCGGAGGATTGGTTTCGGCCGAAATGCTTGGTGAGAACAAGATTCTGGGAAGCCACCTCTGGAGGCTCAACAATGATGGCTCCATTATGCTCGGAACCTGTAAGTCGAACGATCAGTATCAAGTGGTCGTCCGGTTCACCACCGAGGATCTGATTCCTGCGGAATAAGTTAGAGAAAGACTATTCCTGCTGACGGAGTTTCACTGCTTGATCAATCAGCAACAGAAAATCAAACCGACCTGGCTCCATATCGTCAGCAGCACACTCCCTGGCTAGCGCAAGTAAGAGCGGTTCGTCGACCATATCACGCTTTTCCTCGCGCAGCCAGAAACCAAAGGAGCATGCGAGTGCCGAAAAACGGGCATCATCCGAAGGTTCTTTCGCTGGATTTCTGTGAAGCGGCAAAGCAGGTGCCTCATCGCCGTTCACCGTCCAGGCGAGCTCTCCAAGTTCGTAGGAGTTCGCCTCAATCTCCAGTATCAGAAGGATATCGCTACCTTCAGCCATTTCCGTTTCTCCATTGGTTTCTTGAGTATCTGATTCCTGATAACCTAGAACCCGCTGGCTCAGAACGGATCCACTTTGTGGCCGGTATTCGACCGCGACTTTCACTGAATCGCTTTTCGCACCGCGAACATGCACCAGGACAAGACTCGCGGAAGGTTTCCACGGACTGGAAAGAATCTCCGCCGATACAGAACAGCCTTTCCATAGAGCAGCCGTTCCTTTGATTCCTATCGGGAAGGAATTTACGACTTCTTCGATCCTGACGTCATCCTTTGCCGGAAGCTCTCCATTCTGAATAGTCTTCTTGATTTCAGAAAGATTGCCGTCTACATGCGAAAGCGGGAGGCTTAGCGGTTGCCCGATCTTCCCTTTCGCCACTTTTATCTGATCTCTATCGGTGGATATCCGCCGAGATTCTTCGGGCGATTTTTCTGTGGTAGCGTCTTTTGACGAGAAAATGCTATAGGCGAGAAAAGCAATAGCCAGAATCAGCAGAGCAACTGACAAAACAAGTAATCCAGCTTTCCGTGGATTGGTTTTAGGGGAGAATTTCAATAGATTGCTATATTTATTGGGGGAAGCCGAAGCTCTGCGGATACTTGCATACTGACTTGGCAGCAAGGTCTTGCTGTCCGTGTCTTTGTGCCTTTTTGTTTCCGCGGATGCCACCTTCTTCCAGCGGATTTCATCGCCGGATCTGGACGGTTTATTTTTCATTTTCAGTTTCTCACAATGCCTCGCGCATAAATTGGATAGCCAAACTCCGAGATCGTCCGGAATTCCTTCTGGCTCTTGTTTGCAAAGTTCAAGGAAAGTAGCATGAACAGCAGAACGTGCCAGATCAGCGTCATTTAAACTCAACTCCGCCTCTTCAATCAGGGAGCCTGCATGCTCATCCAACGAGGATTCAATGAAGCTTTGCAGTTCGCTATGATCCGAGGATTCGGTATTTTTTATAAAATTGTTCTCTTCGGGGGAAATCATTTTATGAAGTAACCCAGATGCTCCAATTCGAGCGCTAGATCAACATTATTGACGATCACATCCTGCGGAACCTCAAGCACCACCGAGGAAAAGTTAAGAATTCCTTGGATGCCACTGGCAACCAACTGATTGACCACCTCCTGGACCGCGCTTTTCGGAACGCAGACGATGGCGATCTTCACTCCTTTATCCACGATAAAATCGTTGAGCTCCGAGCTGTGATGGACCGGGATCTCCAGTTCACTCGCCCGAGCTGCTTCCGGACAGGTATCGAAGGCTGCGACAACCTCGAATCCCCCCTTTTGAAACCCCTGGTAACGCAACAAAGCCGAGCCAAGGTTTCCGGCGCCGACGAGGATTACCGGTTGGAGATGCTCCCGCCCCAGTGCTTCCCGGATAATACCGAGTAGCCCGGCCACAGGATATCCAAGACCACGGATGCCGAATTGTCCGAAATAGGCGAGATCACGCCGAAGCTGGGTAGGCTTTACCCCGGCGATCCTTGCAAGGGTGGTGGAACTTACCGTTGATTGAGCGTTGTCGCTCAGCTTTTGGAGGCAGCGGCGATAAAGCGAGAGCCGATAGACCGCTTTTTTGGGAATATCTAGTTTATCCTGCTTTTCCGACTCTTCATCCACAACGAATATATTATAGCTCTTCTGGCTTCTGAAGCAATGCAGCTACCCTTTTCAAGAGGATACCCGCGCCACCACCATCAACCACCCGGTGATCGAATGTAAGCAAAAGTTCGGCTTCTGTCGCTGGCAAAAATGCCTCCACCTCTTTGCTCCATACCGGCATTTTACGCCCGGCTCCTATTCCGAGAATCAAAGTCTCGTTTGGCAATGGGATCGGTGTTCCCGTGGTAAGCCCGAATGTTCCGAAATTGGTAACCGTTGCAATTCCACCGCTGGAATCTTCTTCCGTCAGCCTGCGGCGTCTCGCCCGATCAACCAGATCATCGTAATCAGCAATAAGCTCGGAGAGTGATTTCTGATCGACCTTCCGCACAGTAGGCACAACCACGCCATCTTCCACTTGAACCGCCACTCCAATATCAAAGGAACGCGGATGAACAACTCTCTCACCAATCAAATAACCAGCTGTCATCGGCTGTTCCTTGAGCGCAAGCGCAAGAGCACGGAGTAGATAAAGTGTAAGACCCGGTTTGGGATTTTGTTCGCGGCGGTGGTTCAACGTCCGATCGAGAAGAACCGGTAGGCCCACGGTAGCCAAAGGTCGTGTCCAGCTACGGCGCATCGCATCAGCCACAGCCATCCGCATTGGCGATGCCGGTCCGCTCGGCCAATCTTCGAGATAGTCGAGGAAACGCTCCAAATCTTCCACAGTCACCCGGCCACCGGCACCAGTACCCACGATTGCGGAGATATCTGCCTCGCGTAGGCCCATATCATCCATGCGTGCACGCATACGCGGGGAAATATAGTGGGCTCCCATCGTCCCTGTTGGAACCGGCAAGCCCTTCACACTTGGAATAATACTGGGATCTTCCTCGTAGGAATCTCCATCCAATGCAAAGTGTAGGTTCTCCTCTCCGGATTTCCCTTCCTGTTGTTGATTGTTTTTTGCTTCGAGACTCTCCGTGGTATCGACACCGGTCCTGATGGCTTCCTCTTCGGTTACCTCCAGAATGCCAAGCAAAGATCCGACCGAGTAAGAAGTGCCTTCAACCGCGCGGATTTCAGAAACGATTCCGTTGCAAAGCGTTGTGACACTCATCACTGCCTTATTCGTCTCCACCTCAATGATTTCCTGGTCGGTTTTGACCTCATCACCCACCGCTACGTCCAGACGGATGACCGTGGCCTCTGCGATGGACTCCCCGAGTTGTGGCATTAAAATTGGAACTGTGGGCATATTATTTTAAATTCCTAGATTGATAGTAGTTTCCTCAGAGCGTCGCAGATCGACTCCGGGGTGGGACGGTGAGCCGCCCATAGCTTCGGGTGATATGGCACGGGCGTATCACGCGCATTGTGCCTTTGGGGTGGCGCATCCAGCAAATGAAAACCTTCCTGCGCAACTTTGGCAACCACCTCGGCAGTCACCCCACCCCATGGAAACGCTTCGCCGACCGCAAGCAGGCGCCCAGTCCGCGCAACGGATGCCAGAACAGTATCGATATCGAGCGGTTTCACGGAACGCAAATCCACTACCTCGATTTCCCACCCGTCCGCCTGCAGACGATCTGCCGCACGCACGGCCTCATGGACCATTGCACTGTAGGTTACAACCGTCGCGTGTTTGCCGGGTCTAGTAATGCGAGCCTGACCAATCGGCAGTCTGTCACCTTTGATCGCCTTCGATTTTAGCCAGCGATAGAGGAATTTGTGTTCACAGTATAAGACAGGATCATCAAGCTTCACCGAGTCGATAAGCATATGATACGCGTCTGAAACTGTTGCCGGCGTCACTACTATCAGTCCCGGATATTGGGCATACAGTCCCTCCATGCTCTGGCTGTGGAATGGACCGGAACCAGGCGTACCACCAGACGGCAGGCGCACGGTGATCGGGATCGGCATCCCGGTACGGTAAAAGTGGGTAGCTGCCTGATTGACGATCTGGTTGAAGCCAATCGAAGAGAAATCCGCGAACTGCATTTCCACAATCGGGCGCATCCCTTCTATCGCAGCACCAACCGCCAGACCGATCATCGCATCCTCGGAAATCGGGCTATCAAACACCCGGTTCGGAAATTCTTCGGAAAGCCCCTTGGTAGCCTTGAATGCACCACCGAAATCAGCAATGTCCTGCCCATATAGGAAAACTCTGTCATCCTCGCGCAGCAAGGTTTCCTGAGCCTCACGAATGGCGTCGATATAGGTTACGCTCACGATACTGATAATGGAAATTTGGTTGAAAGTGCGGTCCAATTCTCCCGATATGGATCGGGGACTGCCTCCTGCTGTGCTTGGGCCACAGCCCTCTGGACCTCGTCCGAGTATTCTTCCTGCCAGGTGGAAATTTCTTCAGCAGTCGCGTAGTCACCGTCCACCATCTGGCGGATCGCAACATCAATACAGTCACGGCCGTAGTGACCACCTTTTGCGGAGGCGGGAACGTAGGAACCGTCGTCGTGCTCGCCGTGGCCGCCCAGCCGGAGCAATTGCGCCACGACCATCTGTGGCCCACCGCCTTCACGGGCAAGTTTCACTGCATTTGAGACAACTTGGGCGCAGGCCAGAAGATCTGTCCCATCGACGGAAAATCCACCAATTCCGTAGCCTTTGGCACGGTCGGTAAGATCCGCGCATGCGAACTGGCGGCTGTTCGGAGTCGAGTAGGCGAATTGATTATTTGCAACTACTACAACCATAGGAAGTTTTTCAACAGCGGCAAGATTGAGACCTTCGTGAAATGCACCTGTGGAAGTCGCACCATCGCCAACCGAAGTGGCGCCTACACATCCTTCGAGCGTGCCCTTGAGACGTTTTGCGAAGAGCATTCCCGCAATCAGTGGAACCTGTGCTCCGAGATGAGAGATCATCGCAGGCATTCCCATCTCAGGCCGTCCCCGGTGGATATTTCCATCCCGCCCTTTCATCGGACCCTCAACAGAACCCAGATACGTTCTGGTGCAGTCGATCATCGGCTCTCCGAAAGCTGTCCGGCCCGCCTGATCACGGATGAGTGGCGCGTAGCAGTCCTTTCCCTGAATCAGAGCAGTCCCGAGACAGGAGCTGATTGCCTCCTGTCCTTTGCCCAGGTATACCCCACCAACTATCTTTCCAGCCTTGTACAGACTGGAGAGTTTGTTCTCCAAAATCCTTGCCCGGAGCATGGATTGGAAGGCTGAGCGTAAGAAATCTCCGCTCACAGGTAAATTGTCGGAGTTGGAATTTCCATCTGCATTAGGCACAGAGCAAAGCTAGAATATTGCATAGAGGTCCTGCAACCGCATTCCTCATTTCAATGACCTTATTGTGACGCTTTGCGTTTACGCAGGGATCAAACCTTGGACCGCTTCCTTCTCCTCTTTCAGCTCATTGATCGTTGCATCGATCTTGCCTTGGGAAAACTCACAGACCGGGACGCCTTGAACGACCTCCCAGCTACCATCGGCCTTCGTTCGGATCGGCATGGAAGCCATCAGACCTTTTTCGATTCCATACGAACCATCCGAGCAGATAGCCACAGAATGCCAGTCGCCTTCCGGAGTTGGTGTGATGAGACTTTTCACCGTATCGAGTGCGGCATTCGCGGCAGACGCAGCCGAGGATGCACCGCGAGCGGCAATAATCGCCGCACCACGTTGCTGCACTGTTTTGATAAACTCACCCTCCAACCACTCGCGATCAGTGATAACTTCGGTAACCGGCTTGCCACCGATCTTTGCATTCGTGAAATCCGGATATTGTGTGGCGGAGTGATTCCCCCAGATACACAGATTTGTGACATCAGAACAATGCACACCGGCTTTGGTTGCTAGTTGGCTCTTCGCGCGGTTTTCATCCAGACGTGTCATCGCAAAGAAGCGATCGGACGATATACCTGCCGCGTTGTTCATGGCGATAAGTGCATTGGTATTGCATGGATTTCCAACTACCAGCACCCGCACATCCTCCGCCGCCGAGCGGGCGATCGCCTCCCCCTGGCCGGTAAAGATTTTCCCATTGATACCGAGCAGATCACTCCGCTCCATACCCTTTTTCCTTGGAACTGAACCGATCAGCAATGCCCAGTTCGCACCTTTGAATCCTTCATCCAGATCAGTGGTAGCCACTACCTCGTTCAGGAGAGGAAACGCGCAATCCTCGAGCTCCATAACCACGCCCTGTAGTGCTGGCAGACCCGGCTCAATCTCGATCAAGCGAAGATTGACTGGCTGATCAGGGCCGAAAACAAAACCGGATGCGAGACGGAAAAGAATTGCGTAGCCGATTTGTCCTGCTGCGCCTGTGATGGAAACGGTGATGGGTGTTTTCATATTGAAAATTTAATGTTCGGCACATTCTAGACGGCTCCTTTTCGCAGTGGAAAGGAGAATATCGACGCAATTTCCGAATGATCGAATTGGTCGAATACCCTGTTGATTTCCCAGCGCCGACAAGACCTCCGTCAGCGCTGAAGAGGATCAGGAGGATGCACCGCAATCTGGTGAACCCCTGAATACGTCCTTTCGGTAAATTTCACCCTCCGGCTGTCCTTGTTTCCATTTCCGGGCCGTCAGGAGATTGAAGACGGAAAGGCGTCTATCCACTTCGTTAAACCCGTTCTCCACCAGAATCTCGTCCGGCGAAATAATTCTTCGTGTCCGTACTCCAGCTGTGAATCCGAAGAAACGGTACAGGCACGATAGGAGAACCCTGGAAAGCTTTCCTCTGAGAAAACCAGCCGGTTCCTGAAAATCAGAGAGCAACAAGATGGCATTGGATTTCGCAGCGATTTTCAACTTTTCCACGATGCTGCGAATCTCGGCACGCTCAAAGCAATCGAGGAAAAAATGAACCACGAGCAAATCAAAACCCCTCTCCGCAGGCTCCCACTTTGCGATATCCTGATGGATAAATTTCACAGAACAACCACCCAATCCATTCTTGCGAAGTCGCTCGGCAGCCAATCGGATCATCTCTGAGGATCCGTCCACGCAAGTCACTCTGGAATCAGGAAAGCGAAGGAGCAGTTCGTTTAGAAAACGACCATTCCCCTCCCCTAAGATTAGCACATTGCGGGGAGGCTCCAGATCATCCAGGAACTCCGTCCTACACTTTTGGAGCATTCCTCCGGCGAACAAGACCTCGACCAGCTCATAAAACGGGGCGATCCGGTCGAAGTTCATCCGCAACTGCTACTTCCGAAAGTGATTCAGGACGGCCTTAACCAGCCCTGGGATATCATGTTTAACAGCTTCCACGGCAGGCCTGTGATCCAGCTTCTTCAGGGTATCCGTAGTAATCGGACCAATACTTGCCGCCACACAATTCTCCGGCCACTCAAGATCAAGCCCGAAGAAATGCTCTGCTGTGGAACTGGAAGTGAAAGTCACCATATCCGCGCCATCTTCGATGAATTTCGCCTGTGCGCCTGTATAATCGTCGGTTTCAGGAACCGTGCGGTAGGCTACGCATTCGTCAACGATAGCTCCGAGCTTCATCAAACCGTCATAAATTACGTCACGCGATTCCGCAGCTTTCACCCAAAGCATTGTCTGGTTCTCAACGTTGATTTTCTTGAAAGCATCGATCAGACCTTCCGCAACGTGCTTGTCTGGGATCAAATCCACGCCGATCCGGTATTCACGGATTTTTGCCGCTGTTCCGGGTCCAATCGCTGCAACTTTTGGATTTCCGAGGCTGCGGGCATCTTCGTAGGTGGAGAAAAATCCATCGAAAAACTTCTCTACACCATTCGGGCTGGTGAAAACGAGCCAGTCATATTCGTGCGCGTGTGTCACACCTTCAGCGAAGCCTTCGCGATCCTCCGGCAGCTCGATACGAATTGTAGGAAGTTCGATCACATCCGCCCCCAGATCTCTGAGGCGTTTACTAAGGTCTCCAGCTTGTTCGCGGGTCCTAGTAACAACGATTCTTTTTCCAAAAAGCGGGCGCTTTTCAAACCAGTTGATCTTCGACCTTTCGTTCACAACATTTCCGATCACCGCCACAGCAGGAGAGCTGAATCCCTCTTTTTCAGCAATGTCAGCAATTGTCTCCAATGTGCCGACAATAGTCCACTGCGAGCCAGTTGTTGCCCAGCGAACCAAGGCAATCGGAGTATCGGCTTCGGCACCGTTCGAAATGAATGAACTGGTAATTTCACGAAGGCGGGCGACTCCCATCAGGAAAACCTTTGTCCCGGGAGTTTTCGCAAGTTGGGCGTAATCGATCGATGAATAGCCTTTTGTAGGATCCTCATGACCCGTGAAAATTGTCAGCTGTGTATTGTGGTCACGATGCGTCACCGGAATCCCGGCATATGCAGGCCCACCAATCGCGGAACTAATTCCCGGAACGATTTCGAAAGCCACGCCCGCTTCAGCAAGCTCCGCGGCTTCTTCACCACCCCGCGCGAAAATCATTGGATCTCCGCCCTTGAGTCTGGTGACAACCTTCCCATTTTTCGTATGCTCCACGATGATCTCATTGATCTGATCCTGTGGCACCGCGTGATCCTTCGCACGTTTACCCACATAGATTTGTTCGCAGCCTTTTTTTGTCCAGCGCAGCAGCTCGGGGCTACTCAACGCATCGTAGACAAGCACGTCGGCAGTCTCGATGCATTCCTTTGCACGTAATGTCACAAGACCGAGATCGCCGGGGCCGGCGCCGACAAGATAGCAGATTCCTTTGGTAGTCATTTCAGAGAATTAAAAAGTTCGAAAGCGGTTTTGATCGGATCAATCCCAGTGGCCTGGCCGATCCTTGGTGTGCCTCCTTCATCAGGGAAAACACGGGCATAAAGAGTAATTTCACCTCCATTTACAGTAGAATAAACTCCGACCGGTGTATGGCAACCGCCGTCAAGTAAACGGAGGAATTCACGTTCCGCAGTCACCTTCAGCCAGGTCAGCTCATGATTGATGGAGCGGCAGAGTTCCAGCGATTTTTCATCACCGGCACGGATTTCAAGACCGATCGCCCCTTGTCCTGCAGCAGGAAAAAATATTTCCTCAGGTAAGCGATGGGCAAACACTCCATCCTCACCGCCGATTTTCTCTTGGCTATCCACACATTCAACAGGGAGATATCCAAGTCTCACCAAGCCTGCTTCGGCCAGAAGGATCGCATCGTAGTCGTCCTCATCCGCCAGCTTTTTGATTCTCGTAGGAACGTTTCCCCTGAGATCCAGGACCTTGAGGTCCGGGCGTAGGAATTCGATCTGCTTCGCGCGGCGCACACTGCTCGTGCCAACTCTTGCTCCCTCCGGGAGACCATCGATTCCACCATCGGTTTTGCTCAAGAGCACGTCCTTCACCGGTGCGCGCTCGAGGGTGGCAGCTAGGGCAAACCGACTCTCCAGCACAGTCGGCATATCCTTGAGACTATGCACTGCGATGTGAATACTCTCATCGGCTAGAGCTTCCTCAAGCTCCTTGATGAAAACCCCTTTATCGAAGGTTCCCTCTGCCTTGGCGACCTCTGCCAGAGAAACATCCGTTCTGCGGTCGCCGGTTGTCTTGATAACTTTGCGGACAAACGAAAAGCCGGGAAATTTCTCCCCGAAAAGGGCTTCCGTAGTCGTTGCTTGTGTAAGCGCAAGATCGCTGCCACGTGTCCCGATGATGATCTCTCTGTTCTTTCCAGTCATTGCCCGTTCACCCCTTCCATGCAGTCCGTGGCGCGTCTGTGCAAGTTAATCCTAGGTCTTGGCAGCTTTCTTTCGGAAGTCAGGAGCACTATGGCCCTTTCCAAACCGTCCAAATACACCTAGGAGCGGAATGTTAAAGTTGAGTAATCCACACAGGAGTCGATGAGCAAACCGGATGTAAATATCCATCCTTGAAGCCACTCCTCCGCCACTCAAAAAATGAATACCGCCGCCTGTTGCATTGGAGAATTAATCAGCTATTGTTTTGCCAAGCACTCCCCACTTGATTTCAAGAGAGATTTATTCTTGTAAATTGTTTTTGGCACCCTAGGTTCCGCCCCTCCTTGCGGCACCTCTCGCAATCAGAACGCCCTATTATTTATGAAGTTAGCCACATTGCTCTCCGTCGAAAATATCCTCCTGGATATGAATGCGACCGAGCACTGGCCAGCCATTGAAGAGCTCGTGAATTTCCTGGAGGAAAAGGGAGATATTCCGACCAAATGCTGTCCGGAAATTCTAAAAGCACTCGAAGAACGAGAGGCTCAGATCAGCACCGGTATCGGCTCCGGAGTCGCCATTCCGCACACCTTTTCCGATACCATGGAGAATGTAGTCGCCGTCTTCGGTAGATCCAAGGGTGGTATCGATTTTGAGGCACTCGATAACGCGCCTGTCCATTACATCATTCTCTTCATCGTTCCACGGAAGGACTACCATCTCCATCTCAGGACACTCGCCGCAATCGCTAAGATGTTCACCAACTGCGAAGTCCGTAGGAATCTGGCCGCAGCTGAGTCACGCGAGGAAATTCTGGAAATTTTGGACCCGAAACCATTGCGCAAAGACCGCGCGGGGAACACCATCCGCTGAGGGAATCTCCCTCCTCTGGAACTTTCACCAGCCTTATGACTCTTCTTCAGAATCTGGAATCACGCCTTGCCACCGCCTTGGAAACTATCCTCGGTGAACCTACCACACCTAATATTGCACCTGCTGCAGATCTTCGCTTCGGTGATTATCAGAGCAATACCGCAATGGTTCTCGCCAAACGGCAGAAGACAAACCCGCGTGCACTCGCCCAACAAATCCTTGATGCTCTCGAAATCGACGGACTGGCCACGGTTAAGATCGACGGTCCGGGATTCCTCAATTTCACAATCCTCCCGGAAGCCTACGCCAGCTACGCGGAATCATTACTGAAGGATCCCCGTCTCGGTGCGCCGGAACCCGGTAAAGGCCAGCGAATCGTCATCGATTTTTCCGCACCCAACGTTGCGAAACCAATGCACGTCGGGCATATCCGCTCCACTATCATCGGGGATTCACTTTCTCGCATCGCCCGCTTCCTCGGCTATGATGTAATTGCCGATAACCACATCGGCGACTGGGGCACCCAATTTGGAATGATCCTCCATGGCTGGAAAAACCTCCTCAGTCAGGAGGCACTCGCTGCAGATCCCATCAAGGAACTTGTGCGTGTGTACCGTGAGGTGAACTCTGCTACCAAAGATGATCCCAGCGTGCTGGAAACATGCAAAGCCGAGCTGGTGAAGCTTCAGGCGGGCGACGCTGAAAACCTGGCCATCTGGGAAAAATGCATCGAGGTTTCCAAACTCGGACTTCAGAAAATCTATGACAAGCTCGATGTCAAATTCGATCACTGGCTGGGTGAGAGCTACTACAACGACATGCTTCCCGGCCTGGTAGATGAGTTTCTCGAAAAAGGCCTGGCCCGCGAAAGCAATGGTGCGATCTGCGTATTTTCAGACGAATCCAAGCCCGAGAAACAGGACCCGTTCAAAGTTCACCGTGAAAGCGGCTGGATGGATAATCCGACTATCATCCGCAAGGCCGATGGAGGATATCTGTATGCGACCACCGATCTTGCTACGGTCAAATACCGCATCGACGAGTGGCAGGCGGATCAAATCTGGTATGTGGTAGGTGTCCCGCAGGAGCTACATTTCCGCCAAATTTTCGAAGCCGCGGAGCGATGGGGAAAATCCGGCAACTTCCAGCATATCGCTTTCGGCTCTATTCTGGGAGAAGACCGCAAGCTGATGAAGACCCGCTCGGGCGATAACGTAGGCCTCACAGATGTGCTTGAGGAAGCCGTTGAGCGCGCCGCTAAAGTCATTTCCGAAAAGAATCCGGACCTCTCCGGTGCAGAGGCTGCGGAGGTATCCGAAATCGTAGGAATCGGCGCCGTGAAATTCGCAGAACTTTCCCAGAACCGCCTCACCGACTACGTCTTTGCCTGGGACAGAATGCTCGCCCTCCAGGGAGATACCGCCCCATACCTTCAGTATTCAAACGTCAGGATTCGTTCCATTTTCAGGAAACTGAACGAAGAGTTTGACGCCACATCCGCGAAAATTATTCTTGAGAAGCCAGAGGAAATACACCTTGCCCGCCTTCTCGCGAGATTCGGTGAAGTTGTGCCCCTTGTTCTTGAAGATTTCCGGCCGAACCTCCTCACAAATTACCTCCTCGAATTGGCGAGGGCATTTCACTCGTATTTCGAGGCCTGCCCGGTTCTTAAATCGGAAGAACCCACCAAATCAAGCCGACTTGCTCTCTGTGAGCTTAGCTCGAAAGTCCTTGAACAAGGTCTGGGCCTGCTAGGTATCCGCTGCCCTGAGCGCATGTAGGAAGACATTGATACTTATATATCTTTTTCTCACTGGCCGGATTGTGTTCCCGCGCCTCCAGCTACCCGATAAGACAGAAACGACCATCATTTAGGTTCAACTTATCTGGGAAAGCTCCCTAAAAAATTAAACCATCCGAAATCGGGACCTTATTTATAGCTTTTTGGCTTTGAACTTTTTGTCGCGGCGGAAACAATCAAGAATATGTCACCTTTCTACGTAATCGGACACAAAAACCCAGATACCGACGCGATTTGCTCCGCCCTAGGACACGCAGCATTCCTGAAAGCAACCGGAGATGAACCCGAAGCCGTGGCAGCACGCTGTGGAGAAGTGCCACAACGTACAGCTTGGGTCTTGGAAAAAGCCGGAATTGCTCCACCTCAGCTACTTATGGATGCCCGCACCACCGCCGGTATGATCTGTAAGCGCGATGTTATCCAGGTGAAGCCGTCCGACACTTTCCTTACCGCTTACAATCGAATGCTATCTGCATCCGTTCGCTGTGTTCCTGTTGTATCGGAAGACGGTAAAGTGGAAGGAATCCTCCAATATATAAATCTCCTCAAACTCCTCCTTCCGGATAATACTGATGCGCTCAGCGTTCGCACTGTTCATGCTTCCCTGAATAAGATCGCAGATACAGTAGAAGCGGAAAGCCTTGGCGCACCGATCGAAAATGATGAAGAAAGGGATCTCATTCTCCTCGTTGGAGCCTCATCCAAGAAAACCGTCGAAAACCGCCTGGACGTAGCGATTGAGGATAAAACTATATCCGATTTCCTGGTAATTTGCGGTGACCGCCCCGTTGTCCAGCAGGCAGCCATAGAAAAAGGAGCATGTGCACTTCTAGTTACAGGGAACCATGAAGTCACAAAGGACATCATTGATCTGGCAAACTCGAAGGGCACCGTCCTTCTCCGCTGCCGCCACGATACTGCCAGTGCCAATACGCTGATCCGTTGCTCCAGAACTGTAGTTCACGTAATGGAAAAAGACTTCATTTCCGTGAACGAGAGCCAACCCGTTTCCACGATCAGCAAACAGCTGGCCACCTCAAATCAGGACCTTTTCCCGGTCATGGATGACAGCGGGAAGAATATGCTCGGTGTTCTGGTGAAATCAGATCTGGTCGATCCCCCATCACTACGCTTCGCCCTTGTTGATCACAATGAATACTCGCAGGCCATTTCGGGTATTGATGAAGCAACCATCACCGAAGTGATCGATCACCACAGGCTTTCCGGCGATATCACATCACGTGAGCCGATCCGCTACCTCAATGAACCTGTCGGCTCAAGCTGCACGCTTGTGGCGCGGAAATTCTTCTACCGCAGCCTGGATCCCGCCCCGGGTATCGCGCTATGTCTCTGCGGCGGCATCGTCTCAGACACACTTTGTCTGACATCGCCAACCACTACCGATCTGGATCGCGAGATGTTGGAGTGGCTCAGCGGCATCGCCAAAGTGGAAGCTAAGAAATTTTCCGAGGAATTCTTCGCCGTAGGCTCACTCATGGCCACAGGATCGGCCGAGGACATTCTCCATACCGATCGCAAGGAGTTCAACGAACAAGGCCTCAAGGTAAGCATCTCACAGGTAGAGGAACTTGATCTCCATGGATTCAAGCCCCGCCACAAGGAGTTGGAGACCGCCTTGGTGGCCCTCGCTGAGTCCGGGGGTTACGATCTCACCGTCCTCGCCGTCACTGACATCGCAAAGATGAACAGTATGGTCCTCGTCATCGGTAGCGAAGAAGTCATTGAAGGACTACCTTTCAAATTTGTAGAGAAAAACCTCTATCTCGCGCCTGGTGTTGTTTCCCGGAAACGGCAACTCTTCCCTGCTGTCTGCGAGGCAATCAAGCAATCCTCGGTAGGTGTCTGATCTTCTCTTTTTTCTCTGAAACCATATGTTCGCCAATCCTCTCGGACTTCTGGCCCTACTCGGCCTGCCGATAGTTTTGGCGATTCATTTTCTACAGAGAAAATCCATCACCATTCCGGTATCCACCCTCTTTCTACTGGAACGCACACAGCGTGAAGCCACATCCGGCCGTCGTTTTGAGCGCTTGCTGCCATCAATCCCCCTGTGGATGCAGCTTCTGGCCGTATTACTTCTCGCTTGGTTTCTTGCTGAGCCCAGGTTTCAGAAAGAAAATAGCGTCCAACGAGTGGCAATTGTCCTAGACACTTCCGCTTCGATGAGCGTCTTCAAGGGAGACGCGATTGCGACTCTCCGGGACAAGATCCCCGCACTTCAGGGAAGTGCCAGTTCCATGGAAATCACCTTACTGCCTTCCACACCGGGGGCGGACCGAATCTATTCTGGCGCCTCGACCGAAGAAATGCTGGATGCTCTTGAGAACTTCCCTCTCAGCGCCGGCCTCTCTGATCCATCTTATGCACTCAGGCTGGCGCGATCCATCGTCTCAAAAGATGGCGCAGTCATTTACCTGACTGACACCCCGAAGGAACACCTGCCATACGAGTCTCAACTCATCTCTGTCGGAAAATCCACGGACAACGTCGGCTTTACCGGAATATCATTCGAGGAAAAAGGCGGGACACTCATTTGGCAGGCCTTGATCCGGAACTACGGAGACGCACCGGTTACCCGCTCCTGGTCGTTGGTCACTTCAGAAGGAGGCACACGCCCAAAGGAGTTTGAGATAGCTCCTAAATCATTCGTCACCATTCAGGCCGCATTCCCTCGGACCGGCACGGACGTCAGGGTCACCCTTACAGAAGATGATTTTCCACTGGACGATACACTTCCCATTATTGCCCCGAAACCGAAGGAGCTAAACCTTTTCACCGCAACATCTCCGGCTTTTCGCGGCCTTACCGAGCGCCTCCTCCGCTCACTCCAATCCACCCGCCCCAGCAATGACGCGGCTTCTTCGGATCTGATCATCAGTTCCTATGACCCTCTTGACCCGAGCGTCCCCGATACCAATTCTATCCTTTTCGTGGAGGATCCCACCTCCGTTGGGAAATATCTCAAGGGCGGCATACTTGCTGAAGCAGATCCACTGATGGATGGTATCAATTGGCAGGCACTGCTTGTCCGTGAAACCCTCGAACTTCCGCGCCTTCCGGAAGATCGGGTGCTATTGTGGCAGGAAAAACGCCCGCTCATTTTCCTCCGCGAAAAATCGGGAAACCAGACACTCTGCTTCAACTTCGATCTCCGTCTATCGAACGCCACCTCGCAACCGGCATTTATCGTCCTCCTTCACCGCTTCGCCGAATCGATTCGCCTTCGGAAGATCGCTCCACAGGCACTCAATCTGGAAACTGGACAAGCCATCCGTATCGCCACAAATCCGGAATCCCCGGTCATAGCCATCGCCACAGATCCCTCGGGAAAGAAAATTCCCTCCCCGCCCTCCGGCCGCGCGCCCCAGATACCCGGATTCCTGACCATATCCCAGCAAGAACCATCCCTGTTAAAACTCGGTGCGATCGTACCCGCCTCGGATGAGGAAAGACCACTACTCACCGCGGCAGTTCATTTTGCGGATACACGTGAAGCAGATCTGACCGGCTGCGCGCCCAGTGATCTTCAGATAATTTCCTCGGGCAGCACACTCAAGAAACACACAAGCGCAGACCCGCTCGCACGCCTTTGGGTCCTGCTACTTTCCATCGGCCTTCTGATTGCCTGGTATTTTTCTTCACCAAAGGAATCTCCGGCGCCTGCTACCAGCTGAGTTTATAGACAAATCGGGAATTCTCGCCTTTCGATCAGGATTTGCCATGTGTATAAGGAGGGAATGAATTCCAGAACGCTTCTTTTGTTTCTGCCGGTCCTCACACTTTTCAGCTGTGCCGGACCAAATATTGAAGCGATTTCAATGAACGGCTCAACGAAGCTCAAGGTGCTATCGCCTGGCCGCCAGGCACCCGTCCCACCACTTGCAAAGCCCAGACTTCCACTCAACACGGTTTTCAAGGGCGAAGCAAAATTCTTCGCCATCATGGCGAAGGCCGAGCGCGAAAACTGGCGGATCCTCCCGATAGGAGAGCGCACAGTGCGCGTTGCCCGTGAATTGCTCGGAGCTCCGTATACAAGCTATAGTCTTGAGGTCGATGATCACATAGAATCCCCGGTAGCCAACCTCATCGGGATGGATTGCTGGACCTTTTATGAAAACTCTTTGGCCATCTCCCGCCTGATCGCCTACAAGCCAGGACCATACAAGCCGGAAGACCTCCTTCAAATGATCGAGATCGAACGTTACCGTGATGGCGTTTGCACGGGAAACTACCTTTCCCGTATGCATCACCTGGAGGAGGTGTTTCATGATAACCAACGCCGTGGCTACGCAGCCAACCTCTCCTCCCGCATACCTGGAGCAGAACGCCTCAGCCGCGAAATCAAGGAGATGACCGTCCAGTGGAAAAGCTACCGCTACCTAAAGAACAATCCATCACTCATTGAGCCAATGGGTAGAATTGAAGCTCAGGTATCGAAGCTCCCCGTCTACCACATTCCGAAAAACAAAGCCCGCACTGCAGAGAACTACCTGGCCAATGGAGACATCTGCGCCATCACTTCCACGTGGAAAGGTGGTTATACATCCCATGTCGGCCTCATCGTCCGTATCAAGGGCCGCGCATATTTTGCACATGCTACCTCGGACCGCGACAAAGGCCGGATGACTATCATCGACCGTCCAATTACAGATTACCTCAATGGATCCTCGAAACACGCCGGCATCATCATCTGCCGCCCGTTCGATATTCCAAGATCACCCCTCTGGCAGAAAAATGTTGCCGGCAGATGAACATTTTCCGACTTCATCTCGTCAGAACGGGTAATTAAAAGAAACCAGCTCAGCTGCGGATCACTCCGCAACCATTCGAGCTACCCGGTGTTGGATCACAACATGTTTCTCACCGGAACCAAACACTTCAGCTATCCGATGGAGGAAACCCCAGAACATACAAAAGCCATCATCGACGAAGACACAGCCATCGACCACGCACTGATGGTAGAAATAGCCCGAGGCGACCATAAGGCGTTCCGGCAACTGGTCGAGCGGCACCAGGGTGCGGTCATCGGCACAATCTCCAAAATGCTGGGAAATACCAGCGACTCGGAGGATATTGCACAACAGGTTTTCATCCGGGTATGGAAACACGCTAAACGTTATAAGCCCGATAATAAGTTCACCACCTATCTCTATACCATCGCACGGAATCTCGTTTATAACGAATCCCGCCGCCGCTCCCGGAAGAAGACCGTTTCCACCGAGCAAAGGGAAGAAAAGAGCCACCTTCAGCATCCGGACGATCCGAACTCCCAACCCGATTCCAAACTACTGACATCGGAATTGCAGTCCGCCATTGATGACGCGATTCAGGAACTCCCGGAAAATCAAAGACTTGCTGTAGTTCTCCGCCGCTACGAGAACCTGCCCTACGAGGAAATTGCCCTCGTGCTCAAGACTTCAGTCCCTTCTGTTAAAAGCCTCCTTTTCCGTGCACGCACTTCCCTGCGGGAATCTCTGGAGAATTACATGGAATCCTGAAAAAACTTCCCCGCCGCCCTTGCATCTTGCCCGACAATACTAAAGGCTAACCAACCGCTGAAAATCCCGTTGTATTCTACACCGGTTACGAATATACTAGAACCCTCTAGTTGAGCGAATTATGCATATGCGTAAAAATCCAAAGTTTTCTACATGCCTCCTACTTGCATTTTCGTGCCTCCTTCTCTCGCTATTTTCCGTCCAGAAAGCTGAAGCACAGTCGAGAGACAAAGGCTGGGATGTCATCGAAATCGGTGGTCGTGATTACGTCTCTGTCGATAGTATCAAACGCTTTTACAACTTTGCGAAAATTACACGGACAGGTAGTTCCGTAGTCCTCGAAAACTCCAAGGTGGAGATGAAGCTCACCGTAGGTGGGAACGAGTGTTTGATGAATAACGTGAAGTTTGTTTTTTCAAACTCAGTCACCTCATCAGGAAACAAAGTATATGTATCACGTATCGATCTCGCGAAGTTGATCGATCCAGTTCTTCGTCCAAACTTTATTCAGAAAGCCGGAGATTTTCGCACCGTTATCATCGATGCCGGCCACGGCGGGAAAGATCCTGGCGCCACCAATCCCATCGGCACAGAGGCCAACTACAACCTGAAACTCGCACAACGGCTCAAAGGCCTACTCGAGAAAAAAGGGTTTAAGGTGAAAATGATCCGCGAAAGCGACCGATATTATTCACTTCAGGAACGCGTCAATATCGCTAACAGCGTAAAGGAAAACGCTATTTTCCTGAGTTTGCATTTTAATTCAGGCGGCCGGTCTGCTCGCGGAATCGAAACCTTCACCCTCTCTCCTCCAGGGGTTTCACACTACGGCACCGGCCTCAAAGCCAGCGACGCACAGCAAAAAACAGGAAACCAGCACGACTCGGCAAATATCGCCTTTGCTACCGCCCTTCACGGCTCCGTCCTTCGCCGTCTTGGCACCAATACTCTTGATCGTGGTATCAAACGCGCCCGTTTCAGCGTCCTCTCGGGAGTCCGTCATCCTGCTGTCCTATTTGAAGGTGGCTTCATGAGCCATCCTTACGAGGCCCGCCTTATTGCCAATGAATCCTTTCAGGCGGCCATTGCTGCCGGAATGGTCGATGCCATTGCCAGGTATCGTTATGCCGTGGGGAAAACCAAATCCGGCAGCTAGAAAGCACTGCCTCGAAGCATCGCTTTTGCACTTGCTCCCAGGCGAATTCCAAGTCCCGGGGTTTATCTGATTTCACTCGAAATCCGGCAATATCCCCCTATTTCCGCCAGAAAAAAATCCTACCTCCTTTGGATTGAAACTACTGGAACCCACGCATACTCTCGCGCGAAATCACCCATGCTCACCCTTCTCAAGATCCGCAACCTAGCACTAGTCGAAGAACTCTCATGGGATCTCGGCTCCGGACTTATCAGTGTCACCGGCGAGACCGGCGCGGGTAAATCAGTCATCGTTGGCGCTCTGAAAATGATCCTCGGAGAGCGCGCTGATAAGGGAATGATCAGAACGGGCGAAAACACTTGCACCATTGAAAGCATTTTCGACCTTAAGGATCCTCAGGAGATCAACGCCATACTGGAAGAAGGCGGGCTCCCGCCCTCGGAAGATACCCAGATTATCATCCGCCGCTCCATCGGAACATCCGTCAACCGACAATTCATCAACGACTCTCCGGTCACCCTCACCCTCCTTAAAAAAGTGGGAGAACATCTCGTGGATCTCCATGGGCCCCACGACCATCAGTCACTCCTTTCCCAGGAGCGCCAACTCGCCATGCTGGATGCCTACGCCTCCACCGAGAAAATGCTTAGCGAGTATCGCTCGACTTACCGCACCTGGCGGCTGAAGAACCAAGAACTGGAAGAAATCAAAAACGCGGAAAATGCCTCCGAACAGGAGCTCGAGCTGCTCCGCTACCAGCTGGAGGAAATTCAATCGGCAAACCTCAACCCGGAAGACGGAGATGATTTACAGGAGCGCTACCAACGCTCGTCGAATTCAACACGGCTACAGGAACTTTCCTCCCAGGCAGTTTCCGCCCTCACCGGAGATGACGGGCTTCTAGATCGCATTTCCGAGCTTCAACGCATCGTCCGCGAACTGGAAAAATACGATAACTCACTCAGCGATAAACTTAGCTCCTTGGAAACTGCCTCCATCGAACTCCAGGATCTTGAAGCTACCCTCACTGACTACACCGAAGAACTCGATATTGACCCATCTGCCGCCGCTTCCATCGAAGAGCGGGTGAATCTGGTGGAATCACTTAAGCGCAAATACGGCCCATCCATCGAAGATGTTATTGCAAGGCAAAACACAATCGCAGAGCGGCTAGACAATATCGAAAACCGTTCAGAGAAAATCGAAAATCTGGTCAATGAACTGGGAGAAACACGAAGACATCTTGAAGGGATCGGCGTTAAACTGACCATCCAGCGCAAAAAATCGGCGCCGAAGCTGGCAAAGGAAATTGCCTCACAGCTCAAGGAACTTGGATTCAAGCAATCCGCCTTCGAAGTTGAACTTACCACACAAAAGGATCCTACCCTCCACGGTCTCGAATCCTGCAATTTCCTCTTCGGTCCGAACCCCGGCGAGCCACTCCAGCCGCTCCGCCAGATAGCCTCCTCCGGTGAGATTTCACGTGTCATGCTCGCGGTGAAATCCTCTCTCGCGGAACAGGACTCCACCCCACTCATGGTTTTCGATGAAATCGATGCCAACGTTGGTGGGGAAATTGCCCGCGCGGTTGGAAAGAAGATGGCCTTGCTTGGCCAGCTCCATCAGGTCATCGCCATCACCCATTTCCCGCAGGTAGCCGCAATCGCCAATCACCACTACGTAGTGGAGAAAGAAGTCACCTCCGGCCGCACCCGCTCAAAGCTCTTTCAGGTAGAGGGCGAGCTACGCATCAACGAACTCGTCCGCATGCTCGGCGGTGGCGGACAACAAGCCCGCGCCATGGCTGCCTCTCTCCTCGAGAACTAGCGCCAAACTCTCATTTACTTTCATGACCATCGCTTTCATCGCCACTGGAGACATTGCTCTCCCCACTTTCCGACACCTGATCGATCATGGCCCAAAGCCTTGCCTGCTGATTACCCAGCCTGACAAACCCGTTGGCCGAAGCCAAAGTTCCACCGTCCCTCCGGAGATTAAAACCGTAGCTCTCGCACACGACATACCCGTCTGGCAGCCGGAGAAAATCAAGGAAGTGGGCCAGAAACTCACCGAGATCGCCCCCGATTTCATCGTTGTCATGGCCTATGGTCAAATTATCGGAAAAGTAGTTCGCGAAGCTGCATCCAAGGCGATAATCAATCTCCACGCCTCCATCCTCCCCAAATATCGCGGCGCATCCTGTATCCAATCCGCCATCAACAACGGCGATGCTGAAACTGGAATCACCATTATGCACATCATCCGGGAACTCGATGCCGGCGATATCATCTGCACGAAAAAAATCCGAATCGGCGACACCGAAACCGCCGGTGAACTGCACGACCGATTGGCAGAACTCGGCCCGTCCGCCCTTTCTGAAGCTCTGGAAATCCTGGAAGCGGATCCATCCGCAGGAACGCCACAAAAGGAAGCCGAAGTTACTTACTCTCCGAAGCTATTGCGTGAAAACGGAAGGCTCGATTTCTCCCAATCTGCAGAACTTATTGAGCAGACGATTCGTGCCTACCATCCTTGGCCCGGAACGTTCACTGAGGTAGAGATCCGCGGTAAAAGCAAACGGCTCAAAATTTTCCCTCCGGCAATCCCCATTGAATTCGCAGCTCCTCAAGGGGAATTGGTAACCCATGAGGGAGAACTCCTGATCGGCTGCGGTGGAAACTCTTTGAAGCTCGCATCGATCCAACCGGAAGGTTCGAAACAGATGCCAGCCAGCGCCCTCGCCAACAGCCTCTCCTAGTCTGTATAGGGAAAAGTTATTTCCGCATAGACGGGAAAATGATCTGATAAATACGGCTCCCCGGTTCTCAATACCTCTGCGGCCCGTATATCGGCGGACTTCGAGACAAAGATGTGATCCACTTTCCATTGGCGGTCTGGATCGCTCATCCAGAAATGAAGGGTCCCCCTTTTCTCTTCGCCCGGATGCAAGACACCGTAGGCTTCTTTCAGCCCCTTGAAGCCATCTACTCCGTCCACCGTAGATGATTTTCCACCTAGAAAAGAATAAACGGAATTATTTTCAACCGCATTAAAATCCCCCATCCAGACTACAGGATCACGCTCCGGGTTCATGGCCACCAATTTCTTAGCCATCAATCTTACACCTTTTTCCCGCGATATCTGGCTCCGGTGATCCAAATGCATGTTGATCGCCCACAGTCCTTGGCCACTCGCTCGATCCGTTAGTCTTACCCACGTCGCCACCCTGGGAAACTCATTCCCCCAGGTCTTTGATCCTTTTACGCCGGGCGTGTCGGATAACCAGATCATACCTGATGCGCTGCTATCCACCTCGAAACGGTCTTTCCTGTAATAGATGCCTGCATACTCGCCCTCTTTCCCACCATCGTCGCGCCCATACCCGTAGAACTCATAGTCCTGCAATGAAGCTCGCAGGTCAGCCACCTGGCCATGCTTTCCTTCCTGAATCCCTAGCACATCCACCTCCTGCGAACGTATTAACCTTACAATCCCGATTACTCTCTCCCGCCAAGCCCGCTTTCCACTATCCTTCTCGTTTTCATACCTGAGGTTGAAGCTCATCAACTTCAGATTCATAGCCAGATCCTCACTCACGGGCACGGCCCTCGGCACCTCCTCCCGTCTTTCACACCCACCGGTCACGAGTGAAACCATCACCGCTATAAAACTAATACACACTCTCGCAAACATCTGGCCGGACAGTCAGCCCGACTCACTTCCCAGTCAATTCGTAGCTGTGGAACACAATCTTTTTAAGGTTGCAAAATCAACATACCCCTCCCATATTTTCCCCGCTGACACAACGGTAAGGCAGCTCCGAAAATTATTTCCGGGCCTCCAAGCAAGCAAACGTCTCCTTCAAACTCATCCGCTTAGCGATATATCGGATGCATGTGTTTTGGAAAACCACTGCTAGCCCCGTCCTCTCCCATGCTTACGTGAAATTCACATATTTCATCTGCATCCTTTTCCCACAAATGAATTGCCCGATAGCCAAATTCTTCGGCGGAACACGAACGTTTCCGAAGGCTTTACTGGCCCTTGAAGCAACCAGTTCTTGATCGTCAATACCTAGCCGAAACCCATTTCCGGCAAGCCTCCCTTTCCAAAACATCCCTTTTCTCCGGGCACCGCCCGAAATCCTTTTCCTTTTATTTTATCTCCCGCATGAGCAACAAAACCACTGACGAACTTTTCGAAAAGACCTCGTCCGAGAAAGCCGCGAAAACCCCACGGAAAACAGCAACCAAGAAAGTAGCTGCTAAAAAAACTCCTGTGAAGAAAACTGCAGCCAAGAAGACCACGGCAAAGAAAGCAGCCACCAAAACCGTCAAAAAAGCGGCAAAGAAGGCAGTAGCTAAAAAGGCGGCAAAAAAAGATCCGGCACCAGCAGTCCAAGTGGAAGCAAAACCACTACCGGCACCCAAGCCGATCCGGACGCAGGCCCCCGCTCCAGTGCCGACTCCGAAGCCAATCGAAGCACCAGCACCGCTGCCACAAAAATCCCACCAGAGATCACAGGCGCCGCAAAAGGAATCCACACAACAGGATTCCCCGCGAATGGGCAGGGTCCCAGGCGGTGGCCCGACCAATCAGGGATCTTCCAACAATGATTCCCGCAACCGGCATCAGGATGATGGTAGCGGTCGCAAAAAACAAAGACGCAACCGCAAGGGCGGACGCCGCGAGCAAAACAACGATCGCAGAAGCGGTGGCGGTGGCGGCGGTGGCGGACCCAGGGAAGAAAGACAACAACAGGAAGACCGCACTCCTCCCGCGCTTGAAGGCCCGATCACAGATTGCAATGGCCTCATCGAAATGACGCCGAAGGGCTTCGGCTTTCTACGCACACCAGAGACTAATTTTGAACAGGCGAAGAACGATATTTTCATCTCTCCTGATCTTATCCGCGAGAACGCACTCAGGCACGGTCAGTGGATTCACGGAAAGCAACAGAACAGCAATCGCGGCCTGCAGCTTATCGAGATTTCCACTGTCAATGACATGCCCCCTGCGGAAGCAGCCAAGCTACCTCATTTCGACGAACTCAAAGCGATCAATCCAAACAAACGCATCGCCTTCGAGACCACTCCCGATCGCTACACCACACGCGTTCTCGATATCGTGGCTCCAGTAGGTCGCGGGCAGCGTGGACTCATCGTTTCCCCTCCCCGCTCTGGTAAAACCACTCTCCTTCTCCATATGGCGGAAGCGATCCGCGAGAAATATGACGAGCAGATCCATCTCATGGTCGTCCTTGTGGATGAGCGTCCCGAGGAAGTAACCGAATTCCGTCGCGCTCTCCCAGGTGCGGAAATCTACGCCTCATCCAACGATGAAGTAGCCCGCAACCACTGCCGTATCGCCGAAATTGCAATCGAGCGCGCCAAGCGCCTGGTTGAAGCAGGAAAAGATGTATTCCTTCTCATGGACTCCATCACCCGTCTGGCTCGTGCCTATAACGGTAACATGGGATCAGGTAAAAAAGGACGTGGCCGTGCCACCGGATCCGGTGGTATTACCATCGGTGCACTGGAAGTTCCGCGCCGCCTCTTTGCCGCTGCGCGGAATACCCGCGAAGCCGGATCACTCACCATTCTTGCCACGGCTCTGATCCAGACAAATTCCCGCGCAGATGAGGCCATCTTCATGGAATTCAAAGGCACAGGAAACATGGAACTGGTTCTGGATCGGAAAATTGCCGAGTCCTACATCTATCCTGCCGTGGATATTTTTAAATCCGGCACCCGTCGCGAGGAGCTGCTCCTTGCAGAACACACCTTGCACAAGATCCACCTAATCCGTCGCGGCCTTTCCGGCCACCGCCCGTATGAGGCAATGGAGCGCTTGCTGTATTTCGTTAAGAAATTCCCCAACAACCCACAAATGCTGTTGGAAATAAAAGGCTGATGGACCTCAATACCCGGGGCAGGAAACCATCCGGCCCCAGCTTTCCCTGCCCCGTGCATATACCTTTCCCCGAATCTAAAATTTAGAACTCTGCAGAGCCTTGAACGCCCACACTCTTTACGTCGAAAAGAAGCCGGACTTCGCCACCGAAGCCAATCACCTCCACCACGAACTCCGGGAGTCACTCTCATTACCGAATCTGGCATCACTCCGCCTGATCAATCGCTACGATATAGAAGGCCCGAGCGATCTGGAATTTGCCCAGGCTACCGCCCAAATCCTATCGGAGCCACAGGTCGATTCAACTGCACTTTCTCTACAGGTCAGCGAAAACGAAACCGCTTTCGCATACTCTTATCTGCCTGGGCAATTTGACCAGCGTGCCGATTCCGCGGCCCAGTGCATCCAGATCCTTACCGGGAAAGAAAAACCAGCGGTTACATCTTCCCGTATCGTCGTATTGACCGGGGAAGTCACCCCGGACGAGCTTTCCGGCATCAAATCCTACATCATCAATCCCGTGGACTCCCACGAGATTTCCGTGGCGCCGGATTTCATTCACCAATCCAAGCCGACTGAACCGGCGGATGTAAAAATTCTCGATCAATTTCTCACAGACAGCCCGGAGGAAATCCGCAAGGAAATGTCACTGGCCATGTCTACCGAGGACATCGCGTTCACTCAGGATTACTTCAAAACCGAAGAATCACGCCCTCCGAGTATCACGGAAATCCGCATGCTGGACACCTACTGGTCGGATCATTGCCGCCACACCACTTTCCTCACAGCCATCGACGATGTTACCTTCGATCCCGGCACGGAAGTCATCCAGGAAACCTACGAAACTTACCGTAGTGTCCGCAAAAAACTCGAGCGTGATGAGAAGCCAGTCACCCTCATGGACATCGCTCTCATCGGCATGAGAGAACTCAAGGCCTCCGGCGAACTCGATAACCTCGAAGTTTCCGAAGAAATCAATGCGGCATCCATCGTAGTGCCAGTAAAAATTGATGACCTTCCCGAAGAGGAATGGCTCATCCAATTTAAAAACGAAACACACAACCACCCTACCGAAATCGAACCATTCGGTGGAGCTGCAACCTGCCTTGGCGGATGTATCCGCGATCCACTCTCCGGCCGCTCGTACGTCTATCAGGCAATGCGCGTTACCGGCGCGGGAGATCCCTTGACTCCGTTTTCAGAGACGCTCCCGGGCAAGCTACCCCAGAAAAAAATCTGTCAGGTGGCAGCCAAGGGCTATTCCTCATACGGAAACCAAATCGGCCTCGCCACCGGCCAGGTCGCTGAGGTCTATCATCCGGGCTACGTTGCAAAACGTCTCGAAATCGGCGCCGTCGTCGCAGCTGCACCCCGGAAGAATGTATTTCGTGGCAGCCCCTCCCCGGGCGATGTAATCCTACTCATTGGTGGCAGAACTGGTCGCGATGGTGTCGGCGGTGCAACAGGTTCCTCCAAGGAACACACTGATACCGCCCTGGAAAACTCAGCGGAGGTCCAGAAAGGAGACGCCCCAACCGAGCGCAAAATTCAACGCCTCTTCCGCAATGCGGAACTCACACGAAAAATCAAAATCTGTAACGATTTCGGTGCAGGTGGTGTTTCCGTCGCAATCGGTGAAATAGCCCCATCCCTCATCATCAATCTCGATGCCGTCCCTAAAAAATACGACGGTCTCGATGGCACCGAACTAGCAATTTCGGAATCCCAGGAACGTATGGCCGTTTGTGTGGATCCATCGGAAATCGACTATTTCATCAGCGAGGCTGACAAGGAGAACCTGGAATGTGTTCACGTGGCGGATGTGACCGATTCCGGCCGCCTCGTTATGAACTGGCGTGGCAAGGAAATCGTAAACCTCTCCCGCGCGTTCCTCGATACCAATGGTGTTCAGCAATCCGCGGCAGTCCACGTGACCTCTTCGTCACAGGTGACGGAAGTAGAAACGCCAAACAGCCTTTCCGACCACCTTGCATCGCTCAATGTCACTTCACAGAAAGGCTTGGGAGAAATGTTCGACGGTTCCGTAGGCGGGAATACCGTCCTCTGGCCTTTCGGCGGAAAAAACCAGATAACTCCACCGGACGCAATGGTCGCCAAACTTCCGCTTATGGAAGGTGAAACAGATCATGCCACCTTCATGTCCTGGGGATTTGATCCTTATTTATCTGAAAAATCACCCTTCCTCGGAGCTGCCTACGCAGTCACGGAATCCGTCTGCAAAGCGGTAGCTGCTGGTGCTCGTCTTGGCGATATCCGTCTCACACTTCAGGAATACTTTCCACGCCTGGGGAACGATCCAAAACGCTGGGGCCTTCCTTTTGCGGCACTTCTAGGTGCCTTCCGCGCGCAACATGAGCTACGCCTTGCTGCCATCGGAGGAAAGGATTCCATGTCCGGCTCGTTCAACGACTTGGATGTTCCACCTACTTTGGTCTCCTTCGCTCTGGCACCAGGTCTAGCGTCTTTGGCGATTTCTCCTGAGTTTAAGAAAGAAGGCTCTCTGGTCTCCAGAGTCGATACACCGATCCTGGAGAACGGCCTACCGGATTTCAAAGCCCTCATGAAGCTTGCAGATTCACTTTCAGATCTGAATGCTTCCGGCCATATCCTTGCACTCCATCACATCGGAGCCCCAGGTCTCGCCGCAGCCATTACTAAAATGGCTCTCGGGAATGGTATTGGCTTCACTGAATTCGATCGAATTTCATCCGAATACAGTCCGGGATATTTCAGTTTTGTTCTCGAGCATCCGACGGATTCAGCACAAGCGCTCAGCAAACTTATCCCTACAGCGAAAGCAATCGGAAATACTGCAGCAGAAGCAACTGTGTTGATCAACGGGCATTTGCACTCACTTGATACGCTCCGCAAAGCCTACACCGGCACGCTGGAACCAGTCTACCCCACCGCGCCTGATGTGTCAGAAAAACCGGTCGCACCGATCCCGAGCTTGATCTCCGAATCATTCACACCGGCAACGGGCAGAAAAACCGGCACTCCGCGTGTTCTGATTCCCTCGTTCCCGGGTACAAACTCGGAATACGATTCCGCACGCTCATTTGCACGCCAAGGCGCACAAACACACATTGAAGTTTTTAGAAACATCTCTGCGAAACACATCGAGGAATCCATCAAAAAGCTGGCAACCGAGATTGGCGAATCACAGATCCTATTCATCCCGGGTGGATTCTCCGCAGGAGATGAGCCCGATGGCTCAGCAAAATTTATTGCTACAATCCTTCGCAATCCACGGGTATCCGATGCAATTTCCGATCTCCTTGAAAATCGTGATGGCTTGGTCCTCGGGATTTGTAACGGCTTCCAGGCCCTGATCAAAACGGGACTCGTGACCACCGGAAAAATTACCGAAACCGACGAAGAGTTTCCTACCCTCGTTCACAACGATATCTCCCGCCACATTTCCCAATATGTGGAAACTCGGGTCGCCAACAACAGTTCCCCGTGGCTGGCTAACCAAACAATCGGAGATATCCATTCCGTGCCCGTCTCAAATGGAGAGGGTAAATTCCACGCATCTGAAGAGATGGTGACCAAACTCTTTGCTTCGGGACAAGTCGCCACCCAATATTGTGATCAGTTTGGAAACCCGACCATGCAGCACCCGTTCAATCCAAATGGATCTCTGGCCGCCATCGAAGGACTAACTTCTCCTTGTGGTAGAGTTTTGGGTAAAATGGCCCACTCGGAGCGCTTCTCAAAACATGTGGCAAAGAACCTTCCCAACGTTTCCCAACAGCCAATTTTCGCTGCAGGAGTCGGGTATTTTACTGCTTAGCATCCTAACATCGGTCGTCTTTAATTGTCAGATTTAGTATCGCAAGATAAATCTCACTATAAAATCGACCCTTTGGCATAATTAGTGCTTCTCATTTCTAGTATTCGACATAAATTGGCGGCATAATTTTTGCGCGCCCATGGCCGAAGCTTCCCTACATCAATCACTCTCCCAGTCACAGACTCTCGCGCCTCAGATGCGGAAGAGTCTGGAGATACTTCAGGCGAGCACGATGGAATTATCCCATCTGATGCAGCAGGCACTGGAGACAAATCCTACCCTTGAAGATGTGACCGAAGTCACATCTCTGGATGAAGACGCTCCCGATGCGGAGGAAGCAGACTCTCTGGAATACATGAACGAATCGGAGGACGATTGGCGGGATCGCTCGATTCTTGAAGGTCGCTCCGCACAATGGACACAGGAGGACGAGGAGCGGAGACAACGTCTTTATGACAACATTGTCGCCCCGGAAACCCTCCAGCAGCACCTACAGCACCAACTTGATCTTTCTCTGATCGAGCCGAATGTTAGAGAAGCGGCTCTTGTGATACTGGGCCAACTGGATGACCGGGGGTTTCTAGATACAAAACTTGTTGAACTCGCCTCATCCAATTCTCTCGCGATCAAACCTCTCGAAGAAGCTCTGGAATTAATCAAGAGCTTCGAACCGGCGGGCGTCGGAGCATCCGGCATTCCCGAAGCACTGCTAATACAGCTGGAGCGTTCAGGGGGCACTGAGACACTTGAATACAAAATCGTCCGTGATCATCTCGAGGATCTTGCACGCAAGCGCTACCCACAAATCGCACGGGCACTCGGCACAACCGTCGAGCGTATAACCGAAGCTACACAGACGATCGCCAGGCTTTCGCCCAATCCGGGCGGTGAATTTGATCCGACTGGCAATCCATATATCCTACCCGATGTCGTCATTGAGAAAAATGACAATGGAGTGTGGGGAGCACGCCTCACTGGTGAGCACCTCCCTTCCCTTCGTATCAATGACTTCTACAAGGACATGATCGGGAAAAACGGAGTCGATTCCAAAGCCCGTGCCTTCCTCCGGGATCAGATCCGCGACGGACGCAGCCTGATCCGTTCCATCTCCCTTCGGCAGGAGACAATCCTTGCGATCGCCCACAAGCTAATCGAGCAACAACCGGCCTTTCTCGAAAAAGGTCCCCGCCATCTACGTCCACTCACCATGAATGACGTTGCTGATGAACTGGATCTCCATGCGACAACCGTTTCAAGGGCAGTAGCCGGTAAATATATTCTCACACCACAGGGTCTGATGGAAATGCGCGCCTTCTTTGCCACAGGTTATCAAACAGCCGGCGGTGCGGAGGTATCAAACGCGGGTGTCAGGGAGGCAATCCAACAGCTGATTTCCCATGAGAACCCAGCAAAACCCCTTTCGGACGACGCAATTACGAAGGCTCTCAAAACCCAGGGAATCAAAGTAGCGCGCCGCACGATCGCAAAATACCGTGAGCAACTGAACATACTTCCCTCCCATCTCCGGAAGTCGTTCTAATCCCTTTCGTTTCCTAGTTCGGACTACTTTTCCTTCGCGGGAAAAATGCAGCTGTGCCGTAGCAACATATAGTTTTTCGCTGGAAAAAATTAAAGTTTCCCTCCGTCTCCATCCGGCATTTCATATGTGGATGATCGACATGCTCGTGCGCCTATATGACCTTCCAGACTCCTCCGGGCTTTATACGAAAGTTGCAGCGCAGGGAATCACCCTCAGACGTGGACGTGCATTTGAGAAACATACGATAGCCAATTTTGCTCGTGTGAACTTCTCCGAAAAATGGGCCAGTGAAGTGGAAGTAGCGATAACTCGTCAGCCGGTTTCATGCTGGATTGCCACCAAGGATAAGGAGATTCTGGGCTTTTCCTGCTACGAAACCACAAATCGCGGCTATTTCGGGCCTACAGGAGTCATTGAGGCCGCCCGGGGAACTGGCATCGGAAAGGCATTGTTATTCAAGGCACTGGAATCTCTCCATGATATCGGATACGCCTACGGGATCATCGGTGGTGTGGGCCCTCGTGAATTTTACGAAAAAAACTGTGGAGCCATCGAGATTCCGGGAAGTGATCCGGGCGTCTACAGTGATATCCTTCCCTAAATCTTCTCTGTGGAACTAAGCGCGAATACCACCGACCTGCCGGAGAAATTCGGCCCGATGACGGTAAAGGAACTGCGGCAGAGCCTCCGGCGCTCCAGCTTTGTCTACCCATTCATCTGTATTCATATTTTCGCTACTATTGCGATCTTCGCGGAGTTCCAGCTTCCGGAATTCGGATCATCGGGCACTTCCGCAGTCCTGCTATGGGATGTCCGGTATATCGGGCCTTTTTGGTGGGTCGCGATGGCAATTTGCGGAATTATCATGCCGCTGGCAGGTTTCTTCCTGATGCAGCAGGAGGTGGAGGAGGGAAACCATGAACTACTCCTCCTTACCCCCCTTTCCCGCTGGCAAATTATCACCGGGAAATTTTTCATGCTCTGGGGATTGAGCGTCCTCACGTTTACCTCATTACTCCCTTACGTGGTCATCCGCTATTTCATCGGCGGTATCGAGTGGGGCCAGGAACTTGCGAATGCGGGCACCGTCATCAGTGCAGCGGCCATCCTTTCTGCTGGCTCCATCGCTTCATCAGGATTCGGAAACATTGCAGCTAGATTGGGGACATTTGTTCTATTTCTCTGCGCTGCGGCAACTGGGGGAGGCGCTGGAATGATAGGTGGAGGCATGGTGCTCGCCATGGGCAAGACATCGAAATACGGGATCCTCTGCAGTCTCTTCTATCACTTCTCCGCTCTTTGCGTAGTTGCTTGCTATTGCGTGATGGGACTATTGATCGCCCGGTCCAGAATGCGTCTCGCGACCATGTCTTTTGAGCTAAAGCCTTCCTCGCTTTTACTCATAATCCTCGGTCTTTCACCATTTGTGATCGGCATGGCCGCAGCCGTCAGCTGCGGATTCGGCTCTGTCGCGGGGGTCATCGTCCTCGCGTTTCTAGCCTGGCACTCGGATGTTACCCCGAAGGCTCCAAAGTGGATGCCTTCTCCACCACCGAATATTCCTCCGCCTTTGCCTGCCTCAGCTCGCGATTGAACCGCGTGGAACAGTCTGTTTCCGCTTCGGAAGAAACGGCTCACGAAGGCTTTTCTTAAAATCGAAAACCTCATCGAAATCTTCCGGTCGATCTGAATCCTGTTTTCCAAAAACTTGCTCCTCAATCATCTGGAATACCATATTGCCGACATCAGAGCATTCGTTGACTCCCCACTCATCCATCAGTGTGGCTGCCATCGGTCCAAACTGTGCCAATGAAAAATCACGAAAACCTTCCACAAGTTCCTTACCGGAGACATGCCTGCCGTGCACCTCACCACGTTCTTGAAAACGCTTGAGAGTGAAATCCAGCGAGTCTTTCAGAAAAAAGTATGCCTGCGCATCATACCGGCTTTCCCGGCCCAGGATGGATGCGACGGATTCTTCAAACTGAACGGGCTGCATTCCTTTAAACTCCCAAAATTTGGGCAAGTTGTCAAAAGGCGAATACTCTAAAGCTTATACCTTTAGATTTCCAAGCCTACCAGATCGCGGTCTTCACGTGCCGCCTCAATGAAGCTTTCATCCAGCTCGATCGCTTTTTTGATAAACTCACGGGCACTATCCTTTTCATTCAACGTCCAGTGATAACAGGCCATATTGTAATGATAGACTGCGAACTCTTCTAGAGCCTGCGGCCCGTCCTTCAAGCATTTCAATGCTTTGTCAGTCTTTCCCAGTTCATGGAGACAAAACGCGGCACTTAGAAAAAAATCCGGATCATCGGCTACCTGGGAACACAGTTGCAGCGCCGTTTCAGATGCATCCTTCCAGGATTCCTTGGCCATCTGCGCGGAAAGCGTGAGCTCCAGTGCCCGTCTATCCTCGGAGTCTTTGCCCTGTAAACCCTTCAACTCATCCAGAGCATCGTCCGGCATTCCCAGCTCCAGCCAACCTGAAGCAGCTCGCAATACTTGTTTCGCTACCATCACCCTAGAAATAGCAGAAGACGGACCATCATCAACAATCTTAAATCAGTTTTGATTCCTTCTCCCTGATTACCTGAAAACAAATCACTCTACCCTTGAACACGTAATACCCTCGCTCGCAAACTCCGACCATGCGGAACGAATTCTACGGGGCCTTTGACACCGAGCGACTTTCAGGAAGATCCGACGCCGGGGACTACCGGTCACCGTTCCAGATTGATCGTGACCGAGTATTACACACCCCGACTTTCCGCCGTCTCCAGAACAAAACCCAGGTTTTCTGGTCCGGCGAATATGATTTCTACCGCACCCGCCTCACCCATTCGCTCGAAGTTGCACAGATCGGGAAATCCGTGTGCGCCTGGCTGCAAAACATGCCGGATTCGCTGCTCTCTGATAAATTTCACATCGATACAGATCTCCTCGAGGCTATTTGTTTATCCCACGATCTCGGCCATCCACCCTTCGGGCACGCGGGCGAGCGTACACTTAACCACCTCACGCGGGAACATGGCGGCTTTGAAGGTAATGCGCAGACCCTCCGCCTTCTCACCCAGCGCATTTTCTCGGCAAAACGCACCGGTATGGATCCCTCACGTGCATTTCTGGACGGCGTGTTAAAATACAAAACCCTGTGGTCAGAACTCCACACCGACGGGGCACCCCCAAAAAATCATTTCATCTACGATAATCAGGTCTCCTTTCTTGATTGGTCCCTCGCTGGAATGGATTTCCCGCTAGAGCTCACTCCGGGAAAGGTAAGGGATTCCTTCAAATCAATCGAATGTCAGATCATGGACTGGGCAGATGATACCGCATACTCGCTCAACGATCTGTCGGATAGCGTTCGAGCCGGTTTTCTCCATGTTGAAAAGATCGAAACGTGGGCGGAAAAGAGAGGCCACGACATTTCGCCGAAAACCCCACTTGGAGACCTGATCCTAGCCATCAGACAACGCCGTGTGGATCCATTCGTAGGAAAGCGTATCGGGAAATATATCCAGTCAGCTCGCCTCGAGCTTGATAACAATTTCCTCTCAGCCACCACAAATCGCTATAAATTCAGGCTCGTGGTAGATCCAGAGGTCCGTGCCGAGTCCGAGATTTTCAAAGCGCTGGCCTATGAGGTGGTCTTTCTCTCCCCGCAACTCAAGCAACTCGAGCACAAAGGCTCCCGCATGCTTAGGCAACTCTGGGAAATACTCGAAACCCGATACGTAAAAGACCAAGCCATTGACGGACAAAAGTTCGAACTTCTTCCGGCAGATACAATGGAGGAAATTCAGAAATCCGCAGATGAATCCACGCGTGCGCGACTGATTTGCGACTACCTTGCAGGGATGACGGATGGCTATGCCGCACGCACCTACAAACGCCTCTTCTCTCCCGATTTCGGTTCCATCAATGACCTGTAGAAAAAATTGAATTTAGAGCAATTTTCCCCTTGCAAGAAACCCCGAATCAAAGGCACATTCCGCCCACGTCGCTTCCAGTGACTTTCATTTCAATTCCGGTGTAGCTCAGCGGCAGAGCGGGTGGCTGTTAACCACTAGGTCGTAGGTTCGATCCCTACCGCCGGAGCCATTGAAATAATTATTCTGCCTGAGATTTTCCCATCTCACTTTCGATTTTTCCTAATCCATGAGGCAGACTCTTTCCTTCGATCCTCTACATTCTCTCGAAGATATGTCGGGCTTGATTTCCGAGGTCACGGGTATCCCCACAAGGCAGGTTATCCAGCGGCTCCAGAGCGAGCGGGCAAATATAGGTTCCAGCGTTAAATCCGCTTTTAACCACGCTATCAAAACAGATGGAGCGAAACGGTATGTCTACAATTCTGCCATGGAACGTTTCTACCAGAATACCGATTCATTCCTGTATGAACTAGCGATCTGGAATATGAACGGGTTGAAACAAGACTTGGGTAGATGGTGCTCCGATTGGATCTCCAAAAAACTAGGTTCAAGCAATGTTCTCAGCATCGGCGACGGTATGGGCTTTGAGTGCCTTCGGCTGAAACAGGCAGGCCATCAAGTTACTTATTTCGAAGTTCCCGGCTACAGTGCTGAATTCGCAAAGCGCCTGTTCCAGCGGAACAACTCGGAAGTCCAGCATCTTACCAATCCCGATCTTATCCCTTCCGGCACTTTTGACGCGATGATCTGCCTTGATGTGCTCGAGCACGTCCCGGATCCACCGTCCTTCGTAAGAATGCTCAAAGCGCACTTAAGGCCGGGCGGCATTTTCATCGTCCACGCCCCTTACTACATGATTCAGGCGAACTACCCTACCCATGTGGCAAGCAGTCGCCAATATAGTGGGGACACCGGGCTGTATGAAGACGCTGGATTCCGGGTTATCGACGGCCGCCCACTTTGGAACCCTATCGTGCTTCAGGCTCCCGGCGGAGATCAGTTCTCCACATCGCTTTCCGGAAAACTTCGCCTCGCGCTGGGAAAGCCCTACCTCATGGCGGGGAGGAAGAGCGCTAGACCATTCCGCTTTATCCACCAGATAAAAGACAAGCATCAGGGATGGTTCGACCAAAGCCTCTAGACGAAAAACTTCGGTGACTGGCTGAGAAACGCCTTCGGATTCTCAAAAATTACTTTCTGTATCAGATCAGGAGAATGTTTTCTGCGTTTCATTTCCAAGGCGCACTTCGGCACAGCCAGAGGATCGGAAACTCCCCAATCACAGGCGGAGTTCATCCAGATCCGTTCATTTCCATACATTTCGAGTATATCGATCGCTCGATTCGGAGTGCATTTACTTTCCGGATATAAAGTCATACCCGCCCAATAGCCTGCATCCAGCACGTGAGATACAGTGTGCTCTTCCACATGATCGATGATTACTTTTCCCCTATCCAGTGCTGAGAAGGATGCCAGCGAATCGAGAATCAGCTTCGTACCCTTCAGCTTATCTTCCAGATGAGGTGTATGGATCAGCACCGGAAGATCGTGATCCAACGCGATTTGCACATGTTCCTCGAAGATCCGCATTTCATTGCGGGTATTTTTGTTAAGTCCGATTTCACCGATGCCCAGGACATTCTCCTTTGTAATGAATTCCGGGATCAGACTCATTACCTCCCGAGCAAAGCCCGGATCATCCGCCTCCTTGGGGTTGATACACAACCAGCAGAAATGTTTGATTCCGAATTTTTCGGCCCGTTTCGGCTCATATTCGGTGAGCTGGCGGAAATAATCATGAAAACCATCCGCTGATGAACGGTCAAATCCCGCCCAAAATGCGGGTTCACAGAGCGCCTCGCATCCTGCTAGTGCTAGTTTCTCGTAGTCATCCGTTGTGCGGCTGACCATGTGTGCGTGTGGTTCGATATATCGCATAGCTGGATCAGGAAACGGGAGCACCCTTGGCTCCCTGGAATTCTGCTTTCTCGGGAATTTCCACGGAGCTATCGGAAAATGTCTCCAAGACCCGTTTCGCACGATCGACACGCTTCTCCATTAGAATGGGAATGGCTGCCCGGAAATATTTCATACGGGAATCCTCCTCGCCCTCGTGGCGCTCCAGCCGGTCCAGGAACGCTGCCAGGTCTATCAGGCGCGCCCGTGCATCTACAAACTGGAGATCCAGTAATTCCTTCTTCGTCAGCATACCTATATCATCCGGCTAAGATGGCCCCATGCAATGAGAATTCTCAACCGCAAGTAGGTTCACACAAAGTGAGGTGCCATTTCCCGCCAGAACCGCCCACGGTGAGCCCTACCCGGCCAGTAATGAAGCCGGTGGGAGATCTTCTTCTGCGTTAGTATCCGGGAAAGATGCTCGTTGTTTTTCACAAAAGGATCCTGCCTACCGATCACAAAGATCATATCGATCCGTCTTAACTCCTTCAAGATCGCCTTGGACTTCAGACCCGGAAGGAAATGCGTGGGAGTATTGAAATACACCTCATCATCATAATGCGCCCCGAGGAGACTATCGAAACTCTCCACCTTGAGGGTCAGATCATATCTTCCGGAGAACGCCACCAGCTTGGAAAAAGGCTTCGGGTGGCGAAATACTATATTGGCAGCGAAGTAGCCACCGAGGCTGCAACCGTGGGAAATTATGCACGGGTGATCATTCAACTCATCCGCGAAAGGAATCACCTCCTCCAGAACATAAGCCTCATACTCCAGATACCGCTGGATCCTCCCGCTGGGATGGGCCCAGAAACAATAGAAACTCTCGTTGCTAATACCGTCCAGACAGTAGAGCTGAAGCTGGCCAGCTTCAATTTTGTGCCGCAATACCTCGGTCAGGCGAAGATCCTCGTATTCAAAAAAACGCCCATCCCGGGTTGGGAATACCAAAACTTTCGCCCCTGCATGGCCAAAGACAAGCATCTCCATATCGCGATTGAGGTTTTCACTCCACCACTTGTGGTATTCACGCTTCATAGAGGGGTTTTTCTTTGGGGGATGAAGTTCATCACAGTTTGCTAAACCAATTGTTCACATCGCGAATCACCCGCCGTGTCTCGCTTTCTTCTTCAGGGTATTTGAAGTGTCCTGCTCTTCTTACGAACAAACTTTTAGGGGATTTCACTGCATTGTAGACCGCAAATTGCCCGGGCGGGGCCACTACCGGATCGAACATCGCGCACTCGAAACTCACTGGCTGCTTGATCCATTGGGCCGCAATTGCCGCATCATAAAACGATAGCGTCTTTTCGACCATCGCAGGCTCACGTTTGTACATTGCCTGCACTGCTGCGCCGCTCCCAGTGGTCTTAAGCTTCATCCTGAGTGGCTGGTTTCCAAAGCTAGGCACAGCAAAATGCGCTCTGGAAATCCGCTGATCCCAGGCCAGCGCCATGGCCCCAAGACCACCGCTAAAGCTAGTCCCCATTAGGCCCACCCTACCATTTGCCTGCGGAAAAAGCTTCAACGCGGCACTGACCGAAAGCCAAATATCCTCCACACACCCACCGTGGATGTAGTTTTTCCGGTCCTGGATATCATGTAGAACATGCCACAGAGGGTTTGAGGATATTGGCGGATGCAGACTCTTCCCCAGACCGCGTGCACAGGGAAATAACACGGCTGTATCCTTTACCTTCCACATAAAATCGGGCTCTTCCCGGCCCCCATATCCATGGAACGAGATCAGCACGCGTTTTACTTTCCCGGATGCTGGTGTCAGACACCAGCCTTTCACTTTTACGCCATCCGTCGAATTCAATGACAGATCATGCACCTTCCAACTCCGTCGTTGGGACTTTACCGGCGTGATCTCTGGTTGGGACTCGATTTCGAGCGCTTTCGAATAACGCTCTTCCCAGAATTTCTCAAATCCCCTCGGAGCCTGTGGAGCATCAACCAAGAGAAGATTCTCCAGGGAGTACCCGTAGGTTGGATCAAACGCATATGAGTGCCTAAGCGGAAACATGGCAGCCATTTAGCATTCTACATTCCGGGCTGTTAGAAAAAAACTACACCGATTCCGGCTGAACATCCGGCACCGCGGGTCCGCGGGCCTGCATGAAAGTCGTCTTAGCTCGGAGAATCAGAGTTCCCAGCAGGTAATCGGCAAGCGGAAGAACCACGTTGAAATTTTTGTGCATGTAGCGGTGATGCAGGAGATGGTGCCCATTGAGCTTCCTGAACCAATGGGGTTTCTCCACACGCCGTGCCTTGGGCAAATGCATGCACCAGTGGATATACTCGTAAAAACAGTAATAGGCAGCGAAGGCCAGAACACCTCCAACGGTGAATCCCCAGTTCCCGACAAGCAGTGAAATACATGCGAAGGGAATAGCCCCGATCATCGTTAGCACTGCTCCATTCCACCAAGCCATCGGGATCGTCTCTTTATCCTTCTCATCGTGGAGGTGATACGTTTGATCCGCCTTGAATACCTGATGATGGACAACCGCATGCGCATTGAACGCGTATCGGAATTTCCCTACCGGCCTGTGCATCACATACTTGTGAAGCGTCCACTCAAAAAAGGATGCAAAAACGATGCCCACGGTGAGGCCCAGCAATGTCAGCAGAATAAATGGTATCATGATAGAAAGACCTGCCGATGCGGGCAATGGGCGGTCGTATAGCCCCGCCCCACGAAGCACAAGCTAAGCTTTGTTCTAAATATCCAACATTTGGCGAAACGTCAGATTGATCCTTGGCGCGCTCACCTTCTTCGTTTTCGGTAACTGGTGAAGCCAGCACTCTTGGGTTTTCCCCTTCATCTCCAGCAAACTGCCGGTTTCCAGCACCAGGGATACGGTTTCTTTTGTTTTCTTATGCTTGAAGGAAAATTTCCTCTCGGCACCGAAACTCAGAGACGCAATGGAACTACCCGCCACGATCGATTTCTCATTATCACTATGCCAGCCCATTCCCTCACCACCCATGTGATAGAGATTCATTAAACACGAATTGAAAGAGCTCCCTGTTAGCACCTCACACCTCTCCTTAAGTAATCGCAGCCGGGGTGTCCATTCGTGCGCAGCCTTCGTCGTTCCCGAATAGGTGTAGGATCGGCCACGGTCAGCAAACCATGCCACTTTCCTTGCCATCACAATACGCTTTCCGAACATCGACGTTTCATCATTCTCCCAAGGGATTTTCGACATCAGATCATCGAAAACTTCCGTGCTTTCCTCGTTTTCAAGGATGACCCCGTGGTAATTCACCACCCCATCGTAGGGCAGCAAGTTTTCTACCGGTTCTGCAGAGAACAAATCCATCTGCCGATAAATTTATGCGTCCAACCCCTTCACCACTTCCTGGTCAGAGGGCGAGCGTATTTCCTTCTTCGTTGACTGTTCGATCATCATTACCACTGCTCCGAAAAGCAGGAAAATCAACATCACTCCGTAGAAGATCCAGATCGTATCCTTTCCGGCTGTGAAGCCATAATTGTGCAGCCCCACACCGAGGAAATTCACATGCCACCATGAAAATGCCACCACGCAGGCGGTAAACACAGACGCAAGATGAAGCCCCCAATCCTTGATAATTCCACCAAGGCGGGCATGAAGAATGGCTAGTGTCCAGAGCACGATCATCAGTGCCCCATTCTCTTTTGGATCCCACCCCCAGAACCTTCCCCAGGAATAATTCGCCCAAATTCCACCGAGCACAGTGCCCACAAGAGAGAGGAAAACGGTAAGGCAGATGGAACCGTAGACAGCCTTGGTAAGGGATCGACGTAGATCCTTGTTTCCACCGTCCAGATTCAGCCCGCGCATGAGTATGTAACCACAGGAAAGCATTGCGGCCAGGAGTCCCGCGGAATAACCGAGCGAAATGGTGATCACATGTGTCGCCAACCAGAAATTCGAATCAAGAACCGCTACCAATGGATCCAGATGATCGCCCGCGTCCCCGACCTCGTAACGCCGCGCAAGTATCAACAAGGCTGTCCCAATAATCGGCGCCAATCCTAGCGCAAAACGTTTTCTGGCGATCCATTCTATAAGGAGCGCAAAAATCACGCCCGTTGCGCAGATGAAAATAATAGTGTCGTAGAGATTTCCCACCGGAGGTCGCTCCATGATCAGGCAACGCTTCACGATAGCGATCACACACAATACAGTCGCCCAGCCAGTGAAGGCAAACGTGGCCCAATAAAACAATTTCCCGATCTTGTTAAAACCAAAGCCCCACATCGCCAGCGCGCACAACGTGCCAATCAGGAAATACACGATAGCATTCAGGAAATAGTCTTTCTTAAAGTATGTGACTTCCATTCCGATTCGTTTCCCCTCGCCACGTGCTTCGGCACGCTTCCCGGTAAGCGCCTTAAACTCATCAACATGCTTGCGGAATTCCTCCTCCGAGGTTTGAAGCGAGCGAACCATCACCTCCATCGCAGCCACATCCTCGATCGCCGTTTCTGGATCTTTGGATTCAAGAGTCATTGTTTGCATGATCGCGTTCCCGGCCGTCAACCATGTCCCATCTTTCGTATCCTTCGGCGGGAGTATAAATAACCCGTATTTCGAGAAATTTGCACCATCCAGAATTTGCTGCAGGAGGTCCTGTATCTGCGGGTCGATTCTACCCTCGGCGTTCTGGGTCTGCTCGACTCTCTCCATAATTTCAGGAGCAGTCGTCATCACGGCACTGAAATTCGCAATCGTATCAGGTTTGCCGTCTGTACCTGTCCCTTTCAGCGTGACCCCGTATCTGGCAAATGAAAAATAGCTCAGGATACTCTCATAAGTGCGGACATTGTAAGCGAGATCTATCGTCTGCTGCTGCACTGGATCGCGATCATCCTTATCGATCGGTTCATAGGACCGTGCGAGCTCTACTAGCTTCTCACGCCCGGGCTCAATCTCAGTATAAGAGTAACGATCTCGACGCCCTTTGATCTCCACTCCGATTGCTTTCAGAACGTCCGAATTATCCACCCGGAAAGTAGGCAAATCCACGGCCAACTCAGGCCGGAAAAGCGTATCCATCATCCACTCGGTCGGCTTGACCTTGTATGTCTCACCGCCCTTTCCAAGAACCTTCATCGATCTCGCGCCATGTAGCCCGAGCATCTGGAAGCCAGCGAAAGTCGAGAATGGTTTGATCCTGCCACCCTCTTGCACCGCGATCGCGGACACGGCATCAACTGTCTCGTCCTCCCAGGGCGCGTATTCTTCTACCTTCTGGGCCTCGCCCTTGGGCATATTGTCGATGAGCATGTTCGTAAACACCACGACCATCGCGCCGAGCGCCAGAACGGCCACTACCCACCTACCCCACTTCGATTCTTTACGCTGCATTTTTCCTCCTTCTGGATTGGGCGACAACATGGTCACCGAGTTTTGTTAAAAATGTGACAAGCATCCCGAAGGCAACCACATATAGACTGTATTCGGGCCACTTGTCCGCCGGGTTCTTCACAACCTCGAAAACCGAATACATCTGGTCTCCCGGTCCTGCACCCGGAGGCCCGTAGCTCGCTTGGAAAAAGGTAAAGCCCTCATACCTCATCGGCTCGTTCATCTGGATTGTCACCGCGGACTCCTGACCATTCTCAACCCTCCGAATATCGCTCACAAACTTCGCGGGGCGTGAAGTGCCCGGATGGAAATCTGCGGTAAAAGTATCCAACGCTACGGTAAACGGCATCACCCAAAGGCGCTTGCGCATATCTACCGTAAAAAGCCGGTCCCCGTCACGAACCGTGAATGGGTGGAAACTCGCTCCGGCCAGGATGAACGGGGCGGATTTCTCACCGTCTTCGAAAATGATTTGAGCATACGCCCCAGCCAAGTTCGTTTCAGCATTCACCTCCTCGTCCTTCTGCATCAGATAATAATTATCCGTAATCAGCTCCTTTGAGCTCGGAGCACGCTCGAAGGAACTCACCGGAACCGCATTCTTGAGATAGCCACTTACTTTCAACGAAAACGGAACACCGTTGAAGTCAAACGTCCGGCTGCGCCCACCTTCGAGATCGGTAAGGTTCTCTCCCCTGACCACATGAATCACATCATCTTGATCCTCTTTGACCTCACGCACCTCGATCACATACTCGAAGTAGTCTTCCGCGGTATTGCTCATCTCACCCTCACCCACAGCCATATTGCCGCGTTGCTCCAGATGGTGGGCAAGCCCTCCTCCCAGCAGCATGAAGACTATCGCAAAGTGAGAAATAAGATTGCCAGCCTGCTTCCAACCCTTCCGGATCCGGATGATCCCTCCCAGAATCATATTTACCAACAGGACAGCACAAACGTAATACCCCCCTGGCAGAATTACCGGCAGCTTTTTCCCATTGAGTTCAGGAATGAAAAACAATGATCTCCAGCTGAAATATTTGTTCAGCGTCGGATACAGGCCGGCATCGATCTGTTCCAGCGTTGCCAGCCAGGTCAGCACCAACAGCAACAGCAATGTCGCCGTAGCTAGGGGAAATCCGGAAAGGAAATCATAAATCTTCGTCCACCATGACTTTCTTTTCATGGTTGATCGCACGTCGTTTCGTTTCTCCATATCAAAAGTATACTCCTCGGGATCCTAAATTTATTTCACCAGCTTCAAACTCGCCGCGAATGCCTTCAACGCCTGCTTTTCTCCATTCACCTCTTCCTTTGGGCCGATCATCTTGATCGTGACGATCTTCCCGTCCACATCTGCAATCACCCCGGCCAGACCATAGCCAGGCTTGGAATCGCCTCCGCCCATCATTCCCGCCCCATATTCACCTTCAGCCTCGACCCACACACCGCGCGCGCCAGCGATAGGCACTGTTTCCATCGCTGTAAATTCTTCGTCATCCAGTGGATCCTCCCCGAATTGTTTCAACCAGCGATTCACGTTTTCCAGAACACCACCCGCAAGTATGGAGACATAAACCTCTGAAATGCCAGATTCACCAAAACGGTAGTTCAGCTCGCGGAATTGAGCCGGAGGCAGCACCAACCAGCTCTCTGGAGCCTCGCCTTCCACTGGACTCGGCTTTGCATCACGGAAACGCTCATCACTGGTGGCAAACAACTTGGGTTCGGTATCCTTAGTCGTAAGTTCCCGGGTTTCGTCCACCGTCATCCGCTCAGGTTTCTCTTCACAGGACGTGAATATCAGGCAAATCCCAGCGGTCATGATACAGAAACCTTTCATTTTCGGGGAGATAATCGCGGACAGACTTACTCGCAAGTTCAATCGGACAAATACCCCATCCGACTTTGACTTTCAGCCACTCAGGAGCTTCACTGCGCGCAATGGAAAGCATCCGATACTTTAACCGCGGCACCGGAAATATGGACACAGAACAAGTCTATGGTGAAGGCTTTCTGCGATGGGTATATGGAAACCCCCTTGGAAAACTTTCGCTCCATGCCCTCGTCAAACGTCACCAGTTTTCCCAATGGTATGGAAAAAAGATGTCCAAGCCGGAATCAGCGGAAAAAATCGAACCATTCATCAAGCAATACGGACTCGATCCCTCCGAATTCGCGGAATCGCCGGAAAACTTCAAGAGCTTCAACGAGTTCTTCTTTCGAAAACTAAAACCAACCGCCCGCCCTATCGCGGATAGCCCCGTTGTTTTTCCTGCCGATGGTCGACATCTTGGATTTCCTGATATCTCTCGAATTTCCTCATTCTTTGTGAAAGGTCAGACCTTTGACCTACCCGCTCTACTTGGAGATAGTGCATTGGCTGAGAAATACGCAAAAGGATCGCTCGTTCTCTCGCGTCTCTGCCCCGTTGACTACCACCGCTTCCACTTCCCCGCAGCGGGAATCCCATCGGAAACAAAGGCAATCCCCGGCCCTCTCTTTTCAGTTTCGCCAATAGCTCTTGCCAGGAATCTTTCCTACCTTTGGACAAATAAGCGTACTCTCACCCACCTCGAAACTAAAGAATTCGGGACTGTTCTTATTATGGAAATCGGTGCGACCTGCGTAGGCTCCATTCATCAGACATACACCCCAGGAGTACCTTTGGAGAAAGGAGCCGAGAAAGGCTATTTCGCTTTTGGCGGCTCCTCTACCATCACCATTTTCGAGCCGGGAAAAGTATCCCTCGCACCCGATCTACTCGAGCATTCAGCCAAGCAGATCGAGCTCTATACACTCATTGGAAGTGAGATGGGAAACAAACCGATTTAGAACGGAATATCGTCGTCGAAATCATTTTCATTCCGGAGATCCGCAGCGGACGGTTCGGAATCCGTCGTAGGTGAAGAAGCCGCCGGAGACTGTCGCGCGCTGCTGCCGGAACCTCCACCGGAAGACGCAGCCCCCTTAGCCTCAAGCTTCCAGCAAGAAAGATTCACGAAATATTTGCCGTTGTATTCGTTACCACGGATGTCGAAGTTCACCTGGACCTCTTGTCCCTCACTGTAGTCGTCCAGAATTGAGCACTTATCCTTCACCACCTCGAATTTGAGGTCCTGCGGATACTTATCGTGGGCCGTGGTCACCACAAATTCGCGCTTTGAGAAACCACTCGGGAAAGTCTGTGTATCGTTGATCAGTTTGATCGTGCCTGCTGCTTCATACATCCGGGGAGTCTCTCCAAAATACCCCGATTGTCAAACCGTGGACGGTTCAAATTTTCCGTAAGTATTCTCCACAGCCCATAAAACCTAGGATAGTTAACTTTTATGGAATTTCATACTTCCCATAAAAACCACTTCTGGTTAACTTTTAAATGTCCCAACTCTCCAGCACAGCATTTTGAAAAAATGTAATTTGGTCTTGATTAATATCCGGAAACCAAAGTATCTTCGTTTCGCAATGGCTGTGCTCCCTTACATGTCCCCAAACATGAACACTACAACCAGCCAAAATGAAAAACACACAACCAAGCGCCTCCGGCTCCACGGTGAAAGCCGATGCCGATCGTCTCGCAGACTTCGTCCTGTTCACCCAGAGAAGCTGCATTCTTAACCTGTCACACGAACTCAACAAAGGGAACGTCTCATTCCCCCAGTTTTTCCTACTAACCTATCTTTCCAGCGAAGAATTTCTGACAATGTCCGACATCGCGAAAAAAATGGGCCATTCCACAGCCGCCGCTACAGGCCTTGTGGACCGGTTGGAAAAACTATCCTATGTTGAGCGCGTTCATGCAGCCGAGGACCGCCGCAAAATTATGGTACGCATCACTTCAAAAGGAATAGACCTTGTTTCCAAGATGCGGAAAGAAATTGCAGTGGATCTCGCCGGCATTCTGGCAGGTATGGATGAAGAAGAGGCTGAAACAGTTGAACATACTAATCGCGCGCTCAAAAATCGCTCGATTGCTTAAAAAATTCTGTCTCCCCCCTGAATAATCCAGCTTGGAACTCCAAGCGCCTCCGCTACGGTCTATCCCGTGACGGAGGCGTTCTTTTTTTTAAATCCAATCAACTCACTACCTGATTATCAGGCAGAGTGGATTCCGCGGCTTTCTGATGTCAATGTGCTTGGCGATCGAGAGTTTGCCCTTGGCAACCTCAAGCCAGTTCATGATCAAATCATCATGGAAAAATTTCCTAGGGTTCGAACCCGGCACTATGCCGAGCAAATCCATGGGAACAGCATCGCCGTCGTAACCGGACCATCGGAGTCGCAGGCTGTTAATCATCAATCGGTTGATGGATTGATGACAAACTTACCGGGCGAATTGCTGGCAATTTACGCTGCCGACTGTGCTGCCATCTATTTGGTGGATCCCGTAAAAAAAGCCATCGCTCTCCTACACTCGGGAAGAAAGGGGACCGAAATGAACATTCTTGGTAACGCTGTTTCGCAAATGTGCGAAATTTACGGCTCATCACCTTCAGATCTCATCTGTATCCTCTCACCGTGTATCAGACCGCCTGACTACGAAGTGAATTTCGCGGCAACTATTCGCGAACAAGCTAATGATTGCGGTATTGAGCAATTCCACGATTCTTGCGAGAACACTGCTTCTGACCTACACCGACACTACTCATATCGTCTGGAAAAAGGAAAAACCGGACGTATGCTCGCACTTCTCTCCATTAAATAATAATTAGCCCCATGCTTTCACCTGCGAAACTAAATCTTTCTCTCAAAATTCTCGGCAAACGACCTGATGGTTTCCATGAAATCGACACACACATGGTCAAACTCCATGGCCTCGCGGATGAATTGACCATCACACCCTCCAAGAAATTCACCTTTACCTGCGATGATGAATCCCTTCCGACAGGTCCTGAAAACTTGGTAGTCAAGGCGGTAGAGGCACTGTCCAAGGCCTCCGGCGAGAAATTAAAATACGATATCCATCTCGAAAAGCGAATCCCGCATGGAGCCGGATTAGGAGGAGGTTCCAGCAACGCGGCTACAACTTTACTTGCCCTCAACAGTCAACTTGAAGAACCACTCAACACAGATCAGCTACATTCGCTGGCTGCTGAGATCGGCTCTGATGTTCCGTTCTTCCTTTATGACGGAGCCGCCAGGTGCACCGGTAGAGGCGAAATCGTTGAAGCATTACCCAATCCTTCGGATGTGAAGGTTGTCCTTTTTAAACCAGATTTCTCTGTCCCTACCAAAGATGCTTACGAGAGCTGCCTTGATGTGGAACCCCTCCCCGGCATCCGTTTTACAAAGCAGCGATTCGCGAACATCGATCTCGAAAACGATCTGGAAAAAGCAGTTTTTGCCAAATATCGATATCTGGCTGAGCTGAAAGATTGGTTACTTCATCGCCGTGATACAAAAGCGGTGCTCATGTCTGGTTCCGGTTCCACCATCTTCGCTCTTCTCCACGACAAGGGTCGCCCCGACAGCCTGATTGGCTCGGCCCAGAAGTATTTCGATCCGAATCTCTGGACTTGGTCGGGAACACTCTGAAAGCAGGATTGAGTGAAAATCTTAGGACTAATATGCGTCTGAAGACTGTAAGTCCCCGGTCGCGCAAATCGCACCGTCGGCTCCCACAGCATCCAGGAACCTCGGAAAGCCGGGGCACCATCCTGTTTCAACAATTTTTGCATTTGAGACCTGCTTGTGGGTCCATCCGCGTTTCCGGTTCAAGTCACGGGGACCGGATGGAGGCAGAGTTTTGCCGAAAATCGCGGCCATACCCTGATAAACCTTCAACTGGCTCATCGGTGCCGAATCACAGACATTAAAAATCTCCCCCTCCGGAAAATTCGCCATCGTAAGTAGATGGACCACTGCACTCGCAGCATCGTCACGGTGGATCTGATTGATTATCCGCCTTCCGTCTTCCTCAATAACAGCTTCTCCATCCAGGAATTTTCTCAAGAGAACGCTACGACCCGGGCCGTAGATACCAGCCAATCGCACTACAACTCCTCCCGAGTCGGTCACCACTCGTTCCGCCTCCAGCAGGATCCTACCGGTCTCCCTGCCTGGTAACGTTTCTGACTCTTCGTTTACCATCTTCCCATCCGTTTGGGAGTAAACCGAGCTACTTGAGGTGAAAATCAGTTTTGCGCTGGAAAACCTATTGGAAAGGTTCCGGCAACCTCGCAGGTAGACACTTCGGTAAGCATCCTCACCACCTCTTCCGGATGCAGCGCAGTGCACCACAGCATCAAAATCCGGTAGGGCGTTCACTGCATCCGAGTCTCCAACATCTAGAGCCAATAAGCCATCTCCACCGCTCAAGCTAGCGCCGGAAACTTCCCAGCCCTTTGAGCGAGAAAGTTCTACAACCTTGGAGCCAACATTTCCCGCCCCTACGACTAGCAACCGTTTCATGGTGAAGGATATACACGATACTTCGGCTCCACGCCAGCTACCGTGCCCATTCCCGGACCTTTTGCCGCATACCGCTTCATATCGACTTTTTTGTCCCCCAAGAACCAAATCCAAGTCTCCTCATAGGTAATATCGCTCGTTCCCTCCAGCACGATCAAGGTTTCATCGTCTTTCACAAATCCGTAAACCGTCGCCGCATCCGCACCTCCCTCCTCGGGATACCATTCATCCGGTAACGATGTCTTACGACCAGATGCTGTTGTTATCACGATCGGGTCCTTCTTTCCATCCAGTCCCACGGTCCACCTCCCACCGGGATGCTGAAGTCTGTATTTCCGAAACCCGATAGCCTCGCTTTCAATCTGACGGTATCCCGAAACCCCGGGCACGTGAGGAATCAGAGAATCATACTCTCCTACTGTCCAAATTACAGCCTCTCCCCCGCCAGGTCCCGGAGCACAACTGCTCAAGGCAATCGCCAAGGCGAGTACACCGCTCGCAAAAAGTTTCATGGGGAAAATTAATACTCCGCCCACATTCGATCAATCCAATAAGGCATCCGATCCCGGCCTCGGAAAAATTCCTCTTTCACATCATCGCTGCATAGCATCCATTCCCAGCGTATGCCGAAATTTGATGAGTCAGCCATCCGTAAAGCCGCTGCGTGGCAGGATTTCAAGGAAGCCCAATCACTGCTGAATATTGGTGCCGTGGTAGAGTCAAAAGAACTCCCGAACGGATGGAGCGGCTCGGTAAAAGTGGGAAGCCGCATCTTCCGCACTACCGTGGATATGAAAACTCCCACTTGGTTCGATGCGACGTGCCCCTGCCCGGGAAATAGGCGTGAAGGAAAATTCTGCCCGCACGCCATCGCCGCAGGACTCCATCTGGTATCACCTCCAACCTCAAAGCCTACTTCGGGCGTAGCGGAAAAGAAGCCTTCCGGTATACCGACATCCGCCCCGGTTGCCAGCAATCAAGCGATTCCCGAGATCTCGTGGAAAATTAAATTCCAGGGACCATGGCAGAAAACAGTCATGGCGGGACGCGCTTCAGTCTCACTAAGCCCATCGGAGAGAAAGTCCACATCTGCCGATAAACGCCTCACCGCATGGCTAATCGCACAAAAGGCCACCTCGCAGGCTCATATCCAGCTCGCTCTTTCCCCGGAAAATCTCGCCGAATTTCTCCGCTGCCTTGAGAACCATCCGGAAATTGAGTCCTCCACCGGGAATATCGAAATCGATTCCGGCACCCAACTCCACATCCGCGAATGTTCTTTAAAAAACGATAAAATCCAAATCATCCCTGCAGAAGGATCGGAGACTGTCCTGCTAGGAACTTCGATTTTCCGGGTCTCCGACTCACTCATTTCGAAATTAGGATCCGCCCCGCTTGATTCCACATTGTTACCTGTTTTCAAAAAACTCACAGCGGGTCAATCAGTCGTCCTACCCTCGAATACCTTTCTCGATCACCTCGAAATTCTCCAATCGTTTATCGACTTTAGCTCCTCGGATTGGTTCGAGTCGCTCCAGTTCATCTCGGTTGACCCGGAGGTGGAGCTCACCTTGACAGGTTCCTCACGAAAGATTGTGGCAACCTTACACACAAGTTATTCACAATCATTGCCCGAGCTGAAAAATGGTGCGGTTTTCACGAAAAACAACAGTGGCAAAACCAAAGCCTTGGCCACCTTCTACAAGGCGCTTTCACCCCTCTCGGACAACTCAAAGAACCCCTTTGAGATCTCGGATTCAAAGGCCATACAGACACTTCTTACAAAGACACTCAAGTCCCTCCCCCAAGACTGGAAAATTGAGCGATCCCCGGCAATCGAGAGGCACGGAAAGTCATTTGTCTTCATAACTCCGAAATTTGAACTGCATAACTCGAGCGACGATTCTGTTAGCTTTTCCGTATCCTACGAAACCGAGGACAATGTCCAGATCTCCCCTGAGGAAGTCAGAAGGCTTTTACGCTCCAAGGGTAGCCATGGAATTCAGGATCAGGGAAAACAAATAATTATCTCTGAAGACATTGAGAATCTGATAGATCCGCTATTCGAGGATCTCGAACTGGAACAATCAAACGGCCGATTTATGGCCAAAGGCGCATCGTCTCTGATCATTCAGGAAATCGGGGCCAGATTATCCAAAAACAGTCAGAAAAATCAGCAAATAGGAAGTCCAGCAGAGATCATGCCGGACATCAAAGCGGATCTTAGACCTTATCAAATATCCGGATATTCCTGGCTGATTGACCGACTGAATAAATATCATGGAGCATTGCTGGCGGACGACATGGGACTGGGAAAAACAATTCAAACGATCGCTTGTATTGAGAGAATTCTAACAAGTTATTCACAAGATAAAACAGCCCTTGTAGTCGTAACGACATCACTCCTGGGGAACTGGCGTTCTGAAATTTCACGTTTTGCGCCACATCGGAAAACCATCACGCTTCATGGAACCGGCAGAGACAAACTCAGGGAGAAAATCAGTCCCGGTGACATCGTCCTCACCACCTACTCCACCCTCTCCCGCGATCTAGCTTATCACCTACGGCAGGATTATGCGCTCGTGGTGATTGACGAAGCTTCTTTGATCAGGAACCCAGACACGGATCACTCGAAAGCCGTAGCCAAATTAAATGCAGAAAGGCGAATCGCCCTCACTGGAACTCCCGTGGAAAACTCCGCGCGGGACCTCTGGTCGATCTTCCGTTTCATACAACCAGGTTGGCTGGGCACGAGGAAGGCGTTCGAGGACAAATATGAGCTACCATTGAAAACGCCGGAAACCGCGGAAAATGCCAGTCGCCTGCTCCGCCTGAAAACTTCACCTTTTGTGCTTCGTCGCACCAAGTCCGAAGTTGCCCCCGAGCTGCCATCTAAAATTCAAATCGATGAATTCTGCGATCTTTCGAAAGATCAGCTCAGCACCTATCGCGAGCTACAGAAGCAAGGGATGGAGAAAATTGGTAAAATACGCGATTCGGGGCAGACCGCTGCAGCACGTATGCAAACGCTTTCCCTCCTGCTTCGTCTCAGACAGACATGTTGCGATCTCTCGTTGCTCGGTGTGGAAAAACTTAGCAAACTCTCCATTCCCAGGAGATCATCGAAGCTTGAACGACTTCTTGAAATCGCCGAACAGTCCATCGCCGCGGACAGCAAAATTCTTGTATTCTCACAGTTTCAGAAACAGCTCGTCGCCATTGAGGAACAACTCACCGCCATTGGGGTCCGTTCACTCAGACTGGACGGTAAAACACGCAACAGGCAGGCATTGGTCGATGAATTCCAGAGCAGCGAAGGACCTCCTGTATTCCTGATTTCCCTGAAAGCCGGTGGTTACGGACTAAACCTTACCGCGGCGGATGTGGTGATACATTTCGATCCTTGGTGGAACCCCGCTGCTGAAGCTCAGGCTACCGACCGGGCCCACCGCATCGGCCAGACCAAGCCTGTCACAGTATTCCGTCTTCTCACCCGTAATACCGTGGAAGAGAAAGTCACCAGTATGCAGAAGACCAAGAAAGCCCTCGCGGAATCGCTGGATGAATCGGTTACCCCGACGGATGCTCCCGGATGGACCACTTCCGAAATTGAAAAGCTCTTGGCAAACTGAAGTCTGGACATGAAAAGTGCTCCAGTTCCTCCACAATTCTTATTTCCCGGTCATCAGGAATTCCTACCAAACTTATGTAACTATTCATTCCTACCTCCGAAAGTGCTCGCAACCATCGTCATCAGACTTTTAACTTCCTCCAAGTGTATCTCCCCTAGGTGCATTTTTCCCACATCCCCCAAGCAACCGTAAACATCATGTTCAAAGCATTTAAGGAATTCGCATTCAAAGGTAACCTAATCGACATGGCTGTCGGTATCATCATCGGCGGAGCCTTCGGCACTGTCGTTAAGTCGTTGGTTGCAAATATGTTCATGCCAGCGCTCGGCAAAATCACAGGCGGCATCAATTTCACTGAAATGTATGTGAACCTCAACTTCCCTGATGAGAAGGTTCCATATGCTGAAGCCCTTGAAGCAGGTGAACCGGTCATCGGTTACGGCCAGTTCATTAGTGATTTCCTAGCATTCGTAATTCTCGCATTCGCGGTTTTCCTCGTTGTGAAAAAAGCTCTCGCAGCGATGAAAAAAGAGGAAGCGAAGCCTGATCCAGCACCACCTGAGCCAACCAAAGAGGAGCTTCTTCTCACAGAAATCCGCGATCTTCTTGCGAAACAATAGGCACCCGCCTTTTCAATCTTCCAGGCCGCCCGGTTCATACCGTGTGGCCTTTTTTCTTCGTCCACATCTTTTCCGGCAATCTCAATTACCCGCACGCAGGCCCTGCTTTCCATTGACCATTTCCGTGCCGGTTCTACCGTGCTGCAAACACATGAAACTTCTCGAACTTCTCCGCCGCAAAGCCCGCGCTTCCTATCAGGAACTCGCAGATCTCACTGACAGCACCGAAACAGTGGTGCAGGATCAGATCACCGCTTGGGAAAAGGATCACACGATTTTAGGTTATCACGCTGTCACCAATCCGGAAATCATCGGCGATACCTCTGTCTCCGCATTCATTGAGGTGCGCCTGACACCGGAACGCGGCGGCGGCTTCGATAGAATGGCCATGCGCATAGCTCGCTTCGATCAGGTCGTTTCCTGCTACCTCGCATCAGGAGGATACGATCTCATGGTTGTTGTTGAGGGCGCGGACCTTCGTGAAGTAGCTCGGTTTGTTTCCGAGAAACTCTCGTCCCTTGATGGTGTTCTCTCCACCGCTACACATTTCCGACTGAAAACCTACAAGGAAAACGGCTTCCTATTCGAAACCGAGCCGGAGACTGATCGCCTGGCAGTATCTCCGTGAAATACGGAACGAAATAGTAGTGATTCAGTCACGGTAGGTCTGATCCATAAGGATCGTTATGATGATCGAGCTCGCGATCACCAAGGCAACTGCTGCTTTCCACTCTTTTGCACCGTAAAGGGACTTCTCAGACCTCAATCATCCAGGAACTTTCCTGGATTCAGAATCCCTTGAGGATCAAGCGCCCGCTTCAGAGTGCGGTGCACCTCGAATGATGTCTCTCCGAGCGCCTGCCTGATCCAAGGCTTCTTGGCCAGGCCCACCCCATGTTCGCCGGTGATTGCACCACCATGCTCCAGCACCCATGTGAAAAGAATATCAAGAGCAGCATCCGCTCTTTCCCGGACTTCCGGGTTCTCATAATCGCCTACCATCAGATTCGTATGTATATTTCCATCTCCCGCGTGTCCGAAGCACGCGATGGCGATTCCAGTTTCCTTTTCCAGCAAACGGGCGAAGTCAACCAACTCCACAAGTTTACTACGTGGAACCACAATATCTTCGTTGAGCTTGGTTAGGCCCGTATCCCTTAGTGAATAGGAAAATTCCCTGCGCAACTGCCAGATGGCCTCGCACTCATCATCGTTCTTCGCGATTCTGATATCTCCGGCCCAGCACTTTTTCAGAAGCGCCTCCAGTTCCTTCAGCTCCGACTCCACAGCTGCAGGGCGGCCATCGATTTCCACAATCAAGTGACCATCGCCTGGAGGGAAAACATCCGCCCCCAATCTCTTGCGGGCAGCGGCTAGAGTGAAGGCATCGGTAATTTCCAGTGCGGACGGAAGGTGCCCGGCCTGCAAAATCGCCTGAACGGTCCTGGCGGCGGATGAGAAATCAGGAAAAACAGCCGCCAGCATTCCGCGGGCTTTTGGCTTGGGAATAATCCTGGCGGTAATCTCGGTTACAACCCCGAGCATCCCCTCGGAACCAACAAATGGCCCGATGAGGTCGAAACCAGTCTTGTTCTTATGGAGGCGGCCACCGCATCGAAGGATTTTCCCGTTCGCCAGAACTACCTGCAATCCGAGGATATAATTTCGGGTGACCCCGTATTTCAGGCAACGCGGTCCACCTGCATTCGTCGCCACATTCCCGCCAATCGAGCATTCCTTCAGCGAGGCCGGATCCGGTGGATACTCCCAGCCCAGCTTACGTGCTTCATTTTGTAGATCCCCGGTGATCACGCCCGGCTGGACAACAGCCACCCCATCCTGAGGGGAAATTTCCAGAATCTTGTTCATCCTAGCCAGCGAAAGCGCGATGCCCCCCTTCACAGGAACACATCCGCCAACATAACCCACCCCCGCCCCGCGCGTGGTCACAGGAATTCTGCGATCATGCGCCAAGGCCATCACCTTGCACACATCCTCAGTGCTTTCGGCAAAAACAACCACATCAGGCGCGGAACTGGCAAACCACTTATCGGTTGAGTGCGTGCTCAGCACACTGGAAGTAAAATTAACCTTATCTTCCCCAAGCAATGCAATCAGCGCGCCCTCAAGCGTGCTGTCATCTGGCAAATCCACCGCTATCTCGTTTTTCGAGATGGAACTCTTAAGCGTAGGGATTCTATCCAGATCCTCCCACAAATCGTCAGGTTCGCTGGGAGGTGTGTTTGACTGGTTGCCCGGTTGTTGCGGAGGAAAACTCATTTGCCGCTAGAGTTCCATCCAAGCTTCCTGCGGTCAAATCATTCGAGGTTTCCCGTTAATAATATGGCTTGAGCATCAGGTAACAGATCGGCCCGGTAATAGCCACATAGAGCCAAATCGGATATACCCAGCGGGCAATCGCGCGGTGGGCAGAAAATCTACTCGACCAGGCAGCAGAAAACGCCAGTAGGATCAGTGGAAGGCTTACTCCGGCAGCTACGATGTGCGTAATTAGCAGAATCAGGTAAAAAATACGGCTGCCACCGGTTTCAGCGGATTCCAGTGAGGAAATTTCCCCGTCCTTGTTAAGGTCCCCGAAAATAACCTCCGTATTTGTAAAATGATAGGCCACATAACCCAGCAGAAACAAGACGGACAAGCCCATCGCGGTGAGCATCAGTTTTTTGTGTAGCTGAATTTTTCCTTTGAAAACCGCTACCAGCCCGGCGATCAAAACAACTGCAACAACCCCGTTGATAGCGGAATAAACCGCGGGCAAAAATGTGAGATCTACACCTTCAGGCAGTGGAATCCGAAGGTCAGGTCTGCGCATCAGACCCACCAGGATCAGAACCGCACCAGTCAATATCCACGTGACTATTCTCAGCTTCTTCCAAAGCTGCATATTCGGCTCGCGCCTCAACCATTCGGTTCGTTCCACAGTAAATCGCATATATTTGTGAGGAAAACTAAAGATCGGATGTCTTTGCAAGCTCTGCTCGTATTTTCTCGAACATTTCCGCCTTCAAAGTCTCGTAAAGTTTAGGGTTCAGCTCCCGCCCCTGTTCGGAGCGCGCATCTGCCAACGGCCATTTTCCGATCACATTGAAATCGCGATCCACCACAATTAACCCCATATCATGTTGAAAACGACCGTTTGCTTCGATTTCCTCGGGATCTGATCGCTCGCGGATACCGAAAAATTTAAGAGTGCCTTCCAGATACTCATGGGTCGTCTTCTCATCACCTGCATTCAGAAACCACCAATCTTCAGAGTCAGCACTCAGAGCCGTAGCGTAATCATTGAGCTTCTCGCTATCATCTGTTTCGGGATCCACGCTAATGCAAACCATCTGGAAGTCCGGATGATCCTTGAACTCATCATAGATCGTCCGCAATTCTGCACCGTTGCGAACCGCACAGTGAGGACAAATCGCGAAAAACTCCGCTACCACCCAAACTTTTCCACGTAAATCGGAAAGTTTAACCGCTTCCCCTGTCTGAGTTGTTGCAGCCAGATCCTTCCCGATCGGGAACCATGTTTCCTCCGTCTCATGTCCCACATTCTCGAACATGAGGGCATCCTGCCCCTTCGCCTTGAGGTTCGGGACGATCAAAAAATTTACCACAGCAAGGATTGCCGCGCAGACGACAGCAACACCGATGTAGAATAGGGCGATTGTAGTTTTTTTACTCATTGCTTGGCTTCTTCGTTGAGGAGGATCTCGATTGTATCGGTTAGCAGCACCTCCATTTGCTCCGCGTTATTCAAGTCATTACCGGTCTTGATGCCCTCCTTGTCCCATTCCTCCGCCTGTTCGAAATCGAAGGCTGCCACGTATGCAGCGCCGCCCCGTTTCTGTGGCACAACAGCTCTACGCACGTGGCGCTCCTTATCGATCAGAACCAGTGATTTATCATAAAGCCACTCACCTTCTGTCTCATGTGGCAGCATGTTTGCCTTGAACTCGTTTTTGATGAATTTATGCAGGCTCTCCCGTTCATTGGAAGCTACCGTCCATTGTGGCAAATCCGCGCCGATTTTTTCCGCCACATCCTGCAACTGGGCCTTGAGCCCGGCTGCCGGCCCCGGATCCAGAACCAATGTTACCAGAGCGAAATCTTCATTACCGTCATATTTCTCGGCTAGACGCCTCATTACACTGACAGTCATCTCATCCGGCTGTGACTGCGGAAGACTCTGGACCACGATGACTTTTCCTTTCAGATCCATCAGCTCACCAATGACTCCATCCTGTTTCAGATAGTTCAGATCCTTGGTCTCGGAAATTTTTGTCAGCAAACTTGGTCGATCATCCTGCTGCCCCTCCTTGGTGCGTTTTTCATACGCTTTCAAAATTACAATACCGCCCACGATCATAATAATGAACAATACCAACGCGGTACGACGGAGTTTTTTCGGGTCGGGAGTTACAGGTTCCAGATTGCTTGCAGACATTTCTCGCGGAAAGGTAGTGAGGATCGCCCGCTTGTCCATACGCAGAGGTAAGAATCTTTCCCTGTCCTCTCTTCTTGCGCTTTGTTGCTGTTTCCTGAAACCTTCGCTATATGGAATTCGCCACCGAGACTGAAGTAGCCGATGCAGCAAAGCACCTCCGCTCACTCAACCAAGGGCTCAATCAGATCCTCTTCGGCCAGGAAGAAATCATAGAACTAGTCATCACCGGCGTGCTCGCCCGCGGCCACATACTTCTTGAAGGCCTGCCCGGCTTGGGAAAAACAGAATTGGTCAAGGGCCTTTCAAAGTTACTCCGCCTCGACAACAAGCGGGTGCAGTTCACACCCGATCTACTACCGGGAGATATTACTGGAAATCCCGTCCTGCAGGAAGTCGATGGACGCCGGGAGTTCGTATTCCAGCCCGGTCCGTTGTTCGCGAATATCGTTCTCGCGGATGAAATCAACCGTGCCTCCCCGAAGACCCAATCAGCTCTCCTCGAGGCAATGCAAGAGCGCAGGGTTACCGTTCTTGGCAAATCCCACGATCTACCGCTTCCATTCTTCGTTCTGGCAACCCAGAACCCAATCGAACTTGAAGGAACATACCCCCTTCCTGAAGCCCAGTTGGACCGATTTCTTTTCAAACTCGAGATCACGAAAAACGACGTGGCCACCCTCCAGAAAATCGTATCCAGCCGCGAGCTTGGCACCGAGCCGGTTGTGGAGCCAATTATGAGCGCGGATGTTCTAAAGGATCTCCTCGCCCTGGTCCGCCGCATCTATCTTCCTGACCCGGTGGCCAACTACATCGCCCGTTTGGTGGACTCCACCCATCCCGGGCAGTCCGAGAACTCGGCTCAAATCCGTTTCGGCGCCAGCCCCCGCGCTGCACTCGCCATGGCATCCGCGGCAAAGGCCCGTGCCCTCATCCACGGGCGCACGAACGCCTCGTTCGAGGACGTCAAGGCAGTCGCCACCGCAGTCCTCCGCCACAGGATCGTTCTGGACTACAATGCCAAGGTAGACGGCCATTCCACCAACTCCGTTGTGGCAAAGCTTTTGGCGGAAGTCCCCTTCCAGGATCTGGATACCCCGAAGAATCTCGTCTCCGCCTGAAATAGAAAATTTCACCACACGATGTTCAAAACCCTTCTCCTTTTACTTCTGGCCGCCACCGGCCTGAACGCACAGCAAACCCTTTTCCGAAAGGTCTTCCATAGCGATAGCGACACCCACGTGGAAGCGGTTGCGCTGTTCTCCAGCCCATCGCTCGGCGGTTTCATGCCAGTGCGGGTAGTGGTCGCAAACAACCAGAAAATCCCCCACAGGATCTACCTGGATTTTGAAAACCGCACCAGCCACTCCGATGGGCTCAGCACTTCTTCAACTTTCAATTTCTTCGCACCTCCGGGGAAAACCGTAACCCAGGACATACTCGTCCCACTGGCCCCGCAGAATGGCTCCCACGATTACCAATCGTTCAAGGTCAGCCTGGGTGGCTCCATGGGTTCCGACTCCGATTCGCTGGAATCCATTTTTTCCAAAGATCAACCGGCTGTCCTACTCAGTGAATCCCTCTACACGGTAAACGGTTCAGCTTTAAACACTGAACAGTCCTCCAGAACCACCTCCTACCGCGGCGGATCAAATCAGGAATTTGCCGCAAGTTTCTCGCCGAAACAATTGCCCGATGATTGGCGGGCCTTTTCCGGATACGACACCATCATGCTTAGCTCCGATGACTGGTCGGAAGTTCCCCCGGGCCCCCGGAATGCCATTTTCTCGTGGCTCAGACTCGGCGGCCAATTGGTCATTTTCACAAAAGGATCATCCAGCGTGAAAATGCTCGGCCTCCCGGAAGACACCAGCTTCGGCCAAATCATCCTCAGATCCATCTCCAACGATCTACGGATGAACGAGATCGCCACCGTCAATATTCCGAATAGTGAGCGCTCCGCGAAACCACGTGCCCAGGCGGCTACCAGCGATTTCATTGCAAACTGGCCAATTCAGGAAGCATTCGGGGAAAAATCCTTCCGCTACATCTACTTCGTCATCATTCTCATAGCCTTCGGTATCCTCGTCGCACCGGTAAATCTATTTGTCTTTGCGAAATCCGGCCAACGCCACCGCCTATTCATAACTACCCCTCTCATATCGTTGGGAACATCGTTGGTATTGGTCGTCCTCATTATTCTACAGGATGGATTCGGTGGCGATGGCACACGCATAGTTCTCATGGAGGTCCGCCCGGATGACAACCAGAACGCGGCATTCCTCCATCAGGAACAATTTTCCCGCACAGGGGTGATCACCTCCCCGGGCTTCACGCTGGATGCTTCCGCATTAATCACTCCGGTCCCTATCGATCAATCCCGTTGGGCCCGCTTAACAAACGCCTACGACTCAAACGGAGCCTACAATCTCCAACCATCCGGCGGGAAACTTTTCGCAAAAGGCGAGTGGTTCCAGAGTCGCTCGGAACAAGGGCAGGTTATTTCCGCGGTAGTTCCGACCCGCGGCCGTATCGAGGCGACAAAATCCGATGCACTGGTCTCCACCTTTGATTTCACCATCGATACACTTCTCTATCTCTCGCAGGATGGCGCATGGTTTCGGGCGGATAACATTACCAAAGGGAAACCGGTGGACCTCACGGAAATTGATCCCACCATGGCCCTTCCACTCATCAACGAGACCGCGAAGAAATTCAGCGAACGTAACAAATCATTTCTCAATAACGTCCGCGACCGCCAGGACCATTTCATTGCCCTAACCTCCTCCGCTCCTGCCATCGAGACCCACACCGGGATCGACTGGGATACACAAACCGTCATCACCGGCCCAATCGCACGCTGAAGTCCCATGTCAGAATCCGCTATCACCGTCCATAATCTCTACCGTTTCTTCGGCCCGCTGCAGGCTGTGAACGGCGTATCATTTGAAATCCCGCACGGTTCGGTCTGCGGATTCGTAGGCGCAAATGGCGCGGGAAAAACCACTACCATGCGTATCCTCGCAAGCCTGGACTACCCCACGATGGGCCATGCGGAAATCTGCGGGATCAATGTCGTCCACCATCCCGCGGAGGTAAGAAAACTCATCGGCTGGATGCCGGACCATTTCGGAAACTACGACAACATGACCGTCGTGGAATATCTGGATTTCTACGCCCGCGCACTCGGCTACAAAGGTGCCGAGCGCCGTCAGCGCATTGATGAAGTAATGGACTTCACAGACCTCGTCCCGTTGGCCAACCGCTTCTCAAACAAGCTCTCCAAAGGCATGACCCAGCGCCTCGGGCTCGGCCGCTCCCTCCTCCATGATCCACAGGTCCTCATCATGGATGAACCGGCCGCGGGGCTTGATCCTAAAGCACGCGTGGAGCTCAAGCACCTGATCCGCGTCCTCGCACAGGAAGGAAAAACCATTTTCATCTCCTCGCACATCCTTTCCGAGCTCGGGGAAATGTGCGATTCGCTCCTTTTCATCAACAATGGCCGCATTGTCCACCATGGCGATTCCGAGAGCCTGAAAAGCTCGGTGGATAACCTGGGCGGCGTTCTCTATGACGTGCAGCTTGATGGCGATCCGCAGGCGCTCTCCGATTGGGCGCTTCTACAGCCGAACATCGATTTCATGGAATCACGGAAAAACGGCGGCCGCATCCGTATCGATACGGAGGACCCCAACAAAGCCGCGGACGTCCTCTCCCGCATGGTGCGTGACAACCTCCGTGTCATCGACTTCCACCGCGAGCAGCGCAATCTCGAAGACGCATTCATCGATATGCTGGCCAAGCTGGACGGTGAAAAACCAGCATCCGCCACGCCACCACCACTTCCAGTGGAAACGCCCCAGACGGAATCCGTCTGAACCACTTCTAAAAGCCCAGAATTCCAATAAACGTGCACCTTACCGATTTTTCAGACCGCCTCTCTCCCATGCTCGTGAAAGAGCTGCGGCAGGGGCTGCGCACCCGCTCATTCATAGGCGTATTTCTCGCCCTGCAGATTATTTTAGCGGTCATTCTCCTTTCCGCGGGCGCCACCGCCACCTCGGACGATGCCGGCAGCACGATTTCCAACATCATTTTTATATTTTTCTCGATCGCAGTGCTAATCATCCAGCCGATGCGCGGAATCACGGCCCTTTCCTCTGAAGTAAAAGGGAACACGATTGATATGATGGTTCTCACCCGCCTATCCGCATGGCGCATAGTCACCGGGAAATGGTCGGCAATCGTCAGCCAGTCAGCCCTGATGCTTATCACAATCATTCCCTACCTCATCCTCCGCTACTTCTTTGGAGGGATGAATCTTCTCGGCGAGATTGTCCTGTTGGCTCTGGTGTTTTGCACTTCCGCTGCGCTGACAGCAGTGACCGTTGGCCTTTCCGCATCCGGTTCGGTGATTCTACGCTCCATCCTGCCGATGCTATCCCTCCCCCTCGGCGCATACGTCCTCATGATGATGATGATGTTCGGCTCCGGTAGAAACCAGCTCATCGAATTATGTTCCCTTGAAACGATATCCGCGCAGGTCGGTATCGGCCTCTATCTCGCCGCCTGCGCATACGGTGGCTTCTTCATCCTTTCCATAGGCACCTCGCTGATTGCACCTTATGCAGAGAATCATTCCACCCTCCGGCGTCTGGTGGCTTTGGCGGTAACCCTGGCCGCCATCGTTGTCTGCTCCATGCCGACTCTTGTGGACCCTGAGGCATTACCCTTCGTCTTTGTCCTGATCTTTGCCCCCCTTTTCACCATCTCCCTTTCCGAGTTCTCCACGCTGGTCCCGCCAGTCTACCGCAGATTCACAAAATACGGTCATCTCGGACGAATCGCCGCGTTTTTTCTATCTCCCGGTTGGGCATCGGGCGTGTTTTTTTGCATGCTCCTCACTGTCCTCGCTGCAATCCCGTTTTTCTTCAATGCCTCCAGCTACAAGCAGGATGAGATGATCATCGTCACACTCGCGTTCCTCTCATCGCTGCTTTTTCCAGCTCTTCTGATTATTTTATTCAAAAGCAAGGGGCCAATACGTGTTTCAAACTTCATTCTATTCTTTGTAGCTTCGTTCGTAACTTCCGCGGTGCTCATGGGAGTTGCCGAATCTCTCTCGAATCGTGACTTCATATGGCTCTTCGTGTGGCTACCTCCGATCTTACTCTTCATGTCGGAGCAGTCTCGGTTCGACAATGACTCGGTGCTTATTTCTTCGGTGATATTAACACTAGCCTTGGTAATTCCCCTGATGTTGTTTGCACTTACCAACTACAAGAAAAGCTTGGAGGAAATTAGAAAGTCAGAGTCCTGATAGCCGAGAGAATACTCTGAAGCTCTCCACGTAATCTTGCGCGTAAGGGAGCGCTACCGACCTTCCACCTACCTACCTAAAATCCCACGCGACTCGTTGACGCTCATTCCCCGTTGCTCCTGCCAACCCACAACGGATGGCGCCCTGTAGGAATCACGGGCGGATTCCACGGATGCGCTGGAAGGTCTGTCAATCGCCGAAAAACCTGATTCCCTGGCAGACTCACGGTCCAGGGTATTGGTTTCAAACGGACCGTCGACTTTCGCCTTTTGCCCGTCAAAACGCGCTTTCTGACCATCCTGTCTGGCTTCTTTCACAAAGCGTGATGCATCGGTATTGCCGGAATATTCCTGCTTCCCGTAGTCTTTGCTCCCCCACCAGGATTTCTTCTCGTAGTTTCCGGTCTTATACTGGTCCTTTTCGATTTTCCCTTTGAAATACGCGGAATCACGCTGGCTATCGTATTCACTACGCTTATCGGATTTTACCTTCCAGTTCCCCTCCTCATCCTGCGTGTATCCGTTCGTTTCAGAGAGGCGCTCGGAAAGGGATTTCGGACCGGATGCTTGCTCTGTGGGACGGGCGGAATCCGCCTCATCACTGGCACACGAGGAGAAACCCAGCGCCAGAACCGCTAATATACTGAAATGATAGAAATGACTTTTCATGGTATCTTCTCGAAACGGCTCTCAAGTGAAGGGTCCGGCACTGCTCCGCGCTCCAGCGCCTGATGATAATACTTCCGCGCATCTTTCATTTCTCCAAGTTTTACATGAAGAATAGCCAGGTTGAAATATGGCTCACTCGGCACCGGATCCACCGAAATCGAGGATTTGAAATTTGCCTCCGCACTTTCCAGGCGATTCATTTGGAAATCAATTGTCCCCAGAACCAGGTAGCCCCTCGCGTCATCTGGTGCGATATCCACCGCCCGCTTCACAAATGTCTCGGCTGAGGCCAGATCACCCATCCTCAGATAAGAGAATCCGAGCATACGGTTCGCGTAGGCATTTTCACCGTCGAGCTCGATTGCCTTCTGGAAAGATTCTGCCGCCTTCTCTGTTTCGCCGAGCTTCATCTGCACGACACCTAGTTTACACAAAGCAGGAACATGTCCCGGGTGCTGCTCGATCATCATCTCATACAGCTCTCTTGTCGGCAGCAGCCGCCCTGCCAGATATGCCTTGGTCGCCGCGCGATCGTAGCTCTCCAGCTCCTTGTTCAGCTGATTCGTTGCCAGTCCCACGGTTTTCCGGTCTTTCGCGAATGGAGATACAAACTCTCCATCCACCTGCTGATCCGCTACCAAATCCCGTTCTTCCTCTGAAAGCTCCATCTCCGCCCCATCGAAAAGTTTGATCGCTTCATTCAGGCTCTCGTCTTCCTTGCCAAGTGATCTTGCGGCTTCAACCAAAAGCTCCTTTGCTTGGTTTCTCCGCTCCTGCACCCGGAGTTGGCGCTGTATCACCTCCCGCAGCATCTCAACTTCTGCAGGATCAGACTGGGCCATTCCTCCCATGAGGAAAGTTTCCTCATCCCGGAGGCGTCTCGTCAGCTCCTGCGTTCTTTTTTCCTGATCCTTCTTTTCCTTATGCAGCCGGTTGATCTGGCTCTTCGCAATCGCAAGATCCCGCAATGCATCCACCACATCATCCTTGGCGGAATTGTTGTCCCTGCTCATTCGCTCCACTTTCTCGTTTGCTTCACGCAAAGTCTTCGCAAGCCCCATATTCTGCTCGATCAATTCCTCGATCCGTCCTGATTCGTTCAGCTTGAGAAGAGCCGACATCTGATCCCGCTCAAGAAGCAGTGTCTCCTTCTCTTCCCATAGCTCATTGTAAGCAGCGCGGCTTTCATCCAGTTCTTGCTTCAGGGAAGAAATTTGCTCGTTTGCTACCTTCAGCTGCCCGGATTTTTCTTCCAGGGCCTTCTCCATTGCATCCATTTGCCTCCGCTGACCGGATACCACCTCGTTTGCAACAGAGCGTTCGGTTTTCAGATCACGCTCGAGGTTTGCTTCCTTCTGTCGAAGCTCCTTTGCCTGTTCGCGCATGATTTCCATATCCGCATTGAGTATTTCTATCTTCGAAAGCGCCTCTGTGTGATCCCCACGACTTGTCTTCAGCGCCATCCCCATGGCCTCGCGCTCTTGTTCCAGTTTCTCGATCTGCTGGTTCAGTGCCTTCACTTCATTTTCCACCGGTCCGGCCGCCATCCGGGCACGCATGGCCTCGAGATTTGTCTCCGCAGCTCTCAGTTTCCCACTGAGCGTATCATTCAGCTTCCTTAGGTCATTCACTCTGGAGGCATCCCTTGATGCCTGGTTGCCATTATTGGATCCGCTTGCGCTTACCTGACTACGTTTTTGCTCCGCTGCCGCCAATTCATTTTTCAACCGTTCCACTTCAGCCGCTGCATCATCCAGCCTCCGCTTCTGCAGCGGTTCCACTTCCAGAATTCCCTTCGATAATGGCACAACCTCGGAATTGGGAAATATCGTCGCCTGCGCGCGCTCGCCACCTTCCAATTCAGCAATGACACCCTTGTTTTTTTTGATCTGTTCACTCGCCTTAGCCCGGGTCTTGCCGATAGCATTTGAGGTCAAATCGCTACGATTTTCAACCATCTCCGGTTTCCAATCGGGGTAAAATTTCTTCACTGAACCAAACAGATCCATCGCTCGCTGATACTTCTCAAGCGCCCCTACGAAGTCCCCCTCCTTCTCCAATTGCTCGGCGTTCCGGATCGCCAGGTAGGCCTGGAAATAAACATCCGATGGATCGAACTGTGGCGTTTCGGGCACTTGGCCCACAGCTACGCACTGCATGGTAAAAACCATGCTCAATATCTTCACCCATCTCAAACACGCCTGGGCATACGCATTCCCCTTAAACATTAGCCCGCATGCCTAGCAGTGATAACCCAAGTCGACAAACTCAAAATATTTCGATATTTGCCCTGCAGCCATGTTTTTAGAAAATCCCTTCTTCGATACCCTTCTCCGCATTCTCATTCTCGGGCCCACGTCCCTCCTCTGGATAGTCGTGGTAGTCCGCTTCGTCGGCCTGCGTTCATTCTCAAAAATGACCGCCTTCGACTTCATCACCACCGTTGCCACAGGCTCCCTCTTGGCAAATGCAGCCACCGCCACCAGTTGGAGTTCGTTTCTCGTCGCGGATTTTGCCGTCCTCGCCCTTCTCGGCACACAGGCAATCATCGCACACCTCCGCCTTCACGATAGCAAGCTACTGAAGACGATCGAAAACGAACCACTTCTTCTCATGCTTGACGGCGAAATCATCCACCGGAACCTGAAGCAAAGCCGCGTTTCCGATAGCGATCTCTATGCGAAACTCCGCGAGGCCAACGTATTGCACCTCTCGGAAGTCCGTGCCGTAGTCCTCGAGACGACTGGCGATATCTCAGTCCTCCACGGCGATTCACTCTCCCAGGAACTGATAGCCTCTGTCAGAAGGCACGCCTGATACCACACCTGGTGCCCGGCAGCACTAGCACCTTGCTACAACGGACGTTATTCCGTAAATTCCGTTACTCCGCGTCCTTTCTGGATCCCGTTTTCCACTCTCAGGTATTCCCACCATGTATCTCAAGACACTCGATATCCAAGGATTCAAATCCTTTGCTGATAAAACCGTATTCGAGTTCGCAAAGGGAGTCACAGGAATTGTCGGACCGAACGGATGCGGGAAATCAAACGTAGTGGACGCCATCCGCTGGGTTCTGGGCGAAACCTCCGCCAAAGCCCTCCGCGGTGGCGAAATGGCAGACGTCATCTTCGGCGGCACGGAAAAACGCAAACCCCTCGGCATGGCTGAGGTCACACTCACCATGGCGGATTGCGAAAAATCCCTCAATGTGGACTTCAACGAAGTTTCAATCACCCGTCGCGTATTTCGCGATGGCCGCTCGGAATACAGGCTCAATGGCACTCTCTGCCGCCTTCGCGATTTCCACGATCTATTTATGGATACCGGTATCGGCCGCACCGCCTACTCCATCATGGCACAGGGCCAGATCGATCAGATCCTCTCTTCCAAGCCAGAGGAACGCCGCGCCGTTTTCGAAGAAGCCGCCGGCATCACCAAATTCAAACGGGAGAAAAAAGACGCCCTCCGCAAACTGGAATACACAGAAGCCAATCTTCTCCGCGTGAATGACGTGCTAGCCGAGCAGGAGCGACGCATGAACTCCCTCAAGCGCCAGGTTACCAAAGCCCGCCGCTTCCAATCACTCTCAACCGATCACGGAATCCTCGATACCCACCTCGCGCACAAGCGCTATACGGAGATCACCGCAGAACGCGCGGAGCTCACGAACTCCATCCGCTCGCTGGACGCACGAGACTCCCACCTCTCCCGGTTGCTCCCGGAAAAAGAAGAATCCGTCACCGAAGCCCGCTCCGCCGCCCGCCTCTTCGAATCCGAACTCGCAGAACTCCGCCAGCAGCTCAATACCCACCAAAACGCTCTCACCGCCGCCCAAGCCCGCATCGCCTTCAACAACGAACGCAAAGCCGAGCTCGAGGGCCGCATCTCCCAGAACCATTCCGACATCGCCTCCACCCGCGAAAAACTAGCCCAGCAGGAATTCGATTTCACTGCCGCAAACGAAGCTCTCGATCAACTCAACCGCCGCATCGTTGAGCAGGAAATGGAGCTTCAGAAACAGGAGGAACAAACTCTCTCTGCCCGCTCCTCCCGCGCAAATCTGGAAGACTCACTCCGCTCCTCCCGCGCCGAGGCCAATAAGACCCAGACACTCATCGCCTCCATGCAGGCAAAAATCGAGTCCGCCCTCGCCCAACTGGAAGGCAACCGCGACCGTGCACGCCAGCTCGCAGAAGAAGAGCAACGCCTCAACCTCGGCGTCGAAGAACACATCGCCCAGCAGACACAAATCGCTACCCTCGTTTCCGAAACAGGAGAGAAACTCAGCGAGCTAGAGGAAGACTTCCAAACTGCCGAGCGCTCCTTCCAACACACGCGCGGCGATCTTGATTCATCACGAAAAGCCGCCACCGAATCCAATAAAATTCTAGCCCAGCGCTCAGCCCGTCTCGATGCCGTCCGCCAACTCGTCGCCTCCGGTGAGGGTTTTGCAAAAGGCACCCAGAGTTTACTGAAAGGTCTTGATCAACCGAAGGAATTCAAACCCGCCATCGAGGGCGTGCTCGCCAATTTCATTCAGGCAGACGACTCCGCAGCCCGGGCAATCGAAGCCGCGCTTGGCGCGAAACTCCAGACCGTCCTCGTCACGGAATCCACCATTGCGGAAACACTTATCCAGCGCCTTACCGAGAAGAAACTCGGAACCGCCGCTATACTGGCAAAAGACCTCATCCCGGCCAGCTCCGGCACACAGATGGAGGCCATCCCCACCGGCGCCACCGCTTGGGCATTGGACAAAGTGAAATCGGAACCCCAGGTCGGCGCCATCATAGAGCAGCTTCTTGAAAAAACACTCATCGTTCCCGATCTCAAGACAGCTCTCAAGCTCCGCTCGGATTATCCCAATTTAACTTTCGTCACAAACACAGGAGAAATGCTTTCACCCGAAGGCACCATTCAAGGCGGAGCCTCTTCCGGTGGCTCCACCTCGCTCCTCGAACGCCAAAATGAAGTCCGCACCCTCCAAAAAGAAGTTCAGGAGCTACAAGCCGCAGATGACGATGCACGCAACCGCGTCTCTACCCTTGAGTCTCAACTGGAAACCCAGCGCGAAGCCGTGGAAATCTCCCGCGAACGACTCCAGAAACACAAAGTAGAGCTCTCAACCCTTCAGGGCCAGCTCTCCCTCGCATCGCGCGAAGTAGAAAATTTCAATACCCGCATCGAAAACGTCCGCTGGGAACGATCCGAACTGGAAAAACGCGAAAACGCAGCCGCAGACTCACGCCAATCCATCGAATCCGAACTAGCCGCCGCCCGCGAGCGCTTGGAAGCCATCGAAGACGCAAACCGCTCCCTCCAGTCCCAATCTGATGCAGCCATCACCGCAGAGCAGGAATTTACCGCTGCCCTTAACGAGATTCGCACTACTCTAGCCGTAGAGAAGCGCGCCAAGCAAGCAGCGGAAGAGCAACAACGTCCCATGGAAGCACGCCTCTCTGAGCTACGCGAGATCGCCATACGCCGCGAGACCGAGATTGAAAGCTTCACCCAGCGCATCCAGGCCGCAGCCGATGAAAACCTATCTCTCGCCTCACAGGTAGAGGATCACCAGATCGAATCGGAAGATCTCCAGCAGGCTCTCGCTGAAAAAGCAGAAGGCCGCACCCTCCTACTCCAAGCCATTGAGGATGCAGAGCAAATCCTCTCAGCCGCCCGCAAACAACTCTCCGAGACCAACGAACAAAAAGGCCGCGAGGAAATCGCCGCCACCAAGCTCGATCTCCGCTTGGAAAACCTCATCTCCGCCACCGAAGACCGCCATCAAATCACTCTCGCCTCCTTCGAGCCAGACTCCCACCTACTCCTTTCCACCCTTCAGGGCAGGAAACTCAAGGACGCATCAGGAGACGAAACCACCGTCGTTGCCCCTCTGGAGAAACCCGGAGAAGGAGAAATTGCGGATACCCCCGGCGAGCCGAACTGGTCCCACGTGGAAACGCTCGTCCATGAACTGAAGCGAAAAATCGAATCCATGGGCCCCGTTAACGTCGATGCCATTGAGGAATACGACGAGCTTGAGGAACGTCACAATTTCCTCCGCAACCAGCACGACGACCTCGTTTCCTCAAAAACCGAACTACTCACCGTCATCGAGCGCATCAACGACGAAACACAGCGCCGCTTCTCCGAAACCTTTGCCCAGGTCCGCATCAACTTCCGCGATATGTTCAAGGAGCTCTTCGGCGAGAAAGGCCAGGCGGACCTCACTCTCCTCGACGAGTCAGACCCTCTGGAGTCCGGTATAGAAGTCATCGCGAAACCCCCGGGGAAAAAGCTCCAATCGATCACCCTCCTCTCCGGTGGCGAACGCTCCATGACAGCCGTGGCACTCCTCTTCTCCATCTACATGATCAAGCCCAGCCCTTTCTGCGTGCTGGACGAACTCGATGCCCCGCTTGATGAATCAAACATCAACCGCTTCGTAAAAGTTCTCGATCGCTTTATCGATAATTCCCAGTTCATCATCGTCACACACTCCAAGCGCACCATGGCCCGCGCGGACGTGATGTATGGTGTCACCATGGAGGAATTTGGAGTTTCAAAACCCGTCGGTATGCGCCTCACCGCCTCCACGGACGATGAAAAAGTTGAAGCGAAATCCGCCGCCCAAAAAGCAGCACTACGTCTCGACGCATAACCCCAATAAAGAGTTAACGCCCGCTCCGCCTGTCGGTCCGGTTTTCCCGGGCAATTTCTTCAGTCGAACACAAATCGGCTCACTGCAACCACGTGGCAAACGCTGCCGCCAAGAACAAAAAGATGCCAGATCGCGTGATTGAACGGCAGCCGGTTCCATAGAAAGAAAATCACACCCAGTGTGTAAGCCAGCCCCCCGGCGACCAGCCAACCCATTCCGGCAGCGGGTAACTCCCTCCATAGCGGCACAATCGCAAGTAGGATGAGCCACCCCATCAAAAGATACAAGGCAGTGGACAGCCAGTGATCCTTCCTCCCTTTCCATAGGGTTTTCATGAAAATCCCGGCAATCGCCATCGCCCATACCGCCCCGAAAATCGACCATCCCCAAATCCCACGGAGAGTAATCAGTGTGAAAGGTGTGTAGGAACCAGCGATCAGCAGATAGATGCAAATGTGATCCAATGTCTGAAAACGTGCCTTCCACCGGTGCGTGGTCGCTATGTGGTATAGCGTGGAAGAGGAATACAGCACGATCAGTGAAAGCCCGAATACGAGTCCGGAAATCACCTTAACCGGTTCTCCCCAACCCAGCATCAGCATCGCCACCAACGCACCCACGCTGAAGGCCATCCCCACGGCATGTGTGACCATACTAGCCACCTCTTCGCGGTGGGTGTCGCACAAATGAGATCTGACTTCAGGTTCGGTTTCCATGGAAAGCTACTCTCTAATCGTGCTGAATCATCGCTTTGTCCAGCAAACGTCCGCCACGGCGTCAGCTATTCGCTTGGCAGCATGCCTGATGCCGTGACGCCACCCGGCCTACTTGGGTCAAAAGTCACAAATGGCGATGAGATTAATGACTTTACTCCCGTTAGGTCTCGATACCTTATGAGAACAAGCCAGCCAAGTTACTTAAGACCAGGCCGGAAATGAGTGATGAATAGAGTTTACCGTTTTTTTCTAACTACTTCGATTTCCCCGGCGTTTGCCGCATCACAGATTCAAGCTGAACCACCTCGGGAGCCGGATCCCTCGGACTATGAGGTAATCATCGACAGGGAACCGTTCGGAGTCTCCGAGCAGAAGACGGTAAAAATCCCCCCTCCTCAGGTGTCGCTGGACTACGAACTTCAGGGAATCACACGGATGTCGGATGGCTATTTGGTCGTGATCGCCCGAAGGGAGCGCCCCGATCAACAGCTGATACTCAAGGAAAACAGTAAAAACATCAACGGGATCGAGATCTTACGGGTAAATAAGGATGAAAAAAACTTCATCAATACAAGTGTCTCCATCTCTACCCCTTCCGGCCAACAGACGATAACATACAATCCGGTATCGCTGAAGCGTCCCTACCAGCAAACGGAAACCGAGGCAGCCGAGAAGGCTCAGGACCTCGAGAATGAGAAAAATTCCGACTCCGATCCAAGGGAAGGAAAACTCACACCCAAGCCACAGATTGTCCTCCCCCCGATGCAGTAGTAATGGAATCAGGAGGCTGTCCGCGAAGATTCCTCAACTCGCCTCACCTGACCCCTTCCGATCACGAAGCTCTAGCTCAGTTCTTCTTCGATAAATTCAAGCACTAGATCTACAAGTTCATCCATACCTGCCGGGAGGTCTTCTTCAATCGTTGAGAGGTAGTCGGCTTCGGTTTCGGTATAAGCACCGCGGTCTTCACTGCGTGTTCCGCACCAGCGACTCGCGTTAAGAGGATCCACAATCCCCTGAGCACCAATAAGATCGAAGGACTTAATCACACGCTGGTGATCTATCGGGCTCTGCCAGAATTCATGCAAGCGGTCCTCACTTTCGAGGATAGGCACGGTTTCGTAAATATCCATCAGCGCACGTTCCTCCCGGCTCAGAGCACGCTCTTCCATTTCGACTTCGAGTCCGTCGACCAGCATTTCCACTTCATCCGGCCATTCAATAGGTTCCTGAAAAATCATTTCATGCGGATGTAGAATGCCCAGGCAATCATTGCCAAGCGAATCCGTAAAACAATTGCAGAAACCCGGACCAACCCTCCCCCTAAAAGCTTGCGAAAATCGCTGGCATCTGTCTTTTCCTGCGCGAGTGTCCGCGATGGAAAATTTCATCAAGCTCATAACGGGCGTCTGCGGTGCTGCGCTGGTGGCTGGTTTCACCGGATGTTCGAACGTGATGCCCTCCCTTCCGATGCCGGGAAATTCGAAGGATGACACACTGAAATTACAGATTTTCCTCGATTCCGAAAACTTCGGACCAGGTGTGATCGATGGAAAGAAAGGCGAATTCACCACCAAGGCTTTAGTGCTTTATAGACAAGCAAATGGCCTACCTGAGGGCCAGATGCCCGATCTTTCCGGCATACAGTCATACACCTCCTACTCCATCAGCTCCTCTGATCTGGAAGTGATCGGAGAGATGGCCTCCGGAGCTGAAGCTCAATCACAGCTCTCCAAAATGCCCTATACCTCCTTGATTGAACTTCTTTCGGAGCGTTTCCACACCACCCAGACCTTTCTCAGATCCCTCAATCCAGGGATGAACCTCAACTCACTCCCTGCGGGAACCACGGTGAAAGTGCCGAACACTGCCAGGCCTTTCCTCTACCATTCCTACCCATCCGGTTATCCAGCCCCTTCCTCCGCTACCGCTCAGTCGAGGACAGTGATTGTCAATCTTCAGCAGAAAATGCTCCAGGTTACCGAAGGTGGCCGCACCCTCGCAGCCTTCCCTATCACTCCGGGTTCATCCGCCCATCCGGCGCCGGTCGGAGAGTGGAGAATTACCGGATCGGTCCCTTGGCCATGGTATCGCCATGACGAAGGTGTGCTCAGCCGTGGTGAGAGAACCGATGATTTCTATAACCTTCCTCCCGGCCCGAACAATCCGGTCGGCATTCTATGGGCTGGCCTCAATCGCTCTGGAGTCGGAATCCACGGTTCACCGGTCCCCGATACCATCGGCCGGGCAGGCAGCCACGGTTGCATTCGTCTTTCCAACTGGGATGCCGCTACCTTCCACACCCTCATCGGGAAAGGAACCAAGGTATCAATCCAGTAAGCCGCGTCTTAATTTTCCGCCCGCTCCTACCAGATCGCGGGCTTTGGCGCGCTGCATCATCACCAGTGAGCCCGCCACCAGGACAGCCCCGACAATAAGTCCCCAGCCCGCGCTTTCACCTTTCAGGAAAAGCAAAGATTCACTCATCCCACACAGCGGGATCAAAAATCTGTATCCTGCGAGCAGAGGCACCGGGTAGATCGTTGAGAGATGATTCCACAGCGCGAAGGCTGCCGCGGATACGATGCTCATCCAGCAAGTGATCAGTATCACCACCGGATCCCTGAAAAGCTCTCCCATGTGAGAGATCGCCCCTGCACCGGTGATCAGCAGCAAGACACCGCCAGCTGCTAGTGAAAAGCCCGTCGCCGCGCGCGCGCCAATCGCTCCTCCGATTTTCCCGAATTCAATAATTCCGACCGCTCCCAGACCTGTCCCTGCTATCATCAGCAGTGCACCCAAAAGCGGCCTTCCCGCACCCGTCCCCGGCGCAGCGGTGGCCAGGGTGATTCCTAACCCTCCCACCAGCAGCGCATACCACTGCCCACGGCTCGGGTTCGGAGCTTTCGAAAGCATCGGCGCCAGCAGCACCCACCAAAAACTGCCACTGGAAGCAAGAAGGCCGGTAAGACTTCCGCTTGCCACGGCAACGGCCAGATAAAACATCAGATATTGCCCGTAGGTTTGGGTCAGAGACATCGTCAGCAGCCTTAATTTGGGCCCGTTCTTTATACCCCGCCACGGATTACGGGAGATCAAAAGAAGCAGCACCCCGGCAATAGTGAATCGCACCCCGGCAAACCACCAGTAATCACTCAGAACCGGCTCGAAACCCTGCTCTTCCCAGATTCCATATACCGTTTTCAGACAAGGAAATGCGCTACCCCATAGAAGCGCGCATAGCAGCGCACCGGGCAAAACCTTGAACCATCTCTGATCTACTTCCACGCCGCGGAAGCTGCCCACGCCTCCCCCTCGTGGCAACTCCCCATTCCCTCTCATTCAATTTTCGACCTGCTTTCTAGCTACCCCACTTGCTCTCCTGTGGATTCGGGCAGTCGACATACCACGGGAGGTCCATCAGTCGGTTTCTCTGTAACTCCGCAATCACCTGCGCCCCCAGTAAAATAATCAAAGCGGCAGCCTCCATCGTGACCAGTAATATAATCGTGGTAGCCATTGATCCGTAAACCGCATTGACGATCGAAAGGTGGTTGAAATATCCCACCAGCACCACACGCAGCACCTCCCACATCATAGCCGCAGTGAGTCCACCTGAAAGTGCTAGACGATAGGAGATCTTTGTCACAGGCATTACCTTGTAGAGAGTCGCGAAAAGCAGAACCAAGCCTACAAATCCTGCAGCCCGCAGTAAGATCTCCGCCAACCATTGCAGCCCGAAACTCTGCCCTCCGAAGGCATAGGTCCGCCCCACATTGGACTCGGCAAAGGCAGTGATAGCCGTCAGCACGATCAAACCCGCGGCCACCAGAATGATGAAAAAATACGGGATCAGCGCGGAAACCCAGAAGCTCCGCTTCAAAGGCGGCGCCTTGCTGTGGAAAATAATCGAAAACGCATTCTCCAGTACCCGAAAAGCCATTGTGCTGAAAAACAGCAACACAATCACACCGATCCATCCCGCCAGCTGTCTGGACGCCAGAAAGGACTCCAGAATTTCGACGATCATCGGCGTAGCCTCAGGCGTGATCAATGCGACCTCAGTGGTCACAGCATTCATCAACAGATCGGTATCGAAGAACTGGGAAAAAATCACCACTAGCACCGCTGCCAATGGCACCAGCGAAAGCATTGCATTATAAGCAACCGCCCCTGTTAGAAGCAGACCGTTGTTCTGAAAAAAGAAATCCCGCAACACCCGCTTGGCGAAGTGGAAGAAATGGCATGCTAACGAATTCACTCCCTGAAGTATGATGCTACAATTGCTATCAGTCCAGCTGTGGATCGACCTGCGCGAATTCCTTGGATATGTGCACAATGCAAGCGGCAGCACTGGCGAAATGCAAAAACATCACCATCTCCAGATATCCCGGCAAATAGACAATGACCCCTCGAGCCTTTTCAAATCAGGGATAAAGCGAACCCGGACCCAACTGGCTATATTTTTGCTAAACGGGAGCATCGGCCGAATCAATCAGCCGATGAAAAACGCAACCTATGAAAATTACAAAAAACGAACTCCACAGCCTACTCGTCGAACAACTCCGCGACATTCTTTGGGCGGAAAAACATTTGGTGAAGGCTTTGCCTAAAATGGCGAAAGCGGCCACCGATCCTAATCTGAAGGAAGCATTCGAGTCCCATCTCGAGGAAACAAAAGGACACGTGGATCGCCTTAAGGAGGTCTTCAAACATCTCGACCTCACCGCACGTGCTAAAAAGTGTGATGCTATGGAAGGTCTGCTTTCGGAAGCAGACGAGATCAAGGAAGACTTCGAAGGATCCGAGGCGCTTGATGCGGCTTTGATCTGTGCTGCACAAAAGGTGGAACACTATGAGATCGCCACCTACGGCTCGCTCAGGGCCTTCGCGAAACGCCTCGGCTACAAGGAAATCGTCGATCTCCTCCAGACTACTCTGGACGAAGAAGGTGCAGCGGATAAGAAACTTACGAAGATTGCGCTCGCTGATTGCAACGACGCGGCAGCCTAAAGTTTCTAATGGCGTGGTTTGAGAAGCCCTCCGCGTCTCTAGCTACACAAACTGATTAATAAAAAAGGGCGGGCATTGTTGCCCGCCCTTTTTTGCTCAAACTTAAAGTTTATTCAGGAATTGAAAGATCCACTGTCCCTTCGGGAAGGAATTTAACTTCGCTAACTTCAGTATAGCGCATTTGCTCGCCGATTTTGCCATCAGTCATGTCGAAAGTGCGGTGGCCTGAGGAAAGTTTCACCCCACTGACATCCTTCAGGTTGTCGAGGGTAATGAATTTTTCGGGACCTACATTATCACGACCGAGTAGTGTGTTGGTAACAATATAATATGCACCGCGGGTCACCTTGGTCTCTGGATCGATGAGCAGCACATAATAATCATCCGGCGAGTCGCCGGCATCCTGGGTGTAGGTGATTTTCACCTGATCGTATTGTTTCCCTTCGAATTCCTTCTGTTCATCAAGTTTTTCGAACATGGCGTTCTCATCGTTGAAGACGAAGGGAATACCGATGAAATAATAAGGTGTAAGTGACCAGAAGCGGTAAGGCGGAGCAAATTCCGCGTCGGCAGGATTAATCCAATATTCCCCATCCTTATTCATACCAAAGCTGATATCGCGCCCTGCCACCTCATGCACGTTGGCAAGGGTTTTGGTATCCACTGTCTGCAACGTATCCACAACTGCTTCCGGTCCACGGTCTTCCATGTGATAGACCCAACGGAACTGGAGTTGACCGTTGTCATACCATTTCTTGGCACCACCGTGTGCCTGGATTGATTCCATAACCAGATCACGCCCTTCATTTTTGGATTCAGCTGCCCCGGTTTCCTGTTTCATTTCCTTCTGGCAGCTAACCGAAAGCAAGCTAGCTCCTACCAATCCGAATATCGTGTTTCTCATTGTTCGCCATGGTTCCACCGCTCCTGTTATCCGCAAGGGGTATTTCTCCAGCTGGTAAAAAAGCCGCGCGGTGCTAATTTGCCCAATCATGAAGCCTTTCCTCAAAATACTTTCCGTATTTCTTGCCCATAGTGCGGCTGCCGGTCCAATACAGGACTTCTGGTTCAATGGAGCTGAAATCTCCTCCTACACCCTTTCCCAGAGCCGTTATGGTAGCAACCATCCGGGTCACGCGGAGCTTGTCTATGTCACTGAACCATTTCTCACGGAGAAGCAGGTGAAAAACGAAAACGGTGGTGAGCCCACAACTGATGTTCTGAAGCTCAATGCTCTGACGACCTTCAATACCGGACTCTACTCATACCGGACCATGACCAGCACATTCCGGCCGATCGACGTGGAGAAGTTCCCGTTCGCTCTGAAAACATCCACCAGCGTTCAGGACTGGTGCGGCCAATCCTTCCAACAGGCGAACCTGGTAGGAAATGAGTGGCATATTGAACTGCGGTCCTACTTTGAAGACGAAGGTGACCAGGAATTGACGATCCCGGAAACCCATACGGAGGACGGAATCTGGATCACCCTACGCCTGAACCCCAAGGAATTGCCGACCGGAAATATCAGCATGATTCCCGGAGCAGTATTCACCCGTTTCAATCATCAACCAGTTCAGACCACCCCAGCAAAGGCCGAACTGAAGGCCGGAGGAAAGGATTCAATCTACACAATCACTTATCCATCGCTCAAGAGAACCCTCTCCATTCGTTTCGACACAAAGTTCCCGCATATCATCCGGGGCTGGACGGAAAATATCGGTGACCAGAAAACAACCGCTACCCTAAATAAACGCCTGATGAACGTGTATTACTGGGAACAGCACAATCCGGGCGATGCATCAAAGCGGAAGAGTTTGGGCCTACAGCCAATTGCCGATTAAAGACGCGGTGCCAGACCGTCGTTCTACACGGCAATCACATCCGATTTCTTCTGCGCAATTAGTTTCCAGATCAGGAACGCAAAACCACCTACCGCCAGGACTAGCAAAGGTATACCAATCAGCGGTCGGTAATAGATCCAAGCAAAGGAAATTATCACCAGTGAGATGGGAAGAGCTAGCAGGATGGCAACAAGATTGGTCCCCACCCCGACGATATTTCCGATGAAGGGCACCACGTCCGCGACAACCGAAAGCGGGCGAAAGATGGCGGAAAAGCCGAAGAACATCAGGAAAACGCCTAGAGCCCGCAGGATCCATGTCATGATTTTGTTGCTCTCGTGAGCAGAGATAAACATCTCTTCCGCACTCTTGTCACCAGTCTCCAAAATATCGATGCTACCTCCAGCCTTGCCCACGAACGGCTCGAAACTGTTGCCGCGTTGTCTGGAAATAATGCTGACATCTCCCGGCAGAGCTTCCTCAAAGCTGATCCTCAAATCTCCCAAGGTCGGCGCATTTGTATCGCTTCCGAGATAGATTATACCGCCACTGACTGTGGCTTTTTTACCAAGTATTTCATCGGGAAATTCCTGCGTGGCATCGAAGCTGACGCTGCTGAAATTATCGATTCCGGAGGCTAAACGCGGTGAGAGCTCGAAGGCGCCAACATTAATCGGGTCGGCAATCCACTCTGAGCCGCTTACCTGCATCTCGGGGTTCAGGTGACCCGCTTGCTGCTTGAAACGTGATGAATCAATCCGACCCTTGTTCCATCCTTGCACGTAATCGTAGGTCGTCACTGTCTCCTCACCGCCACCAAGCTTTTTCCTGGTCTCGGATTGGGTATTCTCCTTCCACTGATACATCTCGACAACGCGCCTGAGCCGCAGGGCTTCACTGTTGATTCCGAACTGCTGATCCGAAAGTTTATCCTCGGAAATTGCCGGACCAGTGAGATAGACGAGCCTACCATCATTGGCCGGATTGACCTCATCCGCGGAAATACTGACAAATGTTTTCTCCCCTTCCTCAAGCGTTTTCCGCGTTTTCACCGCCCGCCCCTCGTTGATAAACAACACTGGAACGGCGATTATAATAAGGACGATTCCAACTAGGATACCCTTGAAAGCGCCACCCAATCGGCCAAGCCAACCAGTACTCGTAGTCTCAGTAAATGAATGCTCGGACATGTTGCGCGGACGATATTTGATCAGCCTTTTTTACGCAATTTGAAAAACCACAGGAACCAATTTGCACATTGCTCAAACACCCGCATGTTCACCCATGAGCGAAAAATTTCATGCATGGGCAGTAAAAGAAAAGGGCGGTAAGCTTGAGGAATTCGAATTTGATCCCGGTCCCCTTAAGCCAGAACAAGTTCAGGTAAGCGTGGAGTCCTGTGGAATCTGCCACTCGGATCTCTCAATGATCGACAACGATTGGGGCATGACCGAATACCCGCTTGTCCCTGGACATGAGGCTATTGGCATCATCGAAAAGGTCGGGGAACAGGTAAAAGGTCTCTCCGTGGGTGACCGCGTTGGACTCGGTTGGATCGCTGGCAGCTGCCTTTCCTGTGAACCCTGCCTTTCCGGAAGACAGCAGCTTTGCCCGGATTCCGATCATATGATCGTCGGAAGGCACGGCGGCTTTGCTGACAAAGTTCGTGCGAACTGGGAGTGGGCTGTAAAACTACCGGACACCCTTGATCCCGAAACCTCAGGTCCGCTTTTCTGCGGTGGCATCACAGTATTTGCTCCAATCTCAGACTTCGGAGTAAAACCCACCGATAAAGTGGGCGTCGTCGGAATCGGTGGGCTCGGACATCTGGCTGTGCAGTTTCTAAGAGCGTGGGGCTGCGAAGTAACCGCCTTCACCTCCAGCAAGGATAAGGAGGAGTCACTTAAAAAACTGGGGGCCCACAATGTCGTGGATAGCACGGATTCCGATGAGCTTGCAAAAATCGAAGGCCAGCTTGATTTCATCATGGTCACCACGAACGCACCGCTCGATTGGGCTTCATTCATCAAAGTCCTGGGTCCGGATGGGAAACTTCACTTCGTCGGCGCCGTGCTTGAAGCGATTCCTGTAGAGGCATTCTCCTTGATTCAAGGGAGAAAAACCGTTTCCGGCTCACCTCTAGGCTCTCCAGCAACCGTCGCTCAAATGCTTGAGTTCTGCGCTCGTCACAAAATCGCTCCTATCACTGAAACTTTCCCGATGGATAAGGTAAACGAAGGACTCCAACACCTCCGCGATGGCAAGGCCCACCATCGTGTGGTCTTGAAACGTTAAGAACTTCAGATCGGACAATGGAGCTCATTTCGAAGCACCACAGAATTTCCTTTGAATAAATCTGCCGCCAACTTATACTAAAGCTCGCTTAGCGAACGGGGGCGTTCTGGTTTCGACGGAATGTTTGACGCGCTGGCTGCACGTAGAGGTTGATCGGTTGGCCTCTTAAAAAAGCCGTTCAAAACATATAAATGCAGACTCTAACGAGCTAGCACTTGCTGCTTAATTGACAGCAACACCAAACCCCTGATGTCTGTTAGGGGGCAAGGTGACACTTAGCAGGCTGGCCTTGGAGCCGGGTAACCGGGCGCCTTGGTGAGATCAAACAGGTTTCTAGGATATGCAACGCGGCGGGTCGGCCCAGCGTATCCGAAAATTTTAGATGATCCGCTAAACGTGTAGATGCCTTCGCAGATGGCGTTTCGGACAGGGGTTCGACTCCCCTCGCCTCCACCATCTTTCAAAGCCTCAGAGTTCGCTCTGAGGCTTTTGTTTTTTTAAAAGATCATCCTACCCTATCAAATCTACAAAATTTGAGCTCTCGAATTCTTCAAACTTGGGTTCGCTTCAGGCCAAACCGGCCAACTAGTATAGTTGCCCCCAGCGTTTTGGAGAAATCTTCCCAGCTGCCCTCGCCCGTCGCTTTCATCGAGGAATGAATGCCTAGAATACAAATCGGCCAAAGCTGTCGCCGTAGAAGGCCACATCCGCTTCTGTCATATTTTAGAGGGCATAGCTGAAACGTTAGGGTCTGGGTATCTCTCACGAATTCTGTAGATACCGTAAGATTTCACGACATTCAATTTTCATTTAAGTTACGGACAATGAAGAGAATAACTACCTAGCTGTAAGTTAGTTACGAAATATATGAGGTAGTAAAAACGCTAACTACTGTCATCCCCCCGACAGCAGGGTTAGCCTCGCACGTCGAAGGAAATCAAATTCCTCGACTCCCCCCCACACCATTTATGCGGCGTAGAACCGTATAAATCACCCCCCCAACGACATGTTCCCCCAAATAAATTTTGGTGCACTCGCGCCTACACATCTACGTGGAATGATTGCCGGAAGCTTTGTGCTCGGCGGTCTTTGCCTCTCCGCTACCGGTCAGTCATTCAGTTCCGCAATCACCTTTGATGAAGCACTGCAGGACTATAGTCACGGAGACATCGTCGATCCAGATGCGTACGGCACAATGCTCTATTACTCGCCGCGCATCACGGTCACTCCACCGACATCCTCTCTTACTAAAGCGGTCATCTTCGACACACTGGATCCCCAGACAGCAGCCAATACTTCTGATCCTGATCTAATCCCCAACACCAGAGGAAACGTCAAGACCCAGGATCTCGGTAACATCATCATCATTCAAGAGAACAACGGATTCACAACTACTGGCAACTCCATCGACAATCCTTATAAGATGGTCGACGACGACGCCACTGGTGGCACCGTCACATTTGACTTCAACCCTGATACTAACGTAACCATCGATAGCCTCCGTCTCACCTTCATCGATCTTGAGAAACAGGGTGACATATCCTTTATATTCTCGGATGGATCGATCAGCAAAACGATATCCGGAAGCGCAATCCAAGGTGATACCTCGATTGTTTATGGAAATGGGAACGCAAATGAAACCCGTTTTTACACGGCCGCAGAGCTTGGTCTTACGTCGATCAACAAGCTTCAGGTCGTCTCGAAAACTTCATTCGCGGTAGATAACATCCGCATTACCGGATCAATCCCGGAGGTATCTTCAAGCCTTCTTTTGATCTCATCATCCCTCTTGTTCTGCTTCCGCAGACGTAGAAACTCCTAGTCAGGAACCAAGTATTTGTTTTGGGAGGCTTCA